>SVSV01000012.1 GCA_015064125.1 Oscillospiraceae bacterium
CCTCCCTTTACACAAGGGAGGCTTTAAAAAAGCACAATGCTCGGTGAAAACAAAAGGATGGGAGAACCCGTTGACGGGTAGCAGGTAACATTTGCGCGGCTGGCAGGCCAATTCACAGCGCACTTGTACGCCGCCAGTAATATGAGGGCTATGCCCGAAACTGAAATACCCCCCGCTATGCGGGGGGATTTTTATTCTCACTTCGTGATCGGCGATACCACGGGATTTCCCTCGCGGTCAAGCAAGGGGGTGATGCCACCTGCATATCCGCTTTGGCGGAACATGTAATTTACACCCGTTTCGCGATCCACCCAAATCTCGATCACATCCATAACACCCTGCTTATAAATACGCTCAAATCTTTTTTCATCCATTGTTCTTCTCCTTAAATTCTGCCGTAAAGCTCATTAAAACGGCGATATTTGGCGGCATCAAGTCCCAAAAGCTGCTCCTTTGTCATACGGTATGCCCAATTCCCCTCGGATCTGCCCGGCGTGTTCATGCGCGTATCTGCGCCAAAGCCCAGCAGATCCTGTATGGGAAAGATCACCGCGCCTGCGTGCGACTGCAGCATCGTGCGCAATATCGCATCGTAGCCGTTATCCCAATCAGCGGCGGTATAACCGCAATATTCCAGCATTTTGGCACGTGTGGCGTCGTCAAGCTCCCACACGTAGCCAAGTAAGGTATTGTTATCGTGCGTGCCCGTATACGCCACGCAATTATTTTCGTAAGTATGCGGTAAATGAGGTGTGTTGGGGTCACCGAGGAAAGCAAATTGAAACACGCGCATACCCGGGAAGCCGCTTTTTGAAACCAAGCGCCTAACTCCCTCGGTGATATCGCCCAGGTCCTCAGCGATGATCAATTTATCCCCCGCGACCTCTTTAAGCGCCTTCACAAGTGACGCCCCCGGGCCCTTGACCCACCTGCCCTCCTTGGCGGTTTTGGCGGTAGCCGGTACACTCCAAAAGGCCTCAAAGCCGCGGAAATGGTCAATGCGTACACCGTCAAACAGCTCTAACATAAAGGAAAGGCGCGCGCGCCACCACGAAAAGCCGTCTGCCTTCATTTTTTTCCAATCGTATAACGGATTGCCCCACAGCTGCCCGTCCGCGGCAAAATAATCGGGCGGCACGCCTGCAACCGCGGTAGGATCCCCTCTTTCATCCAGTAAAAATTGCTCCCTGTTACCAAAGACGTCGGCGCTGTCAGCGGCTACGTAGATCGGGATATCACCTATAATAGAAATTCCCTTGGCGTTCGCATAGGATTTCACTGCCTGCCACTGACGGAAGAAATGGAACTGCGTAAAGGCAAAATAGAAATAATCCGCCTCGTTTACCTCAAAATCGGTAAATTCCTGCCAAGGCAAATCAGCGTTTTTGCGTTTTAAGGCGAGAAACCGACAGGCATTTTCCAGCTGTGGGCGCGCTCTGACAAAATCAAGGATCTCCTCACGGTTTGTCGCACGCGAGGCGGCAAGTCGTAGCAGCGGCTCACGCTCCTTTGCAAGGCGCGTGTTTTCCGCAAGAAAGGGCTGCTTTTGGCGTGCCGCCGCCAAATCCTCACCTGTCAAAAGTCCTTCGGCGGCAAGCAAAGGCAGATCTATAAAGTAGGGATTGCCCGCAAAAGAGGCCTCGGATTTATAAGGCGAATGACATTCGTCGGGAATGCAAAACGGAAGCACCTGCCAATAGGAAAAGCCACTCTTAGCAAGAAAATCAACAAATTCAAGGGCAGCAGCACCAAAGGAGCCCACCGAATATTCGCCGTGCAAGGAGGAAACGTGAAGTAAAACGCCACTTTTTCTTTTAATGACTGTCATACCAGGTAGCCCCCTTTGCAACGCCGACGGAAAGCGCCACGGCAAGCTTGGCAGCCCCCTCCATTTCCGCTACAAGAATTTGCTCGGCCTTCTCCGCTACGTCGCGGTGGGCCTCTATGATCAGCTCGTCATGCACCTGTAAAACCAGGCGCGCGTCAAGCTTCTCGCGCTTCAGGTGTGCATCGGTGCGCAGCATGGCAATTTTAATGATATCGGCAGCAGTCCCCTGAATGGGGCTGTTCATCGCCACACGCTCGCCAAAGTGCTGCAGCATTTTATTGGTAGCAGAAAGCTCAGGAATATAGCGACGGCGGCCAAAGAGGGTGCTTACGTACCCCGTCGCTCTTGCCTCGGCTATCACGTTTTTTAAATACGCATCGATCTCGGGATAGGCGGCAAAATAGCTTGCAATATATTCTCTTGCCTGTGCCATAGAAATGTGCAGATCCTCGGACAGGCTATGTGCGCCCATACCGTAAAGAATACCGAAATTCACCGCCTTGGCACGCTTACGCAGCTCGGGTGTAACGGCCGCCTCAGGCAAACGGAAGACCTTGGCGGCGGTAGAGGCGTGAATATCCGCACCACTGTTAAAGGCCTCGATCATGGCACTGTCATTTGCCATGGATGCCAGTAATCTTAATTCGATTTGTGAGTAGTCTGCATCAATTAATATATAATTGTTGTTTTTTGTGATAAAATAACGCCTCAATTCACGGCCAAGGTCTGTGCGGATCGGGATATTTTGCAGGTTCGGCTCAGCTGAAGAAAGCCTGCCCGTGGCAGTGCCCGTTTGCTTAAAGGTCGTATGAATTCGTCCATCCTTTTCGATCTGCTTTAGTAGCCCCTCGGCATAGGTGCTATTGAGCTTTGTTACCTGACGGTAATCCAAAATATCCTCAACGATGGGATGTGCATAGCGCAATTTTTCCAAAACCTCTGCATTGGTGGAATAGCCCGTCTTGGTTTTCTTACCGTGAGGTAACTGCAGCTTTTCAAACAGCACCTCACCAAGCTGCTTGGGAGAATTGATATTAAACTTCTCTCCTGCTGCAAAATAAATGCGCGCGGCAAGCTGCTCCGCCACCTCACTGAGCTGTGCACCGTAAGCGGCAAGGCCGTCGGCATCTACAGCAAAGCCAACCTGCTCCATATCCGTAAGAACGCGACAAAGCGGCATTTCGATCTCAAAGAGCAGATCCTGCACATCTTGTTCCCTGATGCGCTCAGCAAGCACAGCTTTTAGGGCCAATACCGTGAAAAGGTGCAAGGGGGCAGCACTTGCCTGCTCACCAAGATACCCAAGCGCCAAGCGCGGCAGATCAAAGCCGTTTTCTGCGGCATTTAACACGTAAGCCGCCAGCATTGTATCAAAATGACAGCCACGCCACGACACACCCAAGGCTGCCAGCGCGTGATATACGGCCTTTGCATCGTGGCAGATGAATTCCGTTTCAGGGCTTGCCAGCAACGCCTCCAGCACTCCCTTATCCTCTACGCATGTAAGGACCGTGCCGTTACAGACAAACACCCTGCCATCAAGCACGTCAAGGGCCACCGTCTTACCAAAGCCCGAAACGTCAGCGGCCCTCAGCACGGGCACGGAAACGTCACCTTGCACGCGAGATACGGCAGGCGCGGCTTCACCGAGTCCAAATCGCTTGATAAAAGCGTGAAATTCAAGTTTTGTAAAGAGCTTTAAAAGCGCGGCGTGCGCAAATCCCCCATAATGATACGTGGCAAGCGCCGTATCGATCGGCACCTCACGGTAAATGGTGGCAAGCTTTTTTGAAAGATAAGCGCTATCTCTTCCCTCCTCCAGCTTACGGCGCACGGATGGGGTGAGCGGGGCGGTTGGCAGCGCCTGATAAACACCGTCAAGCGAGCCATGATCGGCAATGAGCTTCAAGGCCGTTTTTTCACCAATACCGGGAACGCCCGGAATATTATCCGAGCTATCTCCCATCAGTGCCTTTACGTCAACAAACTGTGATGCGGCAACGCCGTATTTTTCAAAAAAGCGCGCAGCACTGAAATCTACGGTTTCAGTGTTCGTTACCAGCAAGACGTGCACGCGGCCGCTGATCAGCTGCAAGGCATCGCGATCACCCGTCAGCACGTAGACCTCACACTCCTCGCTCGGTGCAAAGGTAGCAACAGTTCCTAAAATATCGTCGGCCTCATAGCCCTCCATTTCAAGGCAGGTAAAGCCAAGCGCCGCCGCCAGCTCCTTGGCAACGGGTATTTGGCGTAGCAAGTCCTCGGGAGTGGGTCTGCGCCCTGCCTTATAGGCATCATACATTTTATGGCGAAACGTGGGTGCCTTTAAATCAAACGCAATGGCACAATAATCGGGCTTGACAGCCTCAATATTCTTTTCGAGAATAGAAACCATGCCAAAAAGGGCGTTTGTGGGAAAACCCTCCTTGTTGGAAAGGGGGCGCACACCGTAAAACGCGCGGTTTACGATACTGTTGCCGTCAACTGCCAAAAATTTTTTCATATACAACTCGACCTCCGTCGGTATATCTGCTATATAAAATATTATACTACTTTTTTGCCCTTCTGTCAACGAAAGGCCACCCATCAAGACAATTTTTTCACAAAAGTATTGTGTTTTTGATCAAGGTATGATAGAATAAAAAAAGAATCTTCAAAGTGAGGTCAAAAATGGCAAAAAAGAAGAATATCAAGCAAAAGCCCAAAGAAAAGAAAAGCATTGTCGCGCATATCCTGCGTCTTTCCTGCATATATTATACGATCACTACGTTCCTGCTGATCTTCCTGTTCTGGCTGATCAGCAACGACATCACGCGTGCCATGCACCCCGTTGCCCTGATGCTCATCCTGCCATTTTGCATTTGCTTTGCCGCGGCAAACACGCTTTGGAGCTCCGCCGTACTTTCCGGCTTTCCCGCACTCCTCGTGCACTATGCACTCACCATCGGCAGTATATGGCTGTTTTTATTTTTACCGAATAAAAATCCCGACGCACAAGCCTCGGGAGCACTGATCTTATTTTTGGCGCTGACGCTCATTTATGCTGTGGTGATGGGCTTCGTCGTCTTTATGCGCCGCCGCATCAAGCACCTGACACGAGAAAGCTCAGAATATACCAGCGTATATAAAAATTAAATGCTCACATAATACGGTTGAAGTTCAAGCGGAGGTTCTCTTATGCACTTCAACCGTGTTTTTTTATGTCTTTTTTGCTTTTTACTGGCCCTCACAGGCACAGCCTGCGGCACTCAGGCTACAGCGGCTTCTATGGCAGATACCCGTTCACCTGAAAACACACAAATCAATTTTTTGGATACGTTGACCTTTCTTGGCGATTCCACCACTGCGCACATGGCCACACGCGCACCCTTTGGTAAAAGCGGCGCCGCAGGGCGTGTGTGGATGACGAAAAGCCGTTATTTAAATCTTAGCCCACGCATTACCTACGAGCGTATCCTCTGCCCCGAAAGCGGCGAGGAGCTGACCATCGCCGAGGTGGCGGCACGCATCAAGCCGCAGCGCCTTGTTATTACGCTCGGCATCGATTACGGTGTTTATTATTACAGAAACGACCAAACATCCTTTGAATTTTATTACGAAAAGCTACTTGATGCCATTTTAGCGGAAAGCCCTGATACCACGCTTGTTTTGCAATCGATATTCCCTGTTGGCCGCCAGAGCAGGGCCATCACCAACGAAATGGTCGACAAGGCCAATGAAACGGTTGCTACCATCGCCAAAAGGCGCGGACTGGTGTTTGTTGATGCCAACCGCATCTTAAAGGATCACGACGGATTTCTGGCACAGGAATACTGTTACAGTGATGACGGCATTCATTTAACGGCAGCCGCATACGATGCAATTTTTAAAAACCTGGAAAATTACGAGCAGGAGATCACGAGGAGCGCATGAAAAGATATTTTTTAGTATTATTTTTATTTTTGCTGTTGCTAAGCGGCTGTCAAATGCATGCAGAAGACCCCATTTGTGCCTCGCTTGGCAAACAGATCAGCACCGCCCTGCCAAACGGTGCGCATCTGGCAGAGGTCGACGAGGACTTTGCGGAAACCACCTTTGATTTTATCGGAAACACCGAGGAGCACGTGCTGCTGCTTGACACGACCGACGGCGGCACGCGCGAGATCGGCATTTTTAAGGTTGGGGATGGCGTGAGCACCGCCGATGTGGAGCGTGGCATACGTGAATATTTGAAGAGCGAGCAAGAGGCACTTGCTTCACTGTCGGCACTTTACCCAACTGATGATCTGACGGAGCGTTTATGGCGCTATCAGAATGCCACGGTCCTGACAAAGGGACAATACGTTGCCTATTTCGTATTATCACAAGACGACACAAAAACAGCAAAAGATGCATTTTTAACTGCATTTAAAGCATAAAATAACAAAAAACAGGGGTAGGCAACGCCTTACCCCTGTTTTTTGTCGTTCACACACGTCTTGTGATCTTTTCGGAAATGATCTGCGAGCCGCACGTGATCGGCCCCTTCAGCTGACGCGCGCGTGCGCGTGCCACAAATGCGGCAATATCGGCATTGGGCAACGGCGCCTCGGCACGACCGAAGAAGCGGTCACAGAAGCGTTTTGTCTGCTCGACCTGCAACGTAACCAATGCGGCAGGCGCATCGTTCATCGCATAGCTGCGCATGGCAACACCCTCGCCCTGGCAAATGCGCTGCATGGGCAGGAAATAATGCTTTAACAGGAAGTGCGCATAATTGACAAGGCGCAAATGACCGTAACAGCGGAAGGCGCGATCGTGATCGTCACCGCTTGCCTCAACAGCCACCGAAAGGCCCTTCCTTACAGCATCAATAATGGCATCGTTATCTCTTGCCTTGCTAAAGCAGATCGTAAAATAATTCGGGAAAGCATAATCGTCGGAAACAGCATGCACGTCACTCGAGCCCACCACAGGAATGCGAAGGCCCTGCTCAGCGCGCAAATCGTTCCAAAGTGCCACAGAACGGTTCACACCGTGCTGCTCCATACCGCCAACCAGCTCGTAAGCATCAAACATACCGCTGGTAAGCAGCAGACGAGCCAGCTCCTGACACACATTATGTGCCTGACTGCTACCCGGCGTCCAATACGGATGCGCAAAAATGGCAAGACCGCCCGCCGCGTGAATGCGATCTGTCGCCCACAGACACTTGGCATATCTATCGTGATACTTTTCGGGCACGTTTGCGGGGATCTTATCAAAATAAGGCTTGACCAACTCAACAAATCCCTCGGGATCCTCGGTGTATTGCTCACAAACGCTTGTATGACCGCCCACATGCACGATATGCACGGCTGAGCCAATGGGATGCACCTCCTCACCGCGCACACGCGTAATGCCAAGGTCAAGATCCCCATAGGCCTCGTCAATTTCAGCGCCCGGATAATAGCGGTTATGGTCGGTTAAGGAAAAGAAGTCGTAGCCCTGTTCGCGGTAGTGACCCGCGAGCGCCACGGGGTCATCACAGCCGTCCGAGCGATAGCTATGGCCATGAAAATCACCCTTCAGGGGAATCAAACCTAAAAGATCCGACTCAAGCGCGTATACGTTCATTTTCTGGAGCTTTTTTTCGTTGTGATAAAGCCAGACGACAAACTCCATCTCACCCTCAAAGGTGTAGCTGAAGCGCAAAACGCCATCCTTCGCCACAGCACCAAGGATCACATGCGACGTGGGCTCCTTGTAGGAAGGAAAATCTCCGTCAACAGGGATAATTTTAAGCTCGTATTCCTCACCCTCGTAAAGCATAAACGAACGCTCCGTGGGCGCGATCACCATTTCGGTTTTCTTGTTCGATTGCACAATAGCAGGATAAATGGCGTAGCCCTTTGCCTTCGGAAGCATGATCTTCTCCTCATTAGTTATTGCTTTTACCCAATAAATGATTGATAAATTGCTGTGCGGTTCGACCCGAAACGCCGCCATGGCGCATTTCCCATCGGTTCGCCTCATAATGAAGCTGCTCAACGGGCAGGTCGATATGATAGCGTGCGGCAAGCTCGTCTACAATGGCAAAATATTCGTCACGCGACGGCTTTGAGTAGTTAATGGCAAGGCCAAAGCGCGTAGCAAGAGAAAGCTTTTCCTCCATTGTATCGGAATGATGCACATCCTGGTCGGTGAGGTGCACGTCGGAGCGGTCACCCCAGGTCTCCCGAATCAGGTGACGGCGGTTTGAGGTGGCATAAATGAGCACGTTTTCCGGCTTGGTCTCAACACCGCCCTCGATCACGGCCTTCAGGAATTTATATTCTATCTCAAATTCCTCAAAGGAAAGATCGTCCATGTAAATAATAAACTTATAGTTGCGGTTTTTGATCTGTGCGATCACCTGCGAAAGATCCTTAAACTGATGCTTATAGATCTCGATCATACGCAGGCCCTTAGGATAAAATTCATTGACGATCGCCTTGATGCTCGTAGATTTACCCGTGCCGCTATCGCCGTACAAAAGCACGTTATTGGCACGCTTGCCCGACACAAAGGCCTCGGTATTTTCCACCAGCTGCTGCTTTTGAATTTCATACCCCACAAGATCGGAAAGCAATACCCTTTCCATATTGTTGATGGGCTGAAACGCCACGCGCCCTGCCTCGGCCTCTTGAATACGGAAGGCCTTGTTAAGACCAAATTGCCCAACGCCGTATGCGGCGTAGAAATCGGTCACATGTGCAAAAAAGCTATCGGTATCGGGGGCTTTTGCCAGCAACTGCGAGAGTGCGCGCACCTTCTCGCTCACGCTCTTGTTATACATCAGCTCGGGCTTTTCAATGGCGCGATAACTCGTCAGACACGAAAAGCAATCAACGCCCAGCTTTTCCTCAAGCGGCCCAAAATCATAATGAAAGAGCTCGCGGAAGGCGGCAAAATCCTGCCTTGCAAAGTGATTGACGCTTCCCTCTCGCACGCCCATTTTTTCACAAGTCAGCGTAAAGGGATTTTCATCGGTAATGAGCAAAAAGGTCAAATAATTCTGCCACAGATTTTCGTCAAAGCCAAAATCGGTTGCAAGCACCAGCAAGCGCTTGACCTGACGATAGACACGCGACACAAGATCAGCCTTGTCAAAGCTCGGTTGGGCGGCATCACGACAGACCGCCCCGAGCTCCATTAAAATGCAGTCCTGCGGCATCGAGCCGTAGATCAACAGCCTTGGTATAATCCTATTCATAAAATCAATACTTTTTCTTCGTGTCGCAATAAATGCAACGGCAAATACGGTTTTCAGGGCTCACCACACGGAACTTCTGCACAAGCTCCTGCTCAGTAGTGGTGATGCAGCGCGGATTGTCACACTTGTAGTCATAAAGATAAGTGCCTTCCGTATTTTTTTGTACACGGTCAGGGTTGGCTTGTGCCTCTTTGATGAGTTTGAGGATCAGCGCCATACGCATATATTTGCCGTTTTTGACCTGCTTGAAGTAGCAGGCACGGGGATCGTTGTCAATGGCAACACTGATCTCGTTTACACGAGGCAGCGGATGCAGCACGATGAGATCCTTCTTTGCGGGGAGCAATTTCTCAGGCGTGAGGATATAGGCATCACGCAAGCGAAGATACTCAGCAATGTCGTCAAAGCGCTCTTGCTGCACGCGGGTCATGTAAAGAATATCAAGCTCAGGCATCACAGCCTCAAGATCGGTGGTTTCGCGGTAGGTAAAGCTGCCGTTTTCGGGGATCTCATTCTTCACATAGCCGGGAAGCTTGAGTTCATCGGGTGAAATCATTACAAAGTTGATGTTCGTATAACGGCAAAGCGCAGTGATCAACGAATGGACGGTACGCCCAAACTTCAGATCGCCGCAAAAGCCGATGGTAAGGTCACTGAGTCTGCCCTTCTCGTGCTTGATGGTAAGCAGGTCTGCAAGGGTCTGGGTGGGGTGATGGTGACCGCCATCACCTGCATTGATAACGGGAATGCTTGCGTTTTGCGAGGAAACAAAGGGGGCACCCTCCTTAGGATGGCGCATAGCAATAATATCAGCATAGCAGCTGATCACCTTGGAGGTATCTGCCACGCTCTCACCCTTTGAAGCAGAGGTGCTGCTGGCAGAGGAAAAGCCAATGACGTTACCGCCAAGCTCATACATCGCGGCCTCAAAGGAAAGGCGCGTACGGGTAGAGGGCTCAAAAAAGAGTGTTGCCAGCTTCTTACCGCGGCAAGCATCGCTATACTTAAGGGGATTGGCGATCATATCTTCGGCACTTGCCAGAAGCTCGTCAACCTCCTCAACCGACAAATCAAGAATATCAATAACACTTCTCATGCAAATTTCCTCCGTGCCTTATGCTTTTGCACCGTTAACGGCCAGATAATTTTTAATGCGCGCTACGTTTTCTTCGTTTTTGGGATCTTCCTCAAGATACTCAATGATATCGTAAACGTCAACCACGGAATATACAGGGAACCCGAACTCATCGGCAACCTCGGCCATGGCGGATTTCTCTCCCTTGCCCTTTTCCTTGCGGTCAACCATCACAAAGGTGGCGGCAACCCTAACACCCTCAAGGGCAGAAAGATTGGCCATGCTCTCACGGATAGCGGTACCGGCGGTGATAACGTCCTCTACAATGACGACCTCTTCACCGGCCTTAGGCACGTAGCCGACGAAAATGCCGCCCTCACCGTGATCCTTTTCCTCCTTACGGTTAAAGAAGAAGGGCACGTCAAGGCCGTTTTTGGAAAGCGCCACGGCCGCAGAAACGGCAATAGAGATGCCCTTATAGGCAGGGCCGTAGAGCACGCTCCTTTTGTTGCCTACCTTTTCAAAATAGGCCTTTGCGTAAAATTCGCCGAGCTTGGCAATCTGGTCGCCGGTCTTGATATCGCCTGCATTGATAAAGTAAGGAATCTTGCGGCCGCTTTTAGCGGTAAAATCACCAAACTTCAAAACCCCCGCATCCTCTAAAAAACGGATAAATTCTCTCTTATAGCTTTCCATTTCGTTACTCCTTAATCTACAAATTCAGCAAGGCAGCGCTCGTAAGCAGCCACAGGATCCTCAGCGGCGGTGATGGGTCTGCCCACCACAATATAATCAGAGCCGATCTTCTTGGCCTCGGCAGGTGTCATAACGCGCTTTTGGTCGCCGATATCACCGTCGGCAAAGCGCACACCGGGTGTAACGGTCAAAAACTGCTTGCCGCAGGTATCGTGCACCTTCCCCGCCTCAAGAGGCGAGCAGACGACACCGTCAAGCCCTGCCACCATGGCGTTATGTGCATAATGCATCACGACCTTATCAATGGGCTCCCTGATCAAAAGATCATTTTCCATACGGGCCTGGTCGGTAGAGGTCAATTGCGTTACAGCGATCAACAAAGGGCGCGTGCCGTCAGGGCGCGTTAAGCCCTCAAGTGCAGCTTCCATCATGGAGATCGTGCCGCCTGCGTGCAGGTTGGTCATATCCACGTCAAGACGCGAAAGCACGGCCATTGACTTTTTCACGGTATTGGGGATATCGTGCAGCTTCAAATCAAGAAAGATCTTATGCCCTCTTTTTTTCAGCTCGTGAACGATAGCGGGTCCCTCTGCGTAAAACAGCTCCATGCCGATCTTGACGAAGGGCTTTTTACCCGTAAAACGGTCAAGAAAGGCAAAGGTTTTTGCCGCGCTGTCAAAATCACAAGCAATGATCACGTCTTTTCCCATTCTTTTACACCTCCGATAATCTCACTTAAAGAATTGATTTTGTATTTCGCCATCACTGACGGCAGATCCTCAACGATCTTTTTCGATGCGAAGGGATCCACCAGATTGGCGGCCCCCACCTCAACGGCGGTAGCGCCTGCCAGCATCATTTCAAGCACGTCCTCGGCGCAGGAAACGCCGCCCATGCCCACCACGGGAATCTTTACCGCGTGCGCGACCTGATAGACCATACGTAAGGCCACGGGAAAAATAGCAGAGCCCGAAAAGCCGCCCATCGTATTGGCAATGACGGGCTTTCTCGTGCGCAGGTCAATACGCATGCCAAGCATGGTATTGATAAGGCTGATACCGTCAGCGCCTGCCGCCTCGCAAGCCTTGGCGATCGACACGATGTCGGTCACGTTCGGAGAGAGCTTAATGATCACAGGCTTGGTCGTCACCTTTTTAACGGCGGCCGTTACCTCAGCCGCAGCCTCGGGCGACGTACCGAACGACATGCCACCGCCGTGCACGTTGGGGCAGCTGACATTGACCTCAAGCCAGCCGACCTGTGCCTCTTTATCCAGGCGCTCGCAGGTGTAAGCGTAATCCTCTACCGAAAAGCCGCTGACATTTGCCATAACGGGCTTATGAAAGCACTTGGTAAGTCTTGGCAGCTCCTCGCTGATAACCTTTTCGACGCCGGGATTCTGAAGCCCGACGGCATTGATCATACCCGCGGTACACTCAGCAATGCGGGGAGTGGGATTGCCGAAGCGAGGGTCCCTTGTCGTTCCCTTAAAGGAAAAGCTGCCAAGGCAATTGATATCGTAAAGCTCAGCAAATTCATAGCCGTAGCCAAAGGTGCCCGATGCCGGAATCACGGGATTGTCAAGCGTAATGCCACAAAGTGTGACGTTGGTATTTACTTCTCCCATATGATATCCTCCTTTACAAGCACGGGGCCCTCCTTGCAGATGCGCTTATTGCCCGTGACTGTTTTGCACGAGCAGCCCATGCAGGCACCGAACCCACAGCCCATACGCTCCTCAAAGCTGAGCTGACCGCTTGTTTTTGACGCGCGGTAAATGGCCTTCAGCATCGGCTCGGGACCGCAGGTGTAAAAATACGTATAATCAACAGCTGCCATCGCATCGGTCACAAAGCCCTTCTTACCGTAGCTGCCGTCAACCGTAGTGACGGTCACATCGGCGCCAAGGGCGCGAAATTCGTTTTCGTAAAAGATCTCGTCCTTGGTGTTAAAGCCAAGAATGACGCTCACGCTTTTGCCTGCCGCGATCAGATCCTTGGCAAGTCGGTAAAGGGGCGGCACACCAACGCCGCCGCCAAGCAGCAAAGGACGATCACCCGAAAGGGTGCGGTCGTAGCCATTGCCAAGCCCTGTTAACACATCAAGCGTGTCGCCCGCGACCATTTCTTTCATAGCCTCGGTTCCCTTGCCCACGACCTTATAAAGAATGGTAACGGTTTCCCCATCGTAATCGCAAATTGAAATAGGACGGCGCAGAAAAAGGCCGTTTAGCTTTATATTTACAAACTGCCCTGCGGCGGTGATGGCAGAGGTATCCCCCACCATCACCATTTTCATGACGCTATCGGTCAGCGCTACGTTAGAAATAATCTTAAAAAATCCCTGTTTCATGCTATCTTTACCTTAAGCATCAATGGTAGAAATGCAAAGCGTGGTTTCCTCAAGCACGTCAAGCAGCACCTTCACGGTATCAAGAGAGGTGAAGATAGAAACGTTGTTTTCAGTCGCACACTTACGGATCTCCACGCCATCGGTCTGGTCGTGACGCGAGCCGATATCGCTGGTATTGATCACGTAGGCGATATAGCCCTGTCTGATCTCCTCCTTGATCTCATCGCTATGGTCGCTGATCTTCTTGACGATATGCGTGCGGATACCGTTCTTTTTGAGGAATCTGGCTGTGCCTGCGGTTGCCTCGATATTAAAGCCGAGATTATAGAAGCGGCGAATGAGGGGCAGCGCCTCCTCCTTATCGCAATCGGCAATGGTAGCCAGCACCGAGCCATAGTTTTGCAGCTTCATGCCAGAGGCCTGCAATGCCTTATAAAGCGCGCGGTTGAGCTTATTATCATAGCCGATGGCCTCACCCGTGGATTTCATTTCGGGCGAGAGGTAGGCGTCAAGACCGCGGATCTTATTGAAGGAGAACACGGGGACCTTTACGTACCAACGCTCCTTTTCAGTGGGATAGAGATCGAAAATACCCTGCTCCTTCAAGCTCTGGCCAAGAATACACTTGGTTGCGATGTCGGCAAGGCTGTAGCCCGTTGCCTTGGAGAGGAACGGTACCGTGCGCGACGAGCGGGGATTTACCTCAATGATATAGACCTTTTCATTCTGGTCAACGATAAACTGAATGTTATAAAGACCAACGATGCCGATGCCAAGCCCGAGCTTTTTCGCGTACTGCAAAATCGTGCCCTTGACCTTGTCGGATACGCTGAAGGTGGGATATACGCTGATCGAGTCACCCGAGTGGATACCCGTGCGCTCAACAAGCTCCATGATACCGGGCACGAACACGTCGCGGCCGTCGCAAATAGCGTCGACCTCCACCTCCTTGCCGATGATATACTTATCGACCAGCACAGGCTTGTCCTCATCCACCTCAACGGCAGTCTTCAGATAATGACGCAGCTGCTTTTCGTCGGATACGATCTGCATAGCGCGGCCGCCAAGCACGAAGCTGGGACGCACCAGCACGGGATAACCGATCTTTTCAGCGGCGGCAACACCGTCCTCGATCTTGGTGACGGCACAGCCCTGGGGCTGCGGGATATCAAGCTCCTTAAGGAGTCTTTCAAACGAGCCGCGGTCCTCTGCCTTTTCAATGGCGGCACAATCTGTGCCGATGATGGCAACACCCTTATCGGTCAAGGGCTGGGCAAGGTTGATGGCAGTCTGACCGCCAAGCGAGGCCACCACACCCTCGGGTGCTTCAAACTCGATGATGTTCATCACGTCCTCGGGCGTGAGGGGCTCAAAGTACAGCTTGTCGCTGGTGGTATAGTCGGTAGATACGGTTTCGGGGTTATTGTTGATGATAATAGCCTCATAGCCCGAATCCTTAATGGTGGTAACGGCATGCACGGTGGAGTAGTCGAACTCAACGCCCTGACCGATACGGATGGGGCCTGCACCAAGCACCACGACCTTTTTCTTTTTCGTCAGCACGGAGGCATTCTCCCCTGTGTAGGAGGAGTAGAAATACGGAATATACGCGCCCGTGTGGAAGGTGTCTGCCATCCTGAATACGGGAATAATGCCGTTTTCCTTTCTGAGCTTGTTTACCCAATCCTCCTTCTTTTTCCACAGCCTTGCAATATATTTATCGCTGAAGCCCATACGCTTGGCCTCGTGCAGGCACTTGACGTCACCCTTGTGCTGTGCAAGCGTTTTCTCCATTTCCACGATTTTCTTAAAGGATTCAAGGAAATAGGGGGTGATCTTTGTCACCTCATACAGCTCTTCTATCGTGGCACCGATGCGCAGCGCCTCGGTCACGGCGTAAATACCGTCGGCATGGAACTCAGAAAGATAAGCAAAGAGCTCCATCTTGCTCATGCCGTCAAACTTGGCATTGTGCAGATGGCATACGCCCGTCTCGAGTGAGCGCACGGATTTGAGCACGCACTCCTCAAGGTTGGAGCCAATGCCCATGACCTCGCCCGTGGCCTTCATCTGCGTGCCAAGGATATTCGAGGCGTTGGTAAATTTATCGAACGGGAAACGCGGGAACTTAGCCACCACATAATCAAGCACGGGCTCGCGCGCAGCGGTGGTGTTGGCAAGCGGGATCTCCTCCAGCGACATGCCTACAGCGATCTTCGCGGTTACGCGGGCGATCGGATAGCCGCTAGCCTTGGAGGCAAGCGCCGAGGAACGCGAAACGCGGGGATTGACCTCGATGAGGAAGTATTCGCTGGTGGTGGGATTCAGGGCAAACTGTACGTTGCAGCCACCCTCGATCTTCAGCTCCTTGATGATCTTCAGGGCGCTGTCGTTGAGCATTTTCAGATCGTGGTCGTTAAGAGTCAGAATAGGAGCCACCACGATCGAGTCACCCGTGTGAACACCCACAGGGTCAATATTTTCCATGCCGCAAATGGTGATGGCGTGGTCCTTGCTGTCGCGCATGACCTCAAACTCGATCTCCTTATAGCCCTTTACGCTCTTTTCGATAAGCACCTGATGCACGGGAGAGAGCTTGAAGGCATTGACGCCGATCTCGATCAGCTCCTGCTCGTTGTTGGCAAAGCCACCGCCCGTGCCGCCAAGCGTGAAGGCGGGACGCAGCACCACGGGATAACCGATCTTTTCAGCGGCGATCTTCGCCTCGTCAAGGCTATATGTGATCTCAGAGGGAATAGTGGGCTCGCCGATCGACTGACAAAGCTCCTTGAAAAGCTCACGGTCCTCAGCGCGCTCGATCGATTCACTGCTCGTACCAAGCAGCTCAACGCGGCACTCCTTCAAAACACCCTTCTTTTCAAGCTGCATGGCAAGATTGAGACCTGTCTGACCACCGATGCCGGGCAGGATCGCGTCGGGACGCTCATAGCGAAGGATCTTAGCGATATATTCCAGCGTCAAAGGCTCCATATACACCTTATCGGCAATGGTGGTATCGGTCATGATCGTTGCGGGGTTGGAGTTGACGAGCACGACCTCGTACCCCTCCTCCTTGAGTGCAAGACAGGCCTGTGTGCCTGCATAGTCAAATTCGGCAGCCTGACCGATGATAATAGGGCCTGAGCCGATGATCAGAATTTTTTTGATGTCTGTTCTTTTTGCCATAAAAGAGCCTCCCTTATTTTGTATGATAAATTTTATTTTTGACTTGAGTAAACAACACGACCGTCATGCACGGTCATAAGACATTTGCCGTAAAGCTCCCAGCCCGCAAAGGGCGTAGCGCGCCCCTTTGAGAGGAATTTATCGGGATCAACAGCCCGCACCGTATCAAGGTTAAAGACCGTAAAATCATTGCCTACAGGCAATCCGAAGCGGCGGCGTGGCGCCCCCGACATCAGGTCGATCAGCTTTTCAAGTGAAATGATGCCCTCGCGCACCAGCTTTGTATAAAGCACGGGAAAAGCAGTCTCAAGCCCGACAATGCCAAAGGCACTGCCGGCAAGTCCTCTTGCCTTTTCCTCGGCTGAATGGGGTGCGTGGTCGGTGGCGATCATATCAATGGTGCCGTCCATCAGCCCCTCAACAAGCGCCTCGCGGTCAGCGGCTGCACGGAGCGGCGGATTCATTTTAAAGCGCCCCTCCTCGCGCAGATGACTGTCGTCAAGCACAAGATAGTGCGGTCCTGTTTCGCAGGTAACGTTTACTCCCTGCCGCTTGGCCTCGCGGATCAGCGCCACGCTTTCCTTGGTGGAGATATGGCACACGTGATAGGCGCAGCCCGTTTCCCTGGCAAGGGCGATATCGCGCGCCACCTGCAAATACTCGCTTTCCGAGGTGATGCCGCGGTGGTCGTGTGCCTGTGCATATGCACCGTCGTGAATATAGCCGATGCCCTCGTATTTGATCTCGCAATGCGCCACGATCATTTTACCGAGCGACTTGGCCTTTTCCATTGCCGCACGCATCAGACTGTCAGAGCGCACGTCGACCCCATCGTCGGAATAGGCGGCGACAAAGGGCGCCATCTCCTCCATTGCTGAAAGCCGCTCTCCCTTTTGCCCCACGGTGATGGAGCCGTACGGCAGCACCCGAATGGCGGCATCGACTGAAATCAGATCAAGCTGCTCGCCAAGGTGCACCAGCGAATCGGGCACGGGCGAGAGATTGGGCATCGTGCATACTGCCGTATAACCGCCTGCCGCCGCTGCCCTAGAACCGCTTTTGATCGTTTCTTTATAAGAAAAGCCCGGCTCTCTGAAATGCACGTGCACGTCACAAAAGCCGGGAAAAGCAACATATTGGGGAAAATCAACAAAAGCGGCAAGAGCGTCACCATCGGTGACGACAGGAGAAATATTGTCGGCTTTGAGAAATTCTGTATTAAGATTCTGCAACGTCGTCACAACAGTACTCCTTTCGCATATCGTGTGCGCGACACGCCACATGTGTGGCGTGCGCGCAGGTGCGTTTAAATTATCTTTACTATTATATCAACCAAGATATTTTTTGTCAAGAGATTTCGGCAAAAAATTTGGTGATTTTACACGGTATTATTTTGATTTTTTTGCGTCGTGGCGCTTGGTCTTGATCATGCCGTACTTTATGTCCCAAAGCTTTTGAGAAAGGTCCACGTAATAATTATGGGGATTGTCAAAGCGCTTGACCTCCTCCCAAATGCTTGCAAGCGAAGCCTTGCAGTATTCGCGGATCTCGGGGAGCGTAGGAGAGGTATAGACCTGCTTGCCGTTTTTAAAGATCGGTACAAGCAGCTCCTTTGCCTCAAAATTCTCAAGCACCTTGGTCTTCCAGGTGTTCTCGGGGTCAAAGATCTCAAGTGGCTTCGTGTCGTCGATCACCTCGTCATACACGCAGATCAGGTCGGCCTCGGCCTTACCCGTATCGCGCCCGAACAAACGGTACACCTTTTTAAAGTGGGGTGTGGTGATCTTGCCAACGTTTTCGCTCAGCTTGATCTTAGGCACAATATTCCCTTCCCGATCCTCTATGGCGCAAAGCTTGTAAACGCCGCCGAATACGGGATTGCTCTTAGAGGTGATCAAACGCTCACCAACGCCGAAGGCATCGACCTTGGCACCCTGCAGCAGAAGGCCGCGGATAATGTACTCATCAAGAGAGTTCGAGGCAACGATCTTACAGTGCTCAAAGCCCGCGGCATCCAGCATTTCACGGATCTTGCAGGAAAGATAAGTAATATCTCCCGAGTCAATGCGCACAGCGCACTTCTTTACGCCCGTGTCACGGAAGGCACGAATGGCATTGGGCACGCCCGACTCAAGAACGTTATAGGTATCAACAAGCAGCGTAACACTGTCCGGATAAAGCTCGCAGTAAGCACGGAAGGCCTCGTATTCGCTATCGAACATCTGCACCCAGGAATGTGCCATGGTGCCCGATGCGGGTACGCCGTAGACCTGATCGGCAATGGCACAGGCAGTACCCGATACACCGCCGATATAAGCGGCGCGCGCACCAAGAATGGCTGCATCTGCACCCTGTGCACGGCGAGAGCCGAATTCACTGACAGGTCTGCCCTTAGCGGCACGGGTAATGCGCGCGGCCTTGGTGGCGATCAGCGACTCATGGTTGAGCATCATGAGAATATAGGTCTCGATCAGCTGTGCCTGCATAGTAGGGGCGCGCACGGTCATCAGCGGCTCACCCGGGAAAACCACAGTGCCCTCGGGCACAGCCCAGATATCACCCGTGAATTTAAAGCTGCGCAAATATTCAAAGAATTCCTCATCAAAGCCGCCCTTTTCGCGCAGATAGGCAATATCGTCCTCGTCAAAGTGCAGATCGTTGATGTACTCGATCACCTGCTCAAGGCCCGCCACGATCGCATATCCGCCATCGTCGGGATTAGAGCGATAAAAAACGTCAAAATAGGCAATCGTATCCCTCATGCCCTTCTTGAAGTAGCCGTTTGCCATCGACATTTCATAATAGTCAAACAGCATGGTGAGATTACGTGAAATTTTTTTCATGGAAGAAGGCCTCCGCAATTCAATACATTGTATATATTATAGCACGCATTTTTGAGTTTGAAAAGAGCTCTTGACAAGATTTTAGAAAATTCGTTTTCAAAAACCAAAACCGAAAAACGTTTTCTATGAGAAATAAGGTCGTTTTTTTCAATGATACGAAAAATTCTGATCGTAACCGTGTCTGACAAATATTTTTGTGTGTGGGCACGCGGTGAGAGTAAAAGAAAAAATTTGCTTGTATTTTTTCTTGTTTGGTGCTAAAATAAGAAAAAGTCTAACTAAATGCAAGAGGAGGACCCTTATGCAGGATCGGACCAAGCGACGTCTTTCGGCGATCGCCTTCTTTGTGTTTTTATTACTGTGCGTTGCCGCAGGCACCGTGCTGTTTTGGGACAGTCTTACCGAGATGGTGGCTGACCCGCAGGCCTTTCGCGAGCGCATGGAGGGCTACGGCATCGGTGGCAAGCTCCTGTTTGTGGCACTGATGGCGGCACAGGTCATTTTAGCCCCTGTTCCGGGGCACCCCTTTGAGGTGGTCGCAGGCTATTCCTTCGGCATTTTATGGGGAACTCTGCTCACGGTCCTTGGTGCTCTCATCGGCTCTGTCATTGCATTTTGGTTGTCACGCATTTTTGGTGCCAATGTAGTGAAAATGTTTTATAATGAAGAAAAACTGCAAAAAGTGTCCTTTTTAAGAACAAGCAACCAGCGTACAATGTTTGCGTTTGTTTTCTTCCTGATCCCAGGTGTCCCTAAGGATATGCTGGCATATTTCATGGGCCTGACCACCATGCCTCTTGGCACCTTTATACTCATTTCCACGGTCGGGCGCCTGCCCGGAATTTTTGTAGCCGTGCTGGGCGGCGCTGCTGCCAGCGAGCGCTCTGCCCTCCTGATCGCGCTTTTTATCGCCGCATTTTTGCTGATCATAGCCCTCACCGCATGGCTGTCGCGCTATCGGAAGGCATAGCTGCACGGCTATTATTTTCTGCTGAAAAAGGGGGTGAGTCAAATGCAAAAATGCATTTGGTACTCACCCCCGTCGTTTTTGCTTTGCGGCTAAACACCGCAATTTTTGCCTGTTTTGCAGGCAAAAACCGCAAATTCCGCGCGTCAAAAAAGCCCACCGTCGGCTTTTTTGCGCAGGGACTGCGTAAATGACGCAGCCCCTATCTTTATTTCTGTTGTGTGCTTTTGGTCCGTGTAAATGCCTCAGCCTCTTTTTCTTTATATCTGAAACAGACGCTGATATTGCTTGCCCCTAAGTGCTGCGTCAAGCGTTTCCTCCAGCTTGCCAAAATCTGCCACCAGCGAATGCGGCTTATCCTTGGGGTCATCCTGTCGCATTGGCACAAAGTATACGTTTTTCCGCGTGAGAAGCGCACCGATATTTTTTAAATTTGAGGAAAGTGCATCGTTTGAGGCAAGAGCGATCACCAAAGGGCGGTTACTGCGCAAATGCGCCTTTGCCGCCATTGTAACAGCCGTATCGGTGATCCCATTCGCCATTTTGGCCAGCGTATTGCCAGTACAGGGACAAATGATCAGGGCATCAAGCGGTACACGCGGCCCTAATGGCTCTGCCTCCACGATGCTATGGATCACGGGCTTGCCCGTGATTTGCCCGATCTCCTCAATGACGTCGGCGGCACGTGCAAAGCGCGTATCCGTAGCGAACACGGTTTCGCTGACGATCCCCTGCACCTCATTCGCAGCACACAGTCGCTCCAGCTCCACAAGTGCTGAGCGCACTGTACAAAATGAACCGCAAAGCGCAAATCCGATCATACTCTCCCTCCTTGCCCGATCTTTTTTAAAATAGTATCGGCAATGATCTCGCCCGCCGTTAAGGGTGCATATTTTCCCGGTAAGGATAACGCAAAGATCACACGCCGACCAAGTGCTGCAAGCGCAGCACCCTCAAATCCCCCGGGGGTTGATGCGAGATCCACCAGCAGCAATTCCTCAGGCAGAGCCTTTAATACCTCTTTGGTAAAGATCCGCTGCGGCACTGTATTAAAAACGGCATCAACGCCACCGAGAGCGACAAGCGACAAGGGATTCTCAAGCAGCAGTGCTTCGCATCCCATTGCACTTGCCTCAGGTACCGCCTCAAGGCGTCTGACTGCCACCGTCACCTTAGCACCCATGGCAATAAGCAAGCGTGCAAGTGCCTGCCCTACGCGCCCAAAGCCCGTAATCCCAACCGAAAGACCGCTTACCGTGCGCGGTATCTCGCGCATCAGTATCTCTACTGCACCCTCAGCAGTTGGTATGGCGTTCTTTTGCTGTAAAGACTCGTCTTCAAAATAATCAAAATAAGAAATTCCACGCGCCGTCAGCAATTCGCGCACGCCGTGGGACAATCTCCCACCTGCCACCAGCACACCCCGAGGCGCCAGATCAAGCACCGCCCCGATCTCCGGCGGCTTTTGCTGTATCTCCTCGCAAAACGGTGCATATACGTGCTTACTGTCGGGTGATGCCGGTAATGGCAACACCAGAATATCGGCCGCCTCTACGGCGGCACGCCAATCCTCTTGCTCTATCACAAGCGGCGAGAGATGTCGGTGCGGCACGGCCCACGTCAGCACACGATATGAAGCTGTCAGGTGTGAGGCCACGGCCGCCTGTCGCAAATCTCCCCCTAAAACCGTAAGTGTTGTTTCAAATGACATAATCTCTCCTATCGGAATTGCAATAAAAAAACCGATTTCGGTGAGTCGAAATCGGTTTTTTCTCTCCGACACAATCCCTTTATTACAAGATTATGTCAAATTATTTGCTTTGGCGCAAGGAAATTTCACCGCCGCAAAGCGTGGTAACAGTGCCGTCTGCAAAAGCCACAACAAGCCCACCCCTCCCGTCAATATCCAGGGCGCGTGCACATTTTGCCCCCTCCTTATCGGTAAGCATCACATTATGACCGAGAAACGCAGCGTAGCGACGATAATAGGGCTGCCAATTTCCCGTAGAAAATGCAGTGTCCAACGAGGAAAGCTCCTCTAAAGCGGCAGCTATCAAAGCATTTTTATCGGCAACGGGCAGGACGGCTGCGATCGCGGCGATTTCCGAAGGCAAAGGCTCATTTCCCGTGTTGATGCCAACGCCCACCACCACAAAGGGATCGCCGTTCTTATCAATAGAAGATTCCGATAGAATACCGCAAAGCTTTTTTCCGTCAAGAAGCAGGTCGTTGACCCACTTGATCTCAGGTGCAACACCCGTAAGTCTTACGAGTGCACGGTGCACAGCCACTGCGCAGACCGGTGTGATCGCACCGTAATCGGCGCGCGGTATCGTGGGGCGCAGCACGACACTGAAATACGTGCCACCCGTGGGTGAGAGGAAGCGGCGTCCAAGCCTGCCACGCCCCTCAGTCTGGGTGTCTGCCACCACACAAAACAGGTGCGGCGCCCCTTCAACGCCTCTTTTTCTTGCCTCATCATTGGTGGAAGCGAGGCTATCATAATATACGATATTCATAACTCAGAAAAAGGAAAGCTGGTCGGTTTCGTTGATGCCGTCAAGCACGCCTGCCTGGCGCAGAGTCTCCACCACGCTCTTATTAAGCCCCGCACGGATCTGCAGATCCTCCACCGAGAAAAAGGGTTCCTCATTGCGTGCTGCCACAATGCTTTCCGCCGCGTTTTCACCAACGCCGCCAAGCGCCGAGAACGGCATACGAATGGCGCCGTTTTCAGGCAAGAAGGCACGGGAGTCAGATTTTTCAAGCGATACGGGCAGGAAACGGATGCGGCGTGCCATAGCCTCGTTTATGAGCTGAAGGGTGGATATCGAAGCCTGCTCCTTAGGGCTTGCCTCCTTACCGCGGCGCTCAATATCCTTAATGGTTGCCACGACGTTTGACTTACCGCCCATCACGATCTCCGCATCAAATCCGCCGGGGGCCACAGTAAACATCGCAGCATAAAATGCCAATGGCATGTGTACCTTATACCAGCCAAGACGAATGGCGGACATGACGTACGCGGCGGCGTGTGCCTTCGGGAACATGTATTTGATCTTCTTACAAGAATCAATATACCATTCGGGCACGCTATGCTCTCTCATTTCAGCCTCCCATTCAGGCGTAAGCCCCTTGCCCTTTCGTACCGCCTCCATGATCTTAAAGGCGTGAGCGTTTTCAAGGCCGTAACGAATGAGGTCATTCATGATGTTATCACGACACCCGATCACGTGCGAAATGTCACAAATGCCATTTTTGATCAGATCCTGCGCATTGCCGACCCACACATCGGTACCGTGCGAAAGACCCGAGATCTGCAGCAGATCTGCAAAGGAACGGGGCTTGGCCTCCTCTACCATTTTCATGACGAACCTGGTGCCAAATTCGGGCAGGCCATAGGTACCGAGCTGTGCGTCAATATCCTCAGGGCTGACGCCAAGTGGCTTGGTGGAAAGAAAAAGCTCGTAAACACTGGCATCGTTCATCGGCACCTGCATGACGCTGGTATCGGAAAAGCGCTCGATCCACTTATATTTGGTCGGAATATCGTGCCCGAGCTCGTCAAGCTTTAAGAGCGTGTCGTGCAGATATTCAAAGGTAAAGTGCGTGGTAACGATATCGGAATTAGGGTCATCTGCGGGGTGCTGTACAGGACAAAAATCATAAATTTCATATTCCTTGGGCACGACCACGATGCCACCCGGATGCTGACCGGTCGAGCGCTTGACGCCAACACAATGGGCGGCCAGGCGATTCATCTCGGCGCGCGGCAAGGAAATTCCCTTTTCCTCCATATACTTCAGCACAAAGCCAAACGCCGTTTTATCGGCAATACCGCCGATGGTGCCTGCGCGGAATACGTTCTCCGCGCCAAACAGCTCCTCGGTGTATTTGTGCACACGGCCCTGCACCTCGCCCGAAAAGTTCAGGTCGATATCAGGAGATTTGTCGCCGTAGAAGCCAAGGAAGGTCTCAAAAGGAATATCGTGTCCGTCGTTGTGCATCTTAGTGCCGCAAACAGGGCAATTCTTATCGGGCAGGTCAAAGCCCGAGCCAATGCCCGCAGGCACGTCAAACTCGTTGTGCTGGCATTGCGGGCACCAATAATGCGGCGGTAAGGGATTGACCTCGGAAATACCCGCCATTGAGGCAACGAAGGAAGAGCCCACCGAACCGCGAGAGCCCACAAGATAACCCTGGCTTTCGCTATACCACACCAGCTTTTGTGCGATCATATAAAGCACGGCAAAGCCGTTTTTGATGATCGAGGTCAGCTCCTTATCAAGGCGCTTTTCAACGATTTCGGGCAAAGGATCACCGTACATTGACTTGGCGCGCTCATAGCAAATGCGCTGCAGATCCTCCTCGGCGCCCTCCATATTGGGCGTAAAGGTGCCCTTGGGAAACGGACGAATATCAGGTTGTACCATATCAGCGATCAGATTGGTATTTGTAACGACCACCTCGAAGGCCTTTTCCTCACCAAGATAGGCAAATTCCTCCAGCATCTCCTCGGTGGTGCGGTAATATAACGGCGTGTTGCCGTCCTCGAATTTTTTAATACTCGTCAGCACCTCACGGAAGATGGCGTCCTCGGGATTGAGAACGTGTGCGTCACACGTAGCCACCACGGGAATACCCAGCTTTTCACCAAGCTCGACCACGCGACGGTCAAGATCACGCAGGCCCTCCTCGTTTGCGATCTTCCCCTCCGCTACCAAAAACTGATTGTTGCAGATCGGCTGGATCTCAAGAAAATCGTAGAACTTGGCGATCTCCTCGATCTCGCTTTCGGGCTTATTATCAAGGATAGCGCGCATCAGCTCGCCCGACACACACGCAGACCCGACGATAAGCCCCTCTCTGTGCTTTTCAAGCACAGTCTTGGGTACGCGCGGCACCTTGCGGTAATAATCAAGATAGCCGTAGGATACAAGCTTATAAAGATTTTTAAGACCTGTTTTGTTTTTCACCAACAAGATCTGGTGATAGGTCGGCAGGCGCAGCGGGTCGGCCGCGGCACTCATCTCATTTTGCAGGTCCGAGAAATTGCGGATCTCTGCCGCGAGGAGCTTTTCCTGCATCTTGAAATAGATCATAGCCAGCATTTCGGCGTCGTCCTTTGCACGGTGATGATTAAAGTCACCGAGGCCGAAATATTTGGCAAGCGCATCAAGCTTGTGGGTCTTGAGATCGGTATTCAGATACCGCGAGAGCGCGAGGGTGTCAAGGTAGGCGTTTTCAAAGGGTAAGCTGCATTTTTTGGCAGCTGCGCGGATAAAGCCGATATCAAAATCGGCATTATGTGCAATCAAGAGTCTCTCGCCCACAAAGGAAAGGAATTCAGGCAGCACCTCGGCAATGGGGCGTGCATCCTTCACCATATCGTCAGTGATCCCCGTCAGCTCCGATATCTCGGCAGGAATTGGCATTTCGGGATTGACAAAGGTACCGTAGCGCTCAAGCACCACACCGTTTTTTACCTTCACGGCACCGATCTCTGTGATGCCGCAGGAACGGTTAGACAGACCCGTGGTTTCAATATCAAATACCACGAGCTCGTCCTCAAACGTGCCCTTATACGTGCCGTAAAGGGCGCTGGCGGTGTCGTTCACGAAGTATGCCTCCATACCGTAGATCACCTTTTGCCCCAGCTTTTCGGCAACAAGCATTGCCTCCTGATAGGCTTGTACGTTACCGTGGTCAGTAAGAGCCACGGCGGGGTGTCCCCATTTATTCGCCTGCTTAACGGCCACGTCGGGGGGGATCAGCGCATCCATGGCGGACATCGTGGTGTGTAAGTGAAGCTCCACGCGCTTTTGGGGGGCATTATCGGCACGTCCCCTTCTCTTGATGGCCATGACGTCGGTATAATAGAAGGTGACGTCAATGTCGACCACCTCCTTGTGCGTATCGTGCTTTGCATAGCCGCGCAGGGCAACGGCCGCACCGTCCTTAACAGCTGCGGTCAGTGCCGCCTTGTCCTCGGCACTCATACCGAATTTTTTAACCATAATAGAGGAGTTTCCGTCCGTGAGGCCAAAGCTGATATTAAACTTTGTGCCGTCGCGGGTGGTATCCTCGGTATACCCAAACACCTCGCCGATCACCACGATCCCACGCTCGGGATGCGTGATATGAGCGATCGCCTTTGGGCGGATCTCAAAGGCAGCGCCAACTGCGACCACAGGCTCGGACACGTCAAAGACAAAGGCGCCAATGCGGCAGATACCGTTTTCAACAACAGGGGCGTCCACCTCGCCGAGCAACGACATCACGCGCTCACCCGCGGGGGGCTCAGGGGCTGCCGTGGAATGCTCACTGCCCATAGGTCGCTCATTTTTTGCGCGATCATATTCCTCACTGCTCTTGCGCAGCTGGGCATCAAGAGCGGCCAAGGCCTCGGAGCCGCCACCGTAGCTATAGCTTGCGGCCAGATCCTCGGCGTGACAAATTTCGACACGGTATTCAAGACCGAATTCACTGCGGATGATCCCCGCAATGACCTCGTGCGTTTTACCGAGCTCCATGAGCAACAGGCTCTCGTCAAGATAAGGTAATTCAATTTTCAAGGTGTCGGCATCAAGCGTGGCGCGGTAGGAATGAAAAAAGCCGCGCGCCACCACACCGATGCGCTGCGTTTCCGCTAATATCTCGGCAATATAGGGCTCACCGAAGCATGCTGCGGGATACTGCGGCAAAATGCGCACGAGTGAGAGCTGATAGGCCTTGGCAATTTCAGCCTCCACGCGATAAAGCGTGGCCTTTTTTACCAGCTCGTCAAACGCCGCACGGATCTCAATAATGCGTTTTTCCCTATCGGCGCGCAACGTAATATTTTTCGCTTTTCCCAGCCATGCGGCATCAGCCGCATCGGGCCGATATTTTGAAAATATTTCAAAAAAGCTTTTTTCTGCCATAACGTCCTCTTTTATGCCTTATATAACGGCATAAGATCTGCCGTTACATTTTTTTGATTTCCGCGATCAATCGCGCAATGACTTCATTTTCGGGGATCTTCTCTATAATTTCGCCCTTTTTAATAAGCAACGCTTCACCGATGCCGCCGCAAATACCGACATCAGCCTCACGCGCCTCACCCGGGCCGTTGACGGGACATCCCATCAGCGCCACGCGCAGGGGCTTTTCCAAGAGCCCCTCCTCCCTTGCCGCCGCCTCGAAGCGGGCCGTAAGTTCAATGAGGTCGATCCTTGTGCGACCGCATGTGGGACAGCTGACGATATTCATGCCGCTCTGCCCCGAAAGCTGAAGCGCCGAGAAGATGTCGCGCGCTGCCGCCACCTCCTCGACAGGGTCTGCCGTCAAGGAAATACGTACCGTGTCACCAATACCT
>SVSV01000013.1 GCA_015064125.1 Oscillospiraceae bacterium
GGGGGAGAGCGAATAGATGCCGGGCAGGTCAGTCACGATCACGCCCTCTTGCCCCTTAAGGTGCCCCTCCTTCTTCTCTACCGTGACGCCCGGCCAGTTGCCGACGAACTGATTAGAGCCCGTCAGGGCGTTAAAGAGCGTTGTCTTGCCGCTGTTCGGATTGCCGGCAAGCGCGATTCTTAATTCCATGCTTGTTCTCCTCTGTTCAATAACTTGTTAGGTTTGGCTAACTCTTAGGCTAAAAAAATAGTAGACTTACTCTACCTCTATCATTTCGGCATCGGCCTTTCGCAGGGAAAGCTCATAGCCGCGCACCGTCAGCTCCATCGGGTCACCCAGCGGCGCCAGCTTACACACGCGTACCGTCACGCCCTTGGTAAGCCCCATATCCATGATGCGGCGCTTGATGGCCCCCTCACCGTGCAGCTTTACGACCCTTGCGGTCTTACCCACGGCCACGTCCTTTAACGTTTTCATGCAAACCTCTCCTTTCCGTACGCTGCTCCGAGCGCAAATTGTTAGGGTTGGCTAACTACATTTATTATAATGATCGAAAAAGGCCTTGTCAAGCGGTTTTGATGCATTTTTCCACTTTTGTAAATTTCTACAATTTCCGGATTTTCAAACGACATTTGATTTGTGTATTCTGCGCACGCGCACGTGTGGGCAGAGAAAAAATCCCGCAAAAAACCGCCCAAATTCCACGACCTTGCTTGACAATATGCATTATATATTTTATAATAAGGTGATTATTTATTAAGGGAGGACTGCTTACATGGTCAAATTAACCGATACGGGTGTATTTTTAGTTGACGGCAAGCCCACCGCCACCGCACCCCTTACCGCCGACGAGGCGCGCAAAAACACGATCGCCTATTCGATCTTACAGGCACACAACACCTCGGGTGATGCCGATAAATTGCAGCTCCGCTTTGACGCTATGCTTTCACACGACATTACCTACGTCGGCATTATCCAGACAGCACGCGCAAGCGGCCTTACCGAATTCCCCATGCCCTACGCGATGACCAACTGCCACAACTCGCTTTGCGCAGTGGGCGGCACCATCAACGAGGATGACCACGTGTTCGGCCTTTCCGCCGCCAAAAAATACGGTGGCATCTACGTGCCCGCAAACCAAAGCGTTATTCACTCCTTTGCCCGTGAGGAAATGGCAAAGTGCGGCGCGATGATCCTCGGCTCCGACAGCCACACCCGTTACGGCGCGCTCGGCACGATGGCCGTGGGTGAGGGCGGGCCTGAGCTTGTCAAGCAGCTGCTGAAGAACACCTACGATATCAACCGCCCCGAGGTGGTGCTGGTATATCTCACCGGCAAGCCGAAAAAGGGCATCGGTCCGCACGACGTGGCCATCGCCCTGGTGGGCGCCACCTTTGAAAGCGGCTTTGTCAAGAACCGTGTGCTGGAGTTTGTCGGCCCCGGTGTAAAGGAATTGCCCATCGACTTCCGTAACGGCATTGACGTGATGACCACCGAGACCACGTGCCTGTCCTCCATCTGGGAGACCGACGAGGTGGTGGCCGAGCACTATCGCGCACACGGGCGCCCCGATGATTACCGCGAATTGAAGCCCGGGCGCGTTGCCTACTACGACCGCATGGTGGAGATCGATCTGTCGAAGATGGAATCGATGATCGCCCTGCCCTTCCACCCCTCGCGTGCCTATACCATTCATTACTTCAACGAGCACGCAAAGGACCTGCTTGCCGAGGTCGAGGCCGAGGCAAAGGCAAAATTCGGCGAAAAGGCCTCGCTTGACCTTGTCAGCAAGGTGCGCCCCGACGGGCGTGTGATGGCCGACCAGGGCATCATTGCAGGGTGCGCGGGCGGTATGTTTGACAGCATCGACGAGGCGGCCTCGATCTTAAAGACCGGCAACGTCGGCAACAGCTATTTCTCGCTCTCGGTCTACCCCACGAGCGTGCCTGTTTCGCTTGAGCTTACGCGCATCGGCGTATCGGCCGAGCTGCTGGCAAACGGTGCGGTCATCAAGCCCTCCTTCTGCGGCCCGTGCTTCGGTGCGGGTGACGTGCCTGCCAACAACGGGCTCTCCCTGCGCCACACCACCCGTAACTTCCCCAACCGCGAGGGCTCAAAGCCCGGTGAGGGGCAGCTGTCGGGTGTGGCACTGATGGACGCGCGCTCGATCGCCGCAACCGCCGCCAACGGCGGTATCATCACCGCCGCCACCGACCTTGATTACACGCACGAGGCGCATACCTATCATTACGACCGTTCGGTCTACGAAAAGCGCTGCTACTTCGGGTTTGGAAAGGCAGACAAGGATGCCGACCTCATCTTTGGCCCGAACATCACCGACTGGCCCAAAATGTATGAGCTGGCAGATAACCTGCTTGTCGAGCTGGCGGCCGTCATCCACGACCCCGTCACCACCACCGACGAGCTGATCCCCTCGGGTGAGACCTCCTCTTACCGCTCAAATCCCCTGCGCCTTTCGGAATTTGCCCTCTCGCGCCGTGTGCCCCAATACGTAGGGCGCTCCAAGGCGGTTGCCGCCGACGAGCAAAAGCGCCGCAACGGCGAAATGCCCGAAAAGCTGCACTTTGCGCTCTCGCTGGTGGGTAACGCCGAGGAGCTGGCGCCCCTGACGCAATTCGGCTCCTGCGTATTTGCCAACCGCCCCGGTGACGGCTCGGCGCGCGAGCAGGCGGCCTCCTGCCAGAAGGTGCTGGGCGGCTTTGCCAATATCTGCTATGAATTTGCCACCAAGCGTTATCGCTCCAACTGCATCAACTGGGGTATTCTTCCCTTTACGCTCGATGGGGACACCCCCTTTACGTATGCGGAGGGCGACTTCGTGTTCGTCCCTCACGTGCGCGAGAAGATCGCCAAGGGCGAGGAGTGCTTCCCTGCAACGGTCATTCGTGCCGACGGCGCCACCGAGGCACTGACCCTCTACGTCAAGGGCCTGACGGAAAATGAAAAGGAGATCATTTTGCGCGGATGCCTGATGAATTACTACGCCGCACAGGCTCAAAAGGCCGCTTTTAGTAAATAAGACTTCTCTTTTTCCCGAAAACCATAAACCATATCTTTTTTCAAGCTGTTCGGAGGTATTGAACTATGAAAAAAATTAAGATGACAACGCCGCTGGTCGAGATGGACGGCGACGAAATGACCCGTGTACTCTGGCAAATGATCAAGGACGAGCTGCTGCTCCCCTTCGTTGACCTCAAGACCGAATACTACGACCTCGGGCTCCCTGAGCGTGAGCGCACCAAGGATAAGGTGACGTTTGAGAGTGCCTACGCCACGCAAAAATACGGCGTGGCTGTAAAATGCGCCACCATCACGCCAAACAAGCAGCGCGTGGAGGAATATAACCTCACCGAAATGTGGAAATCCCCCAACGGCACCATTCGCGCCATTCTTGACGGCACCGTGTTCCGTGCACCGATCCTCATCGACAGCATCAAGCCTGCCGTGAGAACCTGGCAAAAGCCCATCACCATTGCCCGTCACGCCTATGGCGATATCTACAAGGCAACCGAATACCGCGTGCCTGCCGAGGGCAAGGCCCTGCTCATCTTTACCGACAAGCAGGGCAAAGAGACCTTCCGCGAAACGATCTACGACTTTGAGTGTGCGGGTGTTTTGCAGGGCTCCTACAATAAGGACAGCTCCATTCGCTCCTTTGCACATTCCTGCTTCCAGTACGCACTGAACACCAAGCAGGACCTGTGGTTCTCTACCAAGGATACCATCTCCAAGCAGTACGACCAGACCTTTAAGCTGATCTTCCAGGAGATCTTTGACAGCGAATATAAGGCAAAATTTGAAAAAGCAGGCATTACCTACTTCTATACGCTCATTGACGATGCCGTGGCACGCGTGGTGCGCAGTGAGGGCGGCTTTATCTGGGCATGCAAGAACTACGACGGTGACGTCATGTCCGATATGGTCTCCACTGCCTTTGGCTCACTCGCAATGATGACCTCTGTGCTGGTTTCGCCCGACGGCAAATACGAATACGAGGCCGCGCACGGCACGGTTACCCGTCACTACTACCGTTACCTCAAGGGTGAGGACACCTCTACCAACCCGATGGCCACCATCTACGCGTGGTCGGGGGCGCTTCGCAAGCGCGGTGAGCTTGACGGTCTTGCCGACCTTGTTGACTTTGCCGACAAGCTGGAGGCCGCCTGCATCAAGACCCTTGACGACGGCATCATGACCAAGGACCTGGTGGGCCTTGTGGTGCCCGGCACCAAGGCCACGGCCGTCAACTCCAAGAACTTTATCCTCGCCATTCGCGAGCGCTTAGAGCAGGCCTTGGCGTAAGGAAAAAAATGAAAAACAAAGAGGGCAGGAACCCCTTTTGAAAAAGGGGTTCCTGCCCTCTTGCTTTTTTGCCCTTGGCAAAAAGCAATTCACCCACTTCCCGAAAACCTTTAAAAATACGGAAGTGTATTACCGTGATTGAAGCCAAGCCCGTGGCGCCTACTGCGTACAAGTCTTTTTTACAACTTATTTATTCTCGTCACCGCTTGAAATTCCCAGCAAATAAGAGGGGGCTACGCCTAAAGCCTTACACAGTGCCAAAAGCTCATAATCGGCCACAAAGCGCGTGCCGATCTCTATTCTGCTGATGCTGTCACGCTCTATCATAACACCCTCAATCTGTAGCTTAGCCGCCAGATTTTCTTGCGAGAGCTTTAGCCTATTGCGTTGCTCCTTCACTCTCATTCCACAAATATTTTTGCTGCCGTTAAAATCGTAAATCTTCATATTCCCCTCTAATTGTGTTAATGTTAAGAATTTACCTGACTTTAACATATTTTCTTGCTATAATTGTGTTAAAGATAAGAAAATCGGGTTTTTCAAAAATAAATTATTAAGAGGGGGGTATCTTTATGCAGCCTATCGGCATTATTAAGGAATTTGACAAATTAGGCAGGCTCGTGATTCCAAAGGAGTTGAAAAAACGGTATCATTTCACCGATAGCGTAGAAATTATTGCCACAAAGGACGGGATCCTATTAAAAAACCCTACATATTTTTTAGCAGAGCGGGAACAAAAATAGCTCTGCCTGATATTGACACCTATACGAGAATGTGATAAAATGCGCATGGGGGTGAACCGATGAAAAAAAGAACTTACAAACTATATAATGTCTTTTTTCCCGTGTGGCTGCTGTTTGCGCACCCGCTGCTGATCGCGGCGGCGCTGCCCATCAATCTGGCGGTTGATTTTTTTGTGGTGTTCATTGCCTTCAAGGCTATGAAAATAGAAAACGCCGCTGAAATTCTGCCAAAGAAGATCTTTCGCACCTGGGGGCTTGGCTTTGCCGCCGATGCCATTGGTGCTGCGGTGCTCTTTTTCCTGTCTGTGATCTTAGGGGAAATTGCCCCCAAGACCTATGAGCTGTTTGGGCACGCGCTGTTTTTAAATCCCTTCTCGTCGCCCCTTGCTCTTGTCATTATGATACTGGTGGTGGCGCTTGTTGGCGTGCTTATCTACTTCTTTAACGCCTCTTACGTCTTTCACGACGCGCCCCTTACCCCACGCGAAAGGCACCGCACGTGCTTAGCACTTGCCATTGCCACGGCGCCCTACCTCTTTTTCCTGCCCACCGCATGGTTTATTTAAAAAAAGCCGACAGGTCTGTCGGCTTTTTGTTTATTTTTTGCGTTTTTCTCTGAAAAAGCTTTGCAAAATCTCGCGGCAATCGGCCTCCAGCACGCCCATGGTGACCGTGGGAGTGCTGCCAAGCGGAAAGCGCGGCAGATTTAAAACCGACCCCATGGCCCCTGCCACAGCGTCCTTCGCGCCGTAAACGATGCGCGATACGCGTGCCGCGAGCAGGGCGCCTGCGCACATCGGGCAGGGCTCAAGCGTCACGTAAACCGTGGCATCGCAAAGGCGCCAATCCTTTGCCGCCATAGAAATGGCACGTACGGCAAGCAATTCGGCGTGGGCGGTGATATCGCCCGTTGCCTCACGTTGATTATGGGCGGCGGCCACGACCTGATCACCCACCACGACGACCGCCCCCACAGGGGGTTCGCCCGCATCGGCGGCCTTTTTTGCCTCTGCCAAGGCCAGGCGCATAAATGCCTCATCACGGGCAAGCTGTTCTTTTTCGTTCATTTCTTTCATCATAACACCATATTGATTAAAAGGAGTGCCCCCATCTCAAGGGCCGCAAGTACAAGAAAAATGATCATCGGCGCGCTGAAAAAGAGCTTTACACGGCGTGAGAGCGACAGGGGCAGGTCGGTATCCTCCGCATCGGTCGGAGGCGCACCTGCAAACACGCCGTTTTCCTTGACCTCTGCCCCCGCGCGGCGTGTGCGGCAAATAAGGTATACAGCGCAAGCGCCACCCAACACAAACACAAATAATTCGATCCACAATGCCACCACAGGATAGATCTCGGATGACAGGCGCTCACCCAAGACCGTGTAAACAACAGCCAGGAAATTGTTACACATATGAATGATGACCGTGCACCACAAGGAGCGTGTGTGCACGTAAATATAGCCAAGCACCAGCCCCGCGACCGTGGTGTAGAAAAATTGCGCAGGATTTTGGTGCATCACGCCAAACAAAAACGCGCTGGCAATGACCGCCGTGGTGCGCCCGAAGGGCAGCATATTTCTCAAGATCACGCCGCGGAACAGCAGCTCCTCTACAAAGCCGGGCACGATCGCCATAGTAAACACCATTAAAACCAGCTCCACGTTGGTGGTGGCACCCGTGCTGATGCCGCCAAGATCAGGCAGAATATCAAAGGAGATCAGCTCCAGCAAATAGGAGTTGACATAGCCTGCGGCGCTGACGATGGCCACCGCCACAAAAATATAAAGCAGCAAATGACGCGGCAGCGTAAAGGATAGGTCAAGGGGCTGATAATCCTTGTCCCTGCGCGAAAACAAATAAAAGCAAAAGACAGGGGCGCCGAAGCACAGCGCATACAAAACGCCGTACAGCAGCTCATACACCACCGTGCCCACAGGGTACGGCATGGTATCGGTAAACAATGGCACAACAAGTGAAATCAGCACCGAAAAGGCTGTAAACGCCACAAAAAACACCAGCATGACGCCCCCAAGGCGCAACGCGAGCGTGCGATAACGCGCCTCTGTGTCGGCAGCGTGCGCGCTTCGATAAGCATACCCATTCACGGAAACGTCCCCCCTTTTTATTACAGTTCTACCCTATTATTCTATCCTATTTTATACCGAATGTCAAGAAATTTTAAAAAGCAGGCTCTTACCTATTATCATCGACCGCACATTGTACGCAATGCTGATAGCCACAGATTTAATGACAGAATTTTATTCATTCAACCTTTAACCACACAATATCATTGACCGCACATTGTACGCAATGCTAATAGTCGCAGATTTGATGACAGAATTTGGTTTCTTGGAAGGAAGGCGTAGAAATCTACGTCGACTTCCGAGAAAACGAATAGCCCCCCCACGTTTGTGGGGGGCGTTCTGTTCACATATTTCATTGACCGCACATTGTACGCAATGCTAATAGCCGCAGATTTGATGACAGAATTTGGTTTCTTGGAAGGAAGGCGTAGAAATCTACGTCGACTTCCAAGAAAACGAATAGCCCCCCACGTTTGTGGGGGGCGTTCTGTCGCAAATATGCGGCTATTAGTGGACGATGCAGCGCTCGGTATCCTTATCAAAGATGTGGATACGGGATACGTCAATGGCCACCTGGATCTTGTCACCTGCGCGGCTCGTGGAACGAGAGGAAACGCGTGCAGTGATCTTGGTGGGATCCTTCGGGATAGACTTGTTAGAGCCATCCTCTACAACCTTATCAAAGCTGTTAAGGTAGAGGTAGATCTCAGCGCCCATCAGCTCGGTCACGTCAACGTCAACGTCGATGCAGCTCTCGGGGAACATACCGAGGTGGCTGGGATCGTCGTGGATACATTCGGGACGAACGCCTGCCACGACCTCCTTGCCGATGTACTCGTCAAGCTCACCCTCTGCGTTCTTCTCTGCGGGAAGCTTGAGGGAGTTGCCGTCAAAGTTGAAGTAGATATCCTTGCTGCCCTTAGGCTGGCTGAGGGTACCGTTGATGAAGTTCATCTGAGGGGTGCCGATGAAGCCTGCCACGAAGATGTTGCAGGGGAAGTCGTAAAGGTGCTGAGGCGTGTCGACCTGCTGAATGAGACCGTCCTTCATAACGACGATACGGGTTGCCATCGTCATAGCCTCTACCTGGTCGTGCGTTACATAGATGAAGGTGGTACCAACGCTCTTGTGGAGCTTGGTAAGCTCGGTTCTCATCGTTGCACGGAGCTTAGCGTCCAGGTTGGAAAGGGGCTCGTCAAGCAGGAATACCATGGGGTTACGCACAATGGCACGGCCAAGTGCTACACGCTGCTTCTGACCGCCCGAAAGAGCCTTGGGCTTACGGTCCAGCAGGTGGGTGATATCAAGGATACGAGCAGCCTCCTCTACGCGGCGCTTGATCTCCTCCTTGGGGGTCTTATTCAGCTTCAGACCGAATGCCATGTTATCAAACACGGTCATGTGGGGATACAGAGCGTAGTTCTGGAACACCATTGCGATCTTACGGTCCTTGGGGGCAACGTCGTTTACCAGACGGTCACCGATGAAGAGCTCACCCTCAGTGATCTCCTCAAGGCCTGCGATCATACGCAGCGTAGTGGTTTTACCACAACCCGAGGGACCTACGAATACGATAAACTCTTTATCGCGGATCTCGAGGTTAAAGTCGGAAACCGCAGTAACGCCGCCGGGATATTTTTTGTAAATGTGACGAAGGGACAAGCTTGCCATGATAAATCCTCCTTGTTCAGGGCACAGTACGCCCTGACATATATTTCTAACGAATACATTATACCAAAAAAACCGTCAATTGGGAAGATGTGAAAACCACGAAAAAATATCTTGCCGTTTGTGCAACATACACAACGCAAAAGTTGCGGTCTTCACACGATGAACACTTTTAACGATTTTTTTGCTTTATTTTGTTCATTTATGAACATTTTAGCGTGTGAAAGCGTGATTTTAAGCCATCAGCTCTCGCTTTTCATCGTCTTCATGGAAAGCGCGATACGCTTCTTCGCCACGTCGACCGACAGAACGCGCACACGCACAATATCGCCCACCGAAACAACGTCGCGGGGGTGCTTGACGAACTTATCCGAAAGCTCGGAAATATGCACAAGGCCATCCTGATGCACACCGATATCAACGAATGCACCAAAGTCAATGACGTTACGCACGGTGCCCGACAGGACCTGACCCGGCTTGAGGTCAGTCATTTCAAGCACATCCTCGGAAAGCAGCGGGGGGGCAAAATCGTCGCGCAGGTCGCGCCCGGGCTTTTCAAGCTCAGCGGCAATATCCACCAGCGTCGGCTCGCCGACACCGAGTGCCGCGGCCAGCTTCTTCGTGCCTTCCTTTGCCACCTGCTTTGAAAGGCCCGTCAGCTTGCCCTCTCGCACGTCGTCCTCGATGTAACCGAAGTGCGCGAGCAGCGCACGTGCGGCGGTATAGCTCTCAGGGTGCACGCCCGTGTTATCCAGCACCTCGCGAGAGCCAGGCACGCGCAAAAAGCCCGCACATTGCTCATAGGCCTTGGCGCCGATGCGAGGCACCTTCAAAACCTCGGCACGGCTTTCAAATTCACCGTTTTCCTCGCGGTACTTGACGATATTTTTAGCACTGACGGCATTGATGCCCGAAATATAGGAAAGCAAGGAATGTGAGGCGGTATTGAGGTCAACGCCCACACGGTTTACGCAATCCTCTACCACGCCCGACAGGGCCTCGTCAAGGCGCGCGGGCTTCATGTCGTGCTGGTACTGCCCTACACCGATCGCCTTGGGGTCGATCTTAACAAGCTCGGCAAGCGGGTCCTGCAGGCGGCGCGCGATAGACACGGCTGAACGCTGCATAACGTCAAATTCGGGAAATTCCTCAGCGGCCAGCTTAGAGGCGGAATAGACCGATGCACCCGACTCGCTGACGATGATATATTTGGTCTTTACATTCATCTCACGCAGGAGCCCCGCCACAAATTTCTCGCTCTCGCGCGAGGCGGTGCCGTTGCCGATGGCCACCACGTCAACGCCCCAACGGGTGATCAGGCGCTTCATGATATCTCTGGCCTGGTTCTCGCGGTGCAAATAGATAACCGCCGTGTCAAGCACCTTGCCCGTCTTGTCGCACACGGCAAGCTTGCAGCCGTGGGCATAGCCCGGGTCAAAGCCGAGCACGGTCTTGCCCTTGATGGGTGCCTGCATGAGCAGATGCTGTAAATTATCGGAGAACAAAACGATGGCGCCCTCGCTTGCGGTATCAAACAGGTCGTTTCGGATCTCACGCTCGACCGACGGGGCGATCAGGCGCTCGTAGCTGTCGGTGACGGCGGCGGCCACGTATTTTTTCGCGGGGCTTGCCTCTGCCTTTACCACAAGGCTGAACAAATAGTTCAGCACGATGTCGGTCGGGACGGTGATGGCCACCTTCAAAAACTCCTCCTTTTCGCCGCGGTTGATCGCCAGCACACGATGCGAGGGGAGCTTTTTGACGGGCTCACTGTGCTCATAATACTGCTCATAGACCGAGGGCTCGTCCTTCTGCTTTTTGGTTTCGATCACACCGTGCGCCACGGTCAGCGTACGAATACCCTTACGGTATTCGGCATTGTCGGAGATATCCTCGGCGATAATATCCATGGCGCCCGCAAAGGCCTCCTCGGAGGTGTTCACGCCCTTTTCGGGGTCGACGAGCGAGGCAGCAAGCTCATCAAGCGTCGGGGTATAGTCGGGCGCCTGTGCCATCAGGGCCTCGGCCAGGGGCTCAAGCCCCTTTTCGCGCGCCACCGATGCACGGGTCTTGCGCTTGGGGCGGAAGGGACGGTAAATATCGTCGATCTCGGTGATGGTAACGGCATTGTCGATCGCCCTTTCGATTTCGGGGGTCAGCTTTTCCTGCGCGGCAATGAGATTTTTCACCTCGGCGCGACGCGCCTCGATATTGCGCAGGTACTTCAGACGCTCCTCAAGCTTGCGCAGCTGCGTGTCGTCGAGCGACCCCGTTACCTCCTTACGGTAACGCGAAATAAAGGGAATGGTGTTGCCCTCGTCCATCAGCGCCACGGTTTTTTCAACCTGCGGGACGGTGAGAGAAAGCTCCTTTGCAAGTGTTTCAAAAATAGAGAGTGCCATATATCGGTTCCTTTCAATTAGTTACAGCGGGATCGTACTACTCGGCGGCGGCAAGCAATGCCTGCTCCTCCTCGGGTGTGAGGGGACGCCACGCACCGCGTGCGAGGTCTTGGGGTAAGGTAAGCGGTCCAAAGCTGATGCGCTCAAGATGCGTGATCTGGTTGTGCAGCGCCAGCATCATGCGCTTGATCTGATGGTATTTGCCCTCCACCAGCGTAATGACGCCCGAATGCATATCCTCACAAAGCGCAATATCGGCAGGCTTGGTCTCGTAGCCATCCTCCAGCACCAGCCCCGCGCGAAAGCGCGCGCATTCCTCGGCGGTCAGCGGAAACTTTACCTTAAAATAATAGCGCTTTGTCACGTGGCGACGGGGCGAGAGCAGGCGGTGCGCCAGCTCCCCGTCATCAGTGAGGAGCATGAGCCCCAACGTATTTTTATCAAGACGTCCACAGGGGAAAAGCCCCAGCTCGGTATATTTTTCGGGCAGAAGGTCGAGAACAGTCTGCTCCCTGCCGTCGTCAGTGGCGCTGACGTAGCCCGCGGGCTTATTCAGCAGAATATAATGATGGGCACGGTATGTCACCACACGCCCCCCGTATTCCACCACATCACGCTCGGGATCGATCTGCTGTGCGGCGTTCTTTGGCGGCACGCCGTTTACCAGCACGCGATGGGCACGCACTGCTTTGGCAGCCTCACTGCGCGTGGCAGTGGCGGTAACGCTTAAAAATTTATCAAGGCGCACACGTCGCCCTCCCTTCAAAAAACATACACTGTATTTTACCATATTTTCTCGCATTTGTAAAGGGGCTGAGTCATTTAGATGCGGAAGATGTGATCTCGGCATGACAGACATACAAAAGCGCGTCGAATGCCGAGAGCATCGCCTAAAAAGCACACATAAAAATTGAAATGCGCAAGAATTTCTACCTAAAAACCGCTTCCCCTGCCATTTTTGTGACAGAAAAAGCGGTTTTCCTTTTATTTTCTTCTCGTGTGTTTTTGTTCGGCCCTAAATGGATCAGCCCCACTTGGCAAAGCCAAGCTATCACAGCTCCTCTACCGACACGACCCCCGAAATGCCCGAGAGGGCGGTCATCAGCTTATCGTGCGACAGCTTTTTGGGCAGATCGAGCGAGAAGATCACACAAGGGTTCTGCGAGGCCGCACCCGACTTGGTGATCTGCAGATCACTGACGTTCACGTGGTGCGTACGCAAATACTCGGTCATCAGCAAAAGGCTCTCGTTTTCCTTATATTCTATGTAAAGGTTGATGTTGCGCGAGGTCGACATAATAAAGTATTCAAAGCGCGAGAGCAGCAGCTCGATCACCACGATCAGCACCGTTGCGATCAGCGCCGCCTCAAAATAGCCGGCACCGATGGCAAGACCGACGATCGCCGATACGAAAAGGCCTGCCGCGGTGGTAAGCCCCTTGACCTGACGGCGCTTGGTCACAATGATCGTACCGGCACCAATAAAGCCCATGCCCGCAATGACCTGCGCACCAAGACGGGCAAGGTCGGTGAACCACTGCATTTCCAGCAACAGATACTGGCTGGTGAGTGTGGTGAGCGAGGCACCGAGACAAATGAGGATATGCGTGCGGAAGCCCGCAGGACGGCGCTTGTATTCACGCTCAATGCCGATCACGCCGCCGCAAATAACGGCAAGCAGCATACGCACAACAGCACCCCACATATGAAATCCGTCGGCAAAACGGAGATAATCCAAAAATTCAGACACGGTAGCTTCCCTCCTTACAGCTCTTCAATGGCGCGCACGTTCTCAACGCCTGCCACGACCGAAAGGGCGGTCGCGTGCGACATGCGCTTGGGCAAAAGGACCGAGAATACGGCACTCTGGTTGCCGCCCGACTCCTTGCTTTTATGGATCTCAACGTCAAAAATACGAATATCCTGTGCCTTGATGGCAGAAATGACGGCACCCACGTCGTCGACGTGCTCAAACTCCACATAAAGATTGATGTTGCGCACGCGTGACACGACAAAGCGCTCAAGATGGCTAAAAATGGTGATCGTGGCGATGATCAGCACACAGGCAAACAACGCACCCTCAACAAACCCCGCACCGATACAAAGCCCCATGCACGCAGACGCCCACAGGCCTGCCGCGGTGGTCAGACCCTTGACCTGCTGACGGCCCGTGACGATAACGGTGCCCGCGCCAAGGAAGCCGATGCCGTTGATGATCTGTGCGCCAAAGCGCGACACGTCAGTGGAGATGCTGCCGGGTGAATTCAAGTCGCCGACCATGGCAAGCCAATATTCGTTGATCATCATTGTCAGGTACTGACTCATGATCATCGCAAGGGCAGCGGCAAGGCACACCAGCATATGCGTGCGGAAGCCCGCAGGACGGCGCTTTTTGCCGCGCTCGATGCCAATACAGCCACCGCAGAATGCAGCGATCGATAGGCGCACCAGCGCCACCAACGCGGCATTATCCGATGTGATCACCCTTAACGGGTCAAGAAAAGAAAGCATGCAGTTCTCCTTACCTTTCTTCAAGTAGTTGTACTGTGACGACCTTTGTTTTCCATTCGTCGCCGTTATAGCGCTTCAGGGTCACGGTCACGTCAGTATAAACGGGATAACGGTTCACCTGATCGATCACGTCATAGACCGTATACATGGCAAGGCCGTTGATGTGCGTGATCACGTCACCCACCGCAAGGCGCCCCACGGCATTTGACTCGTTGACAGCAGTGACGTAAACACCGTCATCGGGAATATAGGTGTAGCCTGCCACCTCACTGAGGGACTTCTGACGAGCGGGATCAGCGGGGTCGGAATACCAATAGCCGCCCTCAATGCCGATGCCGCCTATGCCAAGCAGCGAGCGCCCCGTAGCCACGGGATTCGTGCCCGTAAAGCTGCCGTGCTCGATCAGTGCATCAATGATGATCTTCGCCCCGTCAATGGGGATAGCGAACCCGATGCCGTCAAACACGGTACCGCCGAAATAAGAGACCTTCATCACCACCACGCCGATCACCTCGCCGTACATATTGGCAAGGGGGCCGCCCGAGTTGCCGGGGTTTACACTGGTGTCGGTCTGCAAAAGCGTCATTTTTTTATTGACCACGCCGTCATCGTTATAAAGCGACACGATGCGGGCTGTGGCAGAGATCTTACCAAAGGTCGCAGTGCCCCTGTAATCGATCTTTGCGGGTGTGCCGACGGCCACCACGCTCTCGCCCACAAGGGCGGCAGCAGAGCTGCCGATCCTCACAGGTGTAAGACCTGTCTTTTCGATCTTTACCACGGCAAGATCGGCCATCTCATTGGTGCCGACCACGGTGGCGTCCACTGCCTCACCGTCGGGCAATATCACCTGCAAGGACAGTGCCCCCTCCACCACGTGGTGGTTGGTGCAGATATACCCGTCGGCCGTATAGATAAAGCCCGAGCCGATGGCGGTGCCCGTTGCCATACGTGAAACGAGCGTTACAGTAGACCTTTTGACGAGCTCAGCCGCCTCCTCGGGGGCGAGCAGCCCCTCCACGTCGGCATCATATTCCTTCACGAATACCGTGCGCTCGTGCATCACGGTGCGATAGATCTTAATACCTGCATCGCCAAGAAAGAGCAAAACGATCAAAACAGCGAGAAACACCGCCGTTATTGCCGCAAATACGCCGATAAAGCGTCTTGTCGCGTGCGATCCTGCGGGCGCTTGCGGCGCGGGCGCGACGGGCGTCGCGCCAAATTCCCAGTGCAATGCGATCGGGCTCTCCCCTGCCTCATCCGCGCGCTGTGCCTCAACGGCAGGCTCGGTCACGGGCAACGCCTCGCTTTCAGGCACCTGCACGGCAGGTGATGCCTCATTGACATCATCCGTATGCACCTGCGGCGACGTTACGGCACCGCTTTCATCGGGTGCCTGCCCCTCGGGCGGCAGCATATTCCGATTTTCTTCCATACAAGCTCCTTTCACACGGCCACACGGCCGTCCAGAACATTATCAAAAAGACTTGCCCCGAGGATCATTTCAGCTCAAACTTATAACCAACGCCCCACACAGTCGTCAACGCCCATTTATCAGACACACCCGAGAGCTTCTCACGCAGGCGCTTGATATGTACGTCAACGGTGCGGCTGTCGCCGAGGAAGGCAAAATCCCACACGTGCTCAAGCAGCTTTTCGCGGCTGAACACGCGGTTGGGGCTGGCGGCAAGACAGTACAGAAGCTGCAGCTCCTTGGGGGGGATATCCACCTTTTCACCGCGCAGCTTCAATTCAAAGCGCTCCTGGCTGATCTCAAAATTGTCATAGCGGATCACGTCACTGTGTACGGGCTCCGCTACCGCCAGGCGACGCAGCAATGCCTTGGCACGTGCACGCAGCTCTCCCGTATGGACGGGGGCACTCATCACGTCGTCAGCGCCTGCGTCAAGCAGCGCGGCACGTGCAGACGCATCACCCGTATCCACCGTCAGCAAAAGCGGCACGTCGGTGCAGGATCTCAGATCGCGCACGTATTGCTCGGTATCTCGGTCAGCCGCCAGACTGCCGATCAGGAGCAGGGACGGTGTCAGCTCCCTTATCTTAAACAGCACGTCGCCCTTATCATAGCAGGGTGCCACGGCATAGCCCGCGCGCTCAAGATACGGCTTGACCAATTCACAAACAGAGGGCTTATCAACAATCAGGATCGTCTTACCTTCAGCCATCTTTTCCTCCTGTGCGCACAATATAAGTGCACTTTTTAGAATTGTTAACCATTATATCACATATTATCTCTTTTGAAAACCCCTTTTTTGAAAAAAGTGTGAATACAAATTAAAAAAAATGTTACATCCTGTTAATTTTTACAAATGCTATTGCAAAAAAAGTCAGAATGAGTTATAATAAAATTTATGATTATTTCCGACACAAGGAGAATTACTATGAAGCTTGGTATCGTGGGGCTGCCCAACGTTGGCAAAAGCACCCTGTTTAACGCCCTGACAAACGCGGGGGCGGAGTCCGCCAACTACCCCTTCTGCACCATTGAGCCGAACGTGGGCGTGGTAGCCGTTCCCGACGCGCGCATGGACTATCTGTCCGCCATGTACGCACCCGAAAAATACACCCCTGCCGTCATTGAATTTGTAGATATCGCAGGACTCGTGCGCGGCGCCTCCAAGGGTGAGGGGCTTGGCAACAAGTTCCTTTCTCACATTCGCGAGGTCGACGCCGTCATTCACGTGGTACGTTGCTTTGAGGACGATAATATCATTCACGTTGACGGTGCCGTTGACCCCATTCGTGACCTTGAAACCATCAATCTTGAGCTGATCTTTTCGGATATGGAGATGCTGGAGCGCCGCATGGACCGCACCAGAAAGGCAATGAAGGGCGATAAGACGCTTGGCGCGGAGCTTGCTGTGCTTGAACGCCTTTACGCCGTGCTGGAGTCGGGCAAGACCGCACGCACCGCAGACCTCAGCGAGGACGAGCGCGCCGTGCTTGCCGACACGCCGCTTTTGACGATGAAGCCCGTCATTTACGTGGCGAATATCGGTGAGGAGGACGTGGGTGACGAGCCCACCGCCAACCCCATGTACGCCAAGCTCAAGGCCTTTGCTGAGAGCGAAAACGCAGGGATCTTGCCTGTGTGCGCCCAGATCGAGGCCGAGATCGCAGAGCTGACAGGCGAGGAGAAGCAGGCATTTCTTGACGACCTCGGCATTCCCGAGAGCGGCCTTGACCGTCTGATCAAGGCAAGCTATTCCCTGCTTGGTCTTATCAGCTTTCTCACTGCCGGCCCGAAGGAGGTACGCGCCTGGACCATCACGCGCGGCACCAAGGCACCGGGGGCTGCGGGCAAGATCCACTCCGACTTTGAGCGCGGCTTTATCCGCGCTGAGGTGGTCGCCTTTGCCGACCTTGAGCGCATCGGCTCAATGAACGGCGTCAAGGAAGCAGGGCTTTTGCGCAGCGAGGGCAAGGAATACGTGATGCAGGACGGAGACATCGTGGTCTTCCGCTTTAACGTCTGATGCGCGCCCGCAAGAAAAAGCACGGTGCCGAGCGGATCGCTGCCTGTGCTGCGCTGCTGATCGAGGATACTGCCAAATTAAAGGAAGATCCCCATGCCTTTTTTGCCGAAAAGCGCCCCCTGCACCTGGAGATCGGCTGTGGCAAGGGCAGCTTTGCCTGCGGCATATCGGCACAGCGCCCCGACGTCAATCTCATCGCCATGGAGGTGGTGGCCGACGTGATGGTAACAGCGCTCGAAAGGGCGATGGCCTGCCGTGACGACCGCCCCGACAATCTGCGTTTTTTGATCGGCAACGCCGAAAATCTGACCGACTGGTTCCCCGCGCACAGTGTTGACTGTCTTTACCTCAACTTCAGCGACCCGTGGCACAAGTCCCGCCACGCCAAGCGACGCCTGACGCACCGCGATTTTCTCGCGCGTTACCGTGAGGTGCTGAAGGTGGGCGGTGTGCTGCGCTTTAAAACCGACAACGTCAATTTGTTTGAATTTTCTCTGGAGGAATTTGCCGCAATGGGCCTCCGCACGGAAAACCTCACGCGCGATTTGCACAACAGCCCCTACAATGAGGGAAACATCATGACCGAGTACGAAAAAAGCTTCTCCGAAAAGGGATTTCCCATTCACGCGGTCACCGTCTACTTTGACTAAAAGCAAGACCGTTTCTCAGCACCTGCAAGGAGTGAACTATGGAACACCAACAACTCGACCCCACGGGCGTTTTGCTTATCAATAAGCCTGCGGGCCTCACCTCTCACGACGTCGTGGGGCGCGTGCGGCGTCTTTACGGCACGCGACGCGTAGGGCACACGGGCACGCTTGACCCGATGGCCACAGGCGTTCTGGTGCTGCTGCTCGGCCGCGCCGCCAAGGCCGCCGAATATCTTTCGGTCCACGACAAGTGCTATGAAGCGACGCTGCGCCTCGGCATCACCACCGACACCGAGGACACCACAGGCCAAATTCTTACCACGTGTGCCGACATACCGACCGTCACACGCGTGAAGGAGACGGCAAGCGCCTACCGCGGGCGCTATATGCAAACACCCCCGATGTACAGCGCACTCAAGGTGAACGGCCAAAAGCTGCTTGATCTCGCACGCCGCGGCATCGAGGTCCCGCGCGAGGCACGCGAGGTCACCGTACACGCGCTGACTGTCAGTCCCACCGAAGCGCCCGACCGTTATACGCTCCTTGTTTCCTGCTCCTCGGGCACCTATATCCGCACCCTTTGCGCCGATATCGGGCGCGACCTTGGCTGTGGCGGTGCCATGGCATCACTCTGCCGTACAAAAACAGGTGACTTTGCCCTTGGCGACTGCTGTACGCTCGAGGCACTGGAGGCAATGGACGAAGCGGCACGCAGGGATCGCCTTCTGCCCACCGAGCGCCTGTTTGACGACCTTGCGCCCGTACAGCTGCCCGCATTTTTTGAAAAGCTGGCGCGCAGCGGATGCGAGATCTACCAGCATAAGATCAAAACGGCGTATCCCGTCGGCACGCGCGTACGGCTTTGCAATGAAAAGGGCGATTTTTTTGCCATTGGCGAGGTGCGCGCGTACGACGGCTCCACCGCCATCAAGGCCATCAAAACCTTTGTGCTATAACGTCTGAAATCAAAAAACAGCCGAAAACGTGTTGCGTTTTCGGCTGTTTTTTTGCAATGAGGGCCGGCCGCATCAATGCTCGGCAAGCCCGTAGAAGCGTGCGGCACGATCAAAGAGAACGGCACGCGCCTCCGCCTCGGCAAAGGCGGCGTCATCAAAGAGCGCCAGCTCCTCACCAAGAGCTGCCGCGAAGCGCTTGGCGGTCAGATCCTGCAGGCAAAGCGCGCGTGCATCGGTAAGACCGATACAGCGTGCAGTCGCGCCGTTTCGCGCAAAAAAGCGCACGGCCCTGCCAAGATCCTCCCTTGTAGCCCCCTGCCCTGCGACACCAAAGCAAAGACGCGAGGTGCCCGCAGCATCGGGGAAAGCACCAAGCAACGGCGAAAGCCCCCCATCGTATTGCGCGGGAGCAAGCGACAGACACGTGGGTGGCAGTGCCTGCCATTCATCCAGATAAGTCAGCAGCTTTTGCAGCTCTATCGGTGAAAAAGGAAGGCTGATGGTATCGTTTTTCGGGGAAAGCTCCCATAAAAAACGGTAGCCGTGCGCGATGGCAAGTCGCCCAAGGATCCGCAGGATCTGTGCGTGCAGCAGCGCGGCCTCGCCCGCCTGCAAGCGTGCCCCCCTGCCGCCAAGCGCCGTTTTCAGAGCCTCGGCGGCATGATAAGGATCGGGACGGACAAAAAGGGCGGTATCACACAAGGATAGCGCGATCACGCGCGCACCGCGCGCTTTTGCGGTAACCAGCACCGCCTCAAGCGCCGCCTCAAGGTCAGAAAGCGTGACGATCTCCCTGCCACAGCAAGCCCCAAGCGCCACAAGCGTTTTTCTGAAATCGGGTGTATGTGCCGATAAAAGTGATAAAAGCGACAGGATCGGCACGCTGTCCTGCGGCAGCGCGGGATCCTCGGCCAAGCCCTGCGGTGTCACGTCGAAAGCACGCGCGCCCATGCGCGAGAGCACCTCCATGGGTGAGCACGGCCTTTCTGCCAGCGCAGCGGCAGTCGCGTGCCAGATGGCGGCAGCGTTTTCGGGAACAGGGGCCAGCCTGCAGCCAAGGGCCGCCAGGTCGGCACAAAGGCTCTCCCTGATCGGGGTGCCGCCAAGGCGCGGCAATGCCTCAAGGAGCGCTGAAAGCCTTTCAAAATCGGCGGCGCTCTCGGGCATCTCACCCGTATTTTGCGCACCGTTTTGCAGCATACGTGCCATCACGGGTGTAAAAAACCACAATTCACCGATATTGGCAAGGGGGCGGGTCATTTGCGCCTCATCCGACAAAGGTGCTGCGCGCACCACCTGCGGCATCACCGTGATCTGATCGATCCATGCGACGTTTGCGTTTTTGCTATGCACGCGACCACCTCCCTTTCCTTACTGCCATCATATTATAGCACACGTCGCCCGCTTTTGCAAGCGATCTGCCGCTTTTATATTTTTTGTCGCAGTATCTTGATTTTTCATAAAAATTGTGCTATACTTTTATATTATCCCATACGATAAAGGAGGTTGCTATGGCGGACACGTCGTTTACCGATTTCAGCTTGCTGTTCCCCAGCAAAGCGGCAAAGGCTAAGGCCGGTGCCGTGGGGACGGGCGCCCATATTGACGATTTTACGTTAGAGGAGCTGGGTCTTGCCGAGATCCTGCCGCTGAAAAACGCATCTCTTAGCGAGTTTATCACCACCGACCCCGAGGTCATTCGTTACCGTGAGGCTATTTTCGCCGACCTTCTGGCGCATAGCGAGATCACTGCCACCTTTGGCAAGCTCATGCCCGTGCTTTGCGATATCATGGAGCTGCGCCGCCTTGACAGCGACAGCGGCGACACGGCGGATTATCTGACGGGCATCACCGAGATCGAATTGTATATCACGAGCATCGACGTGCTTTACCAGGGGCTTTGCCGCGAGAAAAGAAGCTACCGAAGCGAGGCCCTCAATGCCCTTACCAACCATATCGCAGAGCTGGTGGAAAGCGAATATTACACCGATCTCAATCGCCGCCTTGAGGAGCTGACCTCCCGCGTGCGCGAGATCAAGAGCGTCACGCTCGGCGTGAACCTTGACGCACAGCTCCGCCCGCGCGACGCAGGCGTCCTTGCGATCAATGCCGAGCCCTTTCACTCAGGCGACACTCTGCAAAAGATCCTGCGCTTAAATCTGAAAAACGATGCGTACACCTGCATTGCGGAGCTGGTGCCCTTCGGGAAAAAGCAAAACGAGAACCAAAAGACCGCGCTTTCCCTTGCCTTTACCTCGGCCATCAACGACGTCTACCGTCACTCCCTGCGCTCGTGGAAAAGGATCGTACAGATGTACGTGCTTGAAAACACTGACTTTTTATTAAATCTTCTGCCCGAATTCGAGTTCCTTGTGAAGGGCACCAATCTTGTGCGCGCGCTTGGTATCAAGGGCTGCACGCTGAGCATCCCCGAGATCAAGGACCCCGCGGCACGCGCCTTTACGGCCACGGGCTTTTACAACCCCACCGTCGCCCTCAAGACCGACGATGCGATGGTGAAAAACGACATTGATTTTGACGAAAAAGCAGGCATTTACGTGCTGACCGGCCCCAACCGCGGCGGCAAGTCGGTGGTCACGTGCGCTGTCGGTATGATCCAGGCGATGGCGCAGCTCGGCCTTCCCGTCCCCGCCGAAAAGGCAACGCTCAGCCCCGTTGATGCCATCTTCACGCACTTTCCCACGGGCGCTGACGACACGATCGACAAGGGGCGTCTCGGCGAGGAATGTGCCCGTCTTGGCGAGATCTTTGACAGCATTACCGACAAGAGCCTGGTGCTGCTTGACGAAACGCTTTCCTCCACGGGCTCGTTTGAGGCCTCCTACATTGCCGCGGAGGTCCTGGCAGGGCTCTCGATGGCGCGCTGCCGTGCCATCTTCTCGACCCACCTGCACGAGCTTTCCGGTGAGATCGACGCCATCAACGCACGCACCGCGCCCCTGGGCGGCGTACCGATCGACACACTGGTGGCGGGCATCGAGGGCGAGGGACGTCGCTCCTTCCGCATTCTGCGCACCAAGCCCGACGGCAAGAGCTACGCACGCGATATCGCCGTGAAATACGGCCTTACCTACGATAACATTCTAAGCAAATTAAACCACAACAAAACGGAGGGTTAAATATGGATACCATTCTTACTTTACTGGAAAACGACGCCACCCTGTCGGCCGAGCAGCTGGCCATCATGTGCAACAAGGAAGCGGGCGATATCAAAAAAGCGATCGCGACCTACGAAAAGGATGGCGTGATCGTTGGCTATAAAACCATGATCGACTGGGATAAGACCGACCGCGAGTACGTATCTGCCCTCATTGAGGTCAAGATCACCCCTCAGATGGACCGCGGCTTTGACCGTGTGGCCGAAAAGATCTACAGCTATCCCGAGGTGCAGAGCCTGTACCTCATGTCAGGTGGCTACGATCTTTGCGTACAGATCGAGGGCAAGACCATGAAGGAGGTTGCCTACTTTGTGGCAGGAAAGCTGGCAACCATTGAGGAGGTCGTATCGACCGCCACGCACTTTGTGTTGCGCAAATACAAGGACAAGGGCGTGGTCTACGGCATCGAGGAGATCGATGAGAGAGGAAATTGCAACTGATGATCGATTATTCCCAGGTTCTTTCAAAAACAGTCGTCGGCCTGAAAAAGTCCGGCATCCGTAAATTCTTCGATCTGCTTGACGGGCGCAAGGACGTGATCGGTCTGACGGTCGGTCAGCCCGACTTCGTCACGCCCTGGCATATTCGCGAGGCAGGCATTGAAAGCCTGCAAAAGGGCAAGACCTACTACACCTCCAACGCGGGCATGCCCGAAATGCGCACTGAGATCGCTGCCTATTTGAAGCGCCGTTTTTCGCTTTCTTACCAACCCGAGGAGACTGTGGTGACCGTAGGCGGCAGCGAGGCCATTGACCTTGCCATCCGCGCGGTGGTCGAGCCCGGCGACGAGGTGATCGTACCCACCCCCTGCTTTGTCTGCTATGAGCCGATCGTCACGCTCTCGGGCGGTGTGCCCGTGGTGGTCAAAACCACGGTGCAGGATAAGTTCAAGCTGACCCCCGAGGCACTGCGTGCCGCGATCACGCCCCGCACCAAGATGCTGGTGCTGCCTTACCCCAACAACCCCACGGGCGCCATTCTTACGCGTGAGGAGCTTGAGGCACTGGCCGAGGTCATCCGCGACACCAATATCGTGGTGCTCTCCGATGAGATCTACGCCGAAATGACCTACGGGCGCCATCACGTTTCGATCGCCCAGCTTGACGGCATGTGGGAGCGCACCATCATTGCCAGCGGCTTTTCCAAGGCCTACGCCATGACGGGCTGGCGTATGGGGTATCTCGCCGCACCTGCCCCCCTTACCGAGCAGATGCTGAAGATCCATCAGTATGCCATTATGTGTGCCCCCACCACCAGCCAGTTTGCCGCCATTGAGGCACTGAAAAACGGTGATGACGATATCGCCACGATGGTGGCCGAATACGACCGTCGCCGTCGCTTCATCTACAAGGGCTTAACCGATATCGGCATTGACGTGTTTGAGCCCGAGGGCGCCTTTTATATCTACCCCGAGGTGGGCAAATTCGGTCTTGACGCCGAGGTATTTTGCGACCGCTTGTTAAACGAATACAAGTGTGCCATCGTACCGGGCAGCGCCTTTGGCGAGGGGGGCGAGCGCTTTGCACGCATTTCCTACGCCTATTCGGTCAAGCACATTGCCGAGGCCCTGAACCGCATCGAGGCTTTTGTGAAAACACTCAAAAAATAACGCCGAAAAGGGCGGTCGCGTCGTGCGACCGCCCTTTTTCAAGTAGTGGAAAACGCCCTGCCGACCGCATCCGCCAAAAGGTCGGCGAAAAGCGGCACGAGCAGATCGATCTCCGTGGGCGTGACAAAAAAGCTCTTACCGTTATGCACCAGATCCGCAAATTCTGCCGTATCGCGATCGATACCGAAGCGCAGCAGCGCATCACCCACAAGGGTCTCGCTGCCCACTGCCGTCGGCACACCGAGTGAGAGCACGGGCACGCCCAGCGTCCCTTCGTCAAGCGCCTCGCTGCCGCGTCCGATGCCTGACCCCGGCAAAATGCCCGTGTCACAAAGCTGGACCGTGGCGCCGAGATGTGCCGTTTCACGGGCGGCAAGTGCATCGATCACCAGCACAAGATCAGGGCAGGCAGCCGCTACAGCGCCACGCACCAGCTCGCTTGTTTTCAACCCCGTTGCGGCGGTAACGCCGGGAGAAAAGGCCGCGATGCGGCAAAGCGCGCCCGATGCACATAGCGGTGCCATCTCACCGTTTCTCGTAACGGGCAGCCGCCGCACGGCCGCAGGCCCCAATGCATCGGGAGTCATATCCGCATTCCCAAGGCCCACAGCCAGCAGCGTAAAGGCAGGCGTCACACGCTTGCCCGTCATACGCTCTGCCATTTCGCGCAGCTCCACCCCTATGATCCGTGCTGTGGCACCGCTGTCGACAAGCAGATCCTGCATCGGTGAGGGGCAGGTAACGGTGACGTAGCGCCCACAGGGCTTGCCTACCGCACGCGCCGCCGCCTCGGTCTTGATCTGAACGTGCAGCACCTCGTGCCCTGCGATCTCCCTTGTACTCATCACGACCCCCGTACAGGCGCCCTCCACAACACATTCACGTGCAAGATCACTGCGCCAGAAGCCCATCTTCATCCCTCCTTGATTCCCAAATCCCTTGTTAGTATTCCCTTTTAGGCTTTCACTATGTGAAAGTTGCCCATTTTTAAAAAGAAATATTGTGCAAGTGTCCAAACCTTCGCGCATTGTAGTGAACAATGCTTGCAAACGAATTGGGGTTGTGCTATAATATTAGCGTTAATATGGTATTGTATGGCAACCGTGCCTCATTACCCTTCCAAGGAGGATTACCAAAATGATGAAACGCATTGTGGCGATGGTGCTCTGCCTTGTATGCCTTGCGCTGTGCTTCACGGCCTGCGGCAGCAAGGATGACAAGGGCGCTTCCATTCGCATGTATCTGAGCGAGCCCGTTTACGACGTTGACCCCCTCAACGCCTTTGACAACCAAGCTACGCTTCAAATTGTTTCCCTGATCTTCGAGGGCCTTTTCACCGCTGATGAGGACGGTGACGTCAAAAAAGCTCTGGTCGATGACTATGAATATGAGGTCGACAAGGATCTGGGCACCTACAAGCTCATCCTCACGTTGCGTGAGACCAAGTGGTCCGACGGTGTGCCTGTGACCGCCTCCGACGCACAGTACGCCTTCCTGCGTCTGTTCTCGACCGCGATCCATCACCCCGCTGTCGGCATGCTGTTTGATATTAAAAACGCACGTGCCATCGCCGCCGGTGAGGACAGCGTTGACCACCTCGCCGTTACCGTGACCGACCCCCAGACGCTGGAGATCGAGTTTGAGAAGGACATTGACCTTGATGCCTTCCTGCCTGTGCTCACCAGCCCCGCCCTTTACCCCCTGCGTGCCGACAAGGTCGACACGGGTAAGGTCCTGACCCCCGAGGGTGTGACTGAATCGATCTGGAGCAGGCTCGGCGGTGAGATCGTTTGCAGCGGTCCCTTCACCATCAACTCCATGGATTACAAGGCCAAAGACGGCTTTATGCTGGAGCGTAACGGCTACTACTACCGCGACCGCGAAAAGGACGATTACGACAAATACGTACGTCCCTACCGTATTATCGTTGACTACTCTACCCCTGCCGTTGATCAGCTGAAGAACTACAACACGGGCGAGGTTGGCAACATTTATTACATGGGCTATATTCCGCTCGCGGCACGCACCGACGAATATGCCGATATCCTCAAGAAGCTGGACGTCACCAACAGCAACTCTACCCACGTTTATTACATGAACCAAGCGGTTGCCCCCTTCGACAATGCAAGCGTGAGAAAGGCACTTTCTCTGGCGCTTGACCGTGAGGAGATGGCCAAGGCTCTGGTCTACGCCGATGCCGCCGACGCTCTGGTTCCCCAGTCTATCCTGTATCGCGCCGACAAAGGCGCTACGTTCCGCGACAAGGCAGAAAGCTATCTGCAGACCACCGCGAACATCAACGAGGCAAAGCAGCTGCTCTCCTCCGCAGGCATCACCGCCTCCGACTACTCCTTTACCCTGACGGTGAACGGCATAAGTGAGGAGCAGGTCAAGCTCGGCGAAATGGCCGTTGCCGCCTGGAAGGCACTTGGCTTTAAGGTGACCCTCAACAAGCTCGGGGTTGAGCCCATCATCAAGGTAGAGGACCCCGGCACCGAGGAGGAAAAGGAGGTTGCTACGGGCGCTTATAAGAGCCTGTACCGCGAGGCCCTGCAAAGCGGCAGCTTTGACGTTATCGGCCTTGACCTTGTTTCCACTGCCCCCACGGCTATGTCGTATCTGGCCCCCTTCGCTGCTGCCTTCTCGGGCAACGGCTACTCCGCCAGCGTCAACGGCGAGGGCAAGACCGTTTATACGATCAACCCCCACGTGACCGGCTACAACAGCGCTGACTACAATGCCAAGATCGACGCCGCACAAAACGCCAAGAACGAAAAGGAGCGCGCAAAGCTCCTGGTTGAGGCTGAGGCCATTCTGATGAACGACCTGCCCGTGATCCCCGTGGTATACAACAAAAACACCACCCTTGACGGCAAAAAGCTGTCGCGCGTAAAGGCAAGCTTCTTCTGCCCGCACGTGCTGACCGATGCCAAGCTTTCGGGCTACCGCAAGGTTGCCATCCGCGAGGGCTTTGTCGAGGACAACTGATTTTCAAATTAAAATACGCCCGCACGTGCGGGCGTATTTTTTATAATTTATATTTATATTTTCGCAAATGTCAACCCCTATTTTAGAAATTAAGCAAATTTTTTTATTCCAAGGCTCAAAAGCTCATCAGTAAACAACTCGCGTGCTGTGCGCCAGGCAAGGAGCCGGCGCGGTAAATCATTAAGATA
>SVSV01000014.1 GCA_015064125.1 Oscillospiraceae bacterium
TTAAAAGCGCACTATGAAAAATGGGTACAAAAAAGCCCAGAAGCCTTACGACATCTGGGTTTTTTGGGGTGGCATCCATTAAGGATGCACAATATGGTTGCGGGGATGGGATTTGAACCACATGACCTCCGGGTTATGAGCCCGACGAGCTACCAAGCTGCTCTACCCCGCGATATGAAATTTGAAAAATGGTGCCGGAAGCCGGGATCGAACCGGTACGAGATATAATCTCACGGGATTTTAAGTCCCGGGCGTCTGCCAGTTCCGCCATTCCGGCAGGCCGAAATGCAGAGGTTTCCCTCACTCGCCCTGCTATTATAGCATAAGCGTTCGCCGTTGTCAAGTCTTTTTGAAAAAAAGTTGTTGACAGAGCCATTTGCAAAGCGGTATAATGCTTATATATCACATTATACGCCACAAAGAAGGAAGCTATGCTATGATTCCCTCAAAATTTTTAGAGCGTATGCAGGGTTACCTCGACGCGCCCGAATTTCAAGCGTTTTGTAGGGCGCTGGAGGCACCTCCCGTGCGTGCGTTTCGTGTCAATACCGACAAAACAAGTGACGAGCGGCTTTTGTCCCTGCTCCCCTTTTCGACCACGCCCCTGCCCTTTGCAAAAAACGCCTACTACGCGACCAATGACAAAATAGGTGCGCACCCCGCGCACCACGCAGGTATGCTGTATATGCAGGATCCCGGTGCCATCAGCACCGTAGCGGCCCTGCCGCTTGACAAGGGCTTGCGTGTGCTTGACCTTTGCGCCGCCCCCGGCGGTAAATCCACACAGCTGGCAAGCGCCATTGGCAAAGAGGGCGTGCTGGTATCAAACGAATACGTAACGGCCAGGGCCCGCATCCTACAGGGGAACGTAGAGCGCATGGGCCTTTCTAACACGGTCGTCACCAATCTTGACAGCGCCGCCATTGCCGATTTCTTTGGCAACTATTTTGATCTGGTGGTGGTGGATGCCCCCTGCTCGGGCGAGGGGATGCTCCGCAAATACGAGGTGGCAGGTGAGGAATGGAGCGAGGAAAACGTGGCGCTTTGCGCTGCGCGCCAGCGCGACATTTTGGCAAACGCGGCCGGCTGCGTCGCCCCCGGTGGGCGTCTGCTTTACGCCACCTGCACGTGGTCGCTGGCCGAAAACGAGGAAAACGTTGCGTGGTTCCTTGACACCTTCCCCGATTTTTCGCTCACCCCGTAGCTGAAAGCGTGGCGACTGTTACCGCCGACGGCATTTCGGTAAACGCACACGATCTTACCCCCTGCCGCCGCTTTTATCCGCATATTTCCCCCGGCGAGGGGCAATTTATCGCGTTGCTGACACGTCATGCCGATGCCGACACCACGCCCCCAAAAAAGGACAATTCACAGCCACCCTCAAGGGCAGAAGCCGATACTGTTACCGATTTTTTAAAGCAAACGATGCAGACAGTACCCCAAGGGCGCCTTTGCCGCCTGGGGGATAAAGTATTCCTTTGCCCAAGCCTTCCCCTGCCGCCGCGCGGTGTATTTGCCGCAGGCGTATGCGTTGGCACCCTCGCAAAGGGTCGCCTTGAGCCGCACCACCATCTTTACTCGGCATACGGTAGAGATTTCAAGCGCATTTTATCTCTTTCTGCCGATGATGCGCGCATCGCAAAATATCTTGCAGGCGAGGAGATCGATGCCCCCGAGTTGCAGGACACGCAAAACGGCTACGCCGCTGTGCTTTTCGAGGATGCGCCGCTTGGCGGCGGCAAGCACGTAGCAGGCAAGCTAAAAAATCACTATCCCAAGGGATTACGCAACAAATAAGGAGAAAACCATCATGTTAACTGTTTCACACGTTACCAAGACCTATGCCAAAAACGTTGCCTGCAACGATATTTGCTTTCATTTGCCGCGCGGTGGCGTGACCGTACTGCTCGGCCCCAACGGCGCGGGAAAATCTACTCTTTTAAAATCCATTACAGGCTTTTTGCGCTATCAGGGCGAGATCACCGTGGGCGGTAAGCACAACAAAAGCGTTGAGGCCAAGCGCGTGCTCGGCTACGTGCCCGAGATCCCTTCCCTTTACCCGAATCTGACGGTTTGGGAGCATCTTGAATTTATTGCACGCGCCTATAAGCTTGAAAATTATCAGGACTACGCGCAAAATCTGCTCGACCGCTTTGAGCTCACCGATAAAAAGCGCAAATTTGGCGACGAGCTTTCAAAGGGCATGCAGCAAAAGCTGAACCTCTGCCTCGGGCTTTTGCCGCAGCCTCAGCTGCTTTTGATGGACGAGCCGATGATCGGCCTTGACCCGCACGCCATCAAGGAATTAAAGGACCTGATCGAGGAAATGCGCGGGGAGGGTCGCACCGTGTTGGTTTCCACCCACATGATCGACAGTGTTTCGCTCTTATGGGACCGCGCCCTTATCATGCAAAAGGGTATCCTGCGTGCCAACGTGACGCGCGAGGAATTACAGGCGCAGAGCACGTCGCTTGAGGAGCTGTTTTTCGCCATCACCGAGGGCACGGAGGCATAACCTATGCGTATGACGCTTTACTATATGGTGCACACCGTAAAAAATCAGATACGCAAGCTTTTTCGCACATGGGTAGCGGTTTTTCTGCTTATTTGCCTACTGATCGGTGTTATTTTCGGCCTTGGTGCCGCCGCACTTTCGACGCTGTTTGAGGAAGACGTGCCCGAAGATGAGGAGCATTACGAGGAGGTGATGCCCGACGACAGCACCACACCCGAGGAGCTGCCGACACCCGCCGAGATCGCCGCGATTTTAGAGCTGGGCGTGGGCGCCCTTGTGCTGGCAGTCATCTTCTTCTCTGCCTTCCAGGCAGACAAGAGCGGCAGCTCGATCTTCCTGATGGCTGACGTCAATCTGCTGTTTCAAGCCCCGTTATCCCCCCAAGCGGTGTTGCTTTTCCGCCTTTTGATGCAAGCGGGCACCTCGGCGTTTGCTACTGTTTATCTTGTTTTCCAGATCCCCAATCTCATGCTGAATCTCGAGCTTGGCCTCGGCATGGTGCTGGTGATTTTAGCCGCCTGGTTTTTCCTGCTTGTCTACAGCAAGCTGATCTCGGTGCTGCTATATACCGTATGCTCGACAAAGCCCATGCTGAAAAAGCGCTTGCGCCCCACGCTTTTTGTCCTCATCGCCATCATTGGCGGCGCGTTCTTGCTGTTTTCCAAGCGCTTTGAGGGGGATACCTTCCTCGCACTGCAAGCCTTTTTCAACGCGCCCCTGACACGCCTTATACCCGTTTGGGGTTGGATGAAGGCCCTGCTTGTCTTTGCCTATTGGGGCCATTGGGGCCGTGCAGCGGTCGCACTGCTGGCGCTGGCGCTGTTTGCCGTTTTACTGATACTCATTATTCGCCGCGTCAAGGCAGATTTTTACGAGGAAGCCATGGCACGCTCGGAGGAAATTGCCGCACTGCGTGAGGCACAGCAAAACGCAAAGGGCTTAAAGCAACGCAAAAAGGAGCGCGGCGAGCGCGTGCGAGGCGAGCGACCCTTAAAGGGATACGCTGCCACCGTCTACTTTTATAAAACACTGCACAGCCGCTTCCGCTTTGCCTATTTACACGTATTCACCAAAACCTCGCTGACCTATCTGCTTGTTGCCATCGGCACTGTAGCTTTTTTGTTGCTGACGGTAAAAAGCAGCTTCTTCCCTGCCGTGGCGCTTGTGCTTGCGGGCTTTAGCTTTTTCCGCGCGCTTGGCAATCCCATTGCCGCGGATATTGCACAAGAGCACTTTTATATGATACCCGATACGGCACACCGCAAGGTACTGTTCTCCTTCCTTGGCGGCATACTGAATGCCCTCCTTGACGTACTGCCTGCATTTTTACTTGCCGCCCTTTTCCTGCGCGCCAACCCCCTGTCAGTGCTTTTGTGGCTGCTGCTGATCATTTCGGTCGGTGCATTTTGCGACAGCATGGGGCTGTTTATCGACCTTTCCCTGCGCGAGAGCCTTACGCCGATCGTCAAATCCTTGATACAGATCTTATTCGTCTATTTCGGATTGGCACCGACAGCTATTCTTATCGTGCTCGGCTTTGCCTTTGATCTGCTTTTACCCTTTGTTGGTATTGCGATCGCTCTCAATCTTGTCATCACCGCCCTTTCGCTCTCCCTCTCGCCCTTGTTTATCATCAATGGCAAAAAATAAAGCCCCTAACGGGGCAAAGGGGCTGTCACATTTGACGCGACCGAAAAAGTCCGCGGGGTAAAGAAAAAAATCCCATTTACTCACAAAAAGAGCAAATGAGAGAATTATGTAAAAAAATAAGTTGAATTTCTTCGAAATTCTTCTCTTTTAAAGCGGACTTTTTCGGTCTCGCTTAAATCTGACTATCCCCTTGGTTTCGGGGCTGCCTCAAATTTGCATTTGAGGCAGCCCCTCCTTTTATTTATGCATGAATAACACGCCAAGGGTATTGCGCCCACAGTGCGCGGATACCGTACAGCCCGCGCGCGTCACGTGCACCTCACCCCACGGCAACGCCTCACTTACCTGTGCCACGCATTGCGCGACAATATCCTCATCGCACCCCGCGTGCGTGACAAACACGCGCGTGGTATCAATATCTGCACCGTCGCCGATGCGATCGGCAATATAGGTCTGCAGCACGCGTGCAAACCTGCCACGGTATTTTTTACCAACGCCCATTTTGCCGTCGCGCACCGAAATACACGGCTTTAATTGCAGCACACCTGCGGCAAGCGCAGCAACGGCGGAGCATCTGCCGCCCTTATGTAAAAATTCCAGATCATCTACCACAAACGAGGCGTCAACGCGATCGGTCATAGCTGACACGGCCTTAGCGATCTCGCCTGCGGCCATGCCACCTTGTGCCATCTCAGCGGCTGCCAACACAAGCAAGCCGCCACCCGTGGAAAGATTTTTGCTGTCTACCACGTACACGTCGGGGTAGTTGGCCGCGGCCAGGCGCGCGTTATTATACGTAGAGGACATCGTCTGACTGATGGTAAAGCAAACGACCGCCGCGCCGTTTTTGGTCTGCTCCTCAAAGAAAGCACAGAAGGCGGCATAATTGGGCGCAGCTGTTTTGGGCAGCTCCTTATTTGCCACATAATGGGCATAGATCATATCAGGGGCGATATCCACCCCATCAGTGTAGGACCTCCCGCCCAGCGTAACGGCCAGCGGAATGATCTGAATGCCATATTTTTCAATCAGCGCACTACCAAGATCACTGGTGCTGTCACTGCAAATAATAACCTGTTTGCTCATATACGTTCTCCTTTTGTATCGGATTGCTTTTCTTGCATCGTGGCAGCGAGCAGCTGCTCTGCCACCATATGGCGCCGCACACGCCCCTGCCTGTCACACGGTAAGGGAGCCGTGGCTATTGCAAAAAGTGTGATCTGTGCCCCCGAAGGTAGCTGTGTATTCACGTGAGAAAGCCATTCTCCGACGGCCTTCTCTCCACCTTGTATAAAATCAGACTCGCTGTCAGGCACGATCAGGGCGGCAGGCTCGACGTCATGCCCGTCATCACAGGGCACACCCACCACCACGGCCTGCCTGATAAGAGGCCCTTCGGTAATGAGCTTTTCGAGCTCCTCGGGACAAATGTACGTGCCGTCTGCACGCACGATACGGTTTTCAACACGCCCCACGACACGCCAAAAGCCACGCGCGTCAAGCCGACCCATGTCACCTGTGGCAATCCACGTCTGCCCGCGGGCGGACCCCTCCCCGTCATAACCGAGCAGCAGCCCCTCGCCCCTGACAAGGATCTCCCCACCTTCATCCAAGGAAAGCGAGAGGCCCGATAAAGCATGTCCCACCGTGCCTGCACAATAATGCGTTGGCGTACATACCGCCAACGGCAAGCCAAGTGTCGGGGGCGTATAGCACTGCGCCGGGAAAACGCCCATCTCACAAAGAGCATCACACAGCGCCTCATCCGCCTGACCGCCGACGATCAGTACCGTGCGCAATGCACCGCCAAAGGGAGCACGCACAGGTGCCAACAAGCGCCGTCTTACAGCAAGACGCATCGCCAAGGGCTTGATGGAAGCGCTCAGGCATCTGACACGCTTTACGGCTGCCTGTTGACCGTGCGCCACTGCCAAGCGATGAAATTTATCTGCGATCTGCGATGCGACAAAGGGCAGGGTCACTATCGCAGTAGGATGGATCTCGCGCATATTGCGCATCAGCATTCCAGCGCCCTCGGCAAAGGCAACCGAGGCGCCGCAGCAAAGCGGGCCAAGCACGCCGCACATCCACTCGGTGGCGTGCGACAGGGGCAGATGAGAGAGCAAAATATCGCGCGTGTCAAGTAAATTGGTTTTCAAAAAAGCGGCAACCGTTGACAAAGCATTCGCGTGCGACAGCAGCACGCCCTTTCCGTTTTGTGCATAGAAAAGAAACGCGGCGTCGTGGGTGCCGCAGCTATGCACACACGTCCTTTCCTGCAAATATGCGCTACCCTCGGCGACAAGCATATCAAGCGTCGCAAGAGAAAGCTTGCAAGGCAAGGAAAGGTCAGCCACCAAGGGGGCAGCGCTATTCTCGTAAAGCACGGCGGTCGCGCCGCTTGCCTTAGCGATCCTTAAAAGTGCCGTTTTCTTCACTGTGTGTGAAAGCGGCACGGCAACGCCCACACCGCTTGCCACAGCCAGTGCTGCCAGCACCGATGCATAGCTGCTTTTTCCGACGATCAGCACGCGGCTGCCCGCGGCAATTCGCCTTGACAGGGCTGCGGCAAGTGCCATCAGCTCTCCCCCAAAGCGTCCGAAGGAAATATGCTGATAAAAGCCCTGCTTTTTTTCATGGAAGGCTACTGACGTTCCGTACGCCTCGGTCATGCTGTCAAAAAGCTCACACAGGGTGCTTGATCCTTCAAGCAGCGATCTGTAATGCGTAACGGCCATCAAATCACCCCCTATCGTTTTATTAATATTATACCGTCAAGGCCGCGCCGCCGATCGCCTCGGTGGCGTTAAGAATGGGATCGACCTCGTTTTGCACAAAGCGCTCTACCTGCTCGGGACAGCGGCCGATATAATCCGCCGGGTTGAGAAGCTTTTCAATATCCTGCTTGGCAAGACCAAAGCGCTCATCCCCTGCAATACGCTCAAGCAGGTCGTTGGGCAAGCCCTCCTCCTTGACCATGCGGCCCGCAGCCATTGCGTGCTCGCGAATGGCCTCGTGCAGGGTCTGGCGGTCACCGCCACGCTTCACAGCAGCCATCAGAATGTTTTCCGAAGCCATGAAGGGCAGCTCCGCGGCAACACGCGAGGCGATCACCTTAGGATAGACCACAAGACCGTCGGTGACATTGATAAAGACGTTCAGGATCGCATCAACAGCCAAAAAGCCCTCCGAAATGGCAATGCGGCGATTCGCACTGTCGTCAAGCGTGCGCTCAAACCACTGGGTGGAGGCGGTGATCGCGGTATTGGCCACGTCGGAGATCACCGCACGGCAAAGCGCGCTCATGCGCTCACAGCGCATGGGATTTCGCTTATAGGGCATCGCCGAGGAGCCGATCTGGTTTTTCTCAAAGGGCTCCTCCATCTCCTTGAAGGATTGCAGGATACGCATATCGTTTGAGAACTTATACGCACTTTGTGCGATGCCCGAAAGTACCGAGAGCACGCGGCTGTCAAACTTACGCGTATAGGTCTGGCCACTCACGGGCACGACCTTATCAAAGCCCATTTCCTTGGCAATATATGCCTCGATCTCATCGATCTTCTGCCCATCCCCGTCAAGCAGCTCCATAAAGCTTGCCTGCGTACCCGTGGTACCCTTGGAGCCAAGCAGCGCCAAGGTGGAAAGCACGTATTCAAGATCGTGGTAATCAAGCACCAGGTCATAGAGCCAAAGGGTCGCACGCTTGCCGACCGTCACCATCTGCGCGGGCTGTAGGTGCGTGTAGCCAAGCGTGGGCAGATCCTTATATTTCAGGGCGAAATCGCGCAGATTCTGCATCACGCGACAAAGCTTGCCGCGCACCAGCAAAAGCGCCTCCTTCAAAATCAGCATATCGGTGTTATCGCCCACGTAACACGAGGTGGCACCAAGGTGAATAATAGGGCGTGCCTTAGGACAAACGTCACCCCACGCGTGAATATGCGCCATCACGTCGTGACGGAGCTTTTTTTCGTACGCAGCGGCAAGATCGAGATCAAGGTCCTTTTCGTGCGCCTTCATCTCGGCGATCTGCTCATCGGTGATCGGCAGGCCCGCCCTTTGCTCGGCCTCGGCAAGCGCGATCCACAGTCGGCGGAAGGTCAAAAATTTCTTCTCGGCCGAGAACAGATACTGCATCTCATCGGAGGCGTAGCGGGTAGAAAAGGGCGAAATATATTTGGTGCTTGACATAGTATATGCTTCCTTTCAGTTCCAATATTTCTTATCAAGGCTGCGCATCTGAACGGCCTCGGCCACGTGCGGTGCGCGGATCACGTCGCTTTCATCAAGATCGGCAATGGTGCGCGCCACGCGCATCACACGGTCATAGCCGCGCGCGGAAAGCCCCATACGGTCATAGGCCCTGGCAAGCAAGGTGCGTGCCGCCTCGTCGGTCACGCAGTATTTGCGTATCGCCGCAGCATCAAGCTGAGCGTTACAATAGATGTCGCGCTCGCCACGCAGACGCGCGGCGGCAAAGGCCCTTGCGCGCGTCACGCGCGCACGCACGGCGGCTGAGGACTCGGCAGGAGCAACAGCGGAGATCTCCTCAAAGGGTAAGGACGGTAGCTCAACCTCGATATCGATGCGGTCAAGCAAGGGACCGCTGATGCGCGAAATATAGCGCTTGACGTCGGCAGGCGAGCAGGTGCAGGGCTTGGTCGGATGCCCGAAATAGCCGCACCGACAGGGGTTCATCGCGCCCACCATCATAAACGAGCACGGGAAGGTCACGCGCGCCGCGGCACGGGTGATCGTCACGCGCCTATCCTCTAAGGGCTGCCTTAACGTGTCCGTCACGGTCTTGGGAAATTCGGGCAATTCATCTAAAAACAGCACCCCGTTGTGAGCAAGCGATACCTCGCCGGGGGTGGGATTGACACCGCCGCCCACAAGGCTGACGGCCGACATGGTATGGTGCGGGGCGCGAAAGGGCCTTGCCGTGAGCAACGAGCGCCCCTCGGGCAGTGTCCCTGCCACCGAATGAATCTTGGTGGTTTCGATCGCTTCGTCAAAGGAAAGCGGCGGCAGAATGCCCGGCAAGCGCTTGGCGAGCATTGATTTTCCCGTACCCGGTGGGCCGATCAGCAAAATATTGTGGCCGCCCGCTGCGGCAATTTCAAGTGCACGCTTCGCCATGGCCTGACCGCGCACGTCGGCAAAATCAAGGCCGACCTGCTCCATTGCTGCTGCATATGCATCAAGCTCCGCAGAAACGGGCGTGAGGCGCGCCTCGCCGTTGAGATGCGACACCAGTGAGGGGATATCAGTCAGGGGATAGACCGTCATACCCGACACGGCGGCTGCCTCGCGTGCATTGTCAGCAGGCACGAATATCTCGGTAAGACCCGCGTCGCGTGCCGCCACACACATCGAAAGCACCCCGCGCACAGCACGCACCTTACCCGACAGCGAAAGCTCACCGATCAGGCACGTACGGGAAAGATCAACGTCACGGCGGATCACGCCGCCGCAGCGCAAAATGCCGCACAGCATGGCAACGTCAAAGCCCGACCCCTCCTTTTTGCGATTGGCGGGTGCCAGGTTTACGGTAAGAGAAAGGGCGGGAAAGCGAAAGCCGCTGTTATAGCTGGCGGTGCGCACACGCTCCTTTGCCTCCTTGATGGCAACGTCGGGGAGCCCGACGATCTCAAAATCACCCATGCGCTCCTGCGCATCACATTCCACGGTTACCAAAAAGCCGTCAATGCCGCAAAGCCCCGCGCAAAGCAGTGTGGTCAGCATCGCTCGTTCCCCCTTTCACATAATTTATGATAAGTATATCATAAAATTTTCAATATTGCAATATTTTACGGTGCTTTTTTGTCGCAAAGTCCCCGTTTTGCGGCAATGCTCAGACAAAACGCGAAATTTGACTAAAAGGGGCTGTCATATTCGGTGCGACCGAAAAGTCCGCTCAATTGACTAAAAATAAGCGGACCCGCACTTGCGGATCCGCTTATTTTTATGGGCGGTACCAGTATTGGTACGCCTCCACGCCCGTCAGGCGTGCAGCATTGGCAGCGGCGTCGCCAAAGCTGACGTCAATGCCGCTCTTTCCGTAAATTTCAGAGGTTTTCCACCCCGTTTGGGGCGTAATCGTCACACTTGTCAAGCTATTGCAGCTTGCGAACGCACGTACACCGATCGTCAAAAGCCCCTCGCCGCCAACAAAGGAGATAATGTCGGTGCCGACAAGAGCACTGTCTGCCACCACTGCTGTGTCGGCATGGAGCGCCAGCGCCGTAACGCCCTCCTCGATACCGATCAAGGCAAGATAGGGATTTTGCGCGTTGCCAAGGTAAAGACCGCCCCCGTGGACGGTGGGCACCACGCCTGCCCTGTAAAAGGCAAATTCCCCGAGCGTGCGGAGACCCGCAGGCAGAGATACTGACGAGAGTGCCGTGCACTTGTCAAAGGCATGCGCACCGATATGCGCCACGCTTGCAGGAACCGTCACGGCACTCAGCGCCAGACACTCGGCAAACGCATATTGGTCGATACGCTCAAGCGTTGTCGGAAATTGGATGCCCTCAAGCGCTATACAGGCGGAAAATGCGTAAGGGCCGATCGCAAGCAGCCCCTCGGGCAGCGTCACACTGACAAGCGCCGTGCATCCGCTGAAGGCACCCGATGCAATAATACGTGTGTCCTGCGGTACGGCAAAGCTACCGAGCGACGTATCGGTCACACCCACCAAAAACAAGTGGGGGGCGGTTTCAGTGCCAAGATATTTGGCACCGTTCTCGACAGCATAAGCTATGGACTCACAATCTGCAAAGGCCTCCTCGTCAAGAACACGGATCCCATCGTGAAGCGTCACGGTCTCAAGCGCCACACAGCCCGAAAACAGCTTTGCCGAAATGGCGGTAACACCCGTGGGAAATGCAAAGCTCTTCAGCTTGATGCACCCCTCAAAGGCCGCTACACCAAGGCTTGTCAATTCGCTGGTATCGGTAAAGCTCACGCTTTCAAGCGCCTCACATTCAGCAAAAGCACGCTCGCCGATGCGCTGTACGTTTTTGCCGAAATGCACAGACGTGATATCCTTGCCCATAAACGCGCGGTCAGCCACCGACAGGATCGGCTTGCCGTTTTTCAGGGCCGGGATCTCTACGGCGAGTGCCTTGCTGTTGCCCATATCGACCAGCTCATAGCCATCCTCACCGTTCAGGGTGATCTCCTCGTATACAAAATACTGATTATCGTATTGGGCGCGATTGCAGAATTTACAGTACCCTGCCTCATAGACGTGGCCTGTGTCGTATTGCTTTTCCTCTACCACCTCGCCGCAATCAGCACACACCTTACGCTTCGTGCCTGCCACCGTACAGGTGGCCTCCTTGGCGACCTCCCATTCAGCATCCTTATGCTTGCACGGCGCACAAGCGGCCAGCGTGCAAAGCAGCAACGGCAGCAACGCCAATACATAAAATATCTTTACTGTTTTCATCACACTCTCCTTGACATTCTCGCGTTTGGTCACACTGTCAGTCATACATCATAAATTATAATACATAACACAAAAAAAGTCAAGAAAGGCAAAAAGATAACCGACGGCAATTTCTGCCGTCGGTTATCTTTTTCTTATTTCGTAATAATACGTACACCCGAGGGTAAAATACCCGTCTGCTCGTAAACGATCTCGTTGATCTGTGAGATCTGCCCGGGCACCAGCGCCTCGCTCTTCACCACGACAGAGCAGCTGTCGTCATTGACAATGGCCACGCACTGCGCAAAGCCCTTTGCCAGCACCATTGCCTCGATATTGGCCTCGGCCTCCATCTCCTTGGCAAGCTGGGAAATTTCAAGCAGCGCCCCTGTTTTGGTAGCCTCGTCGGCATTTTCGTTGTCTACCACACCCTGCAGCACCAGCAGCGCCTCGTCACGGGCGCGTTGACGGCTGACCTGCGTGGCGGAAAAATACCCGTCAACGTCAGTATTTGTATTGGTGCTGTCCCCTGCCCCGCCATCGGCTTCAACATTGGGATCCACGGGAGCTGCTTTTTCGCCAAAGAGCGTAAAATTCAATACCAGTGCAGCCGCAATTAAAAGCATAGCGCAAGCAATAACGATCTGGCGGCGTTGGGGACGGCGTTTTTCTTTTTTGTTTACTTTGGGCATTTCAAGTTGATTTTCCATTCTTCAATCCTCCTTTGTGTATTGCCTCATTCCAGTTATATGGGCCGCAAGCAAAAAATATGCCGATTTTATCGCTTATTTTTTCGATCCGCTTGACAGTTCAGATAATATTTACTATAATCTAAATGGTTGCACACGCAACTAATAACAAGGAGGTGCCTTATGCACGCACTGAACCGATTGAATACGATCGTTCGCTACGGCAACCAATGGCGTGCCCCAAAGCTTGAGGGCACAGGCATCGGACCCTGCGACAGACCCTACTTATTTTATATCTGCCACCACCCCGGCCACTCACAGGATACCATTTCGCTGGCGTTATGCGTGAACAAAAGCAGCGCGGCAAGACGGCTTGCCTATCTTGAGCGTGAGGGATACGTGACGCGCACGCCCGACGAAAACGACCGCCGCGTGCTGCTGATCCACCCCACCGAAAAAGCCATCGCACTCTTGCCTGCGCTACGTGAGCTTTCGCGCGAATGGAACGCCATTATCACGGCGGGCTTCAGTGAGGACGAGGTAGAGCAGTTTTCAAGACTGATCGAAAGGGCGTTTGCCAACGCCAGACAAAAAGCGGAGGAGCTGCCGAAATGAAGCTAATTTTCAGTTATTTAAAGCCACTGTCACGCATGATCGGCTTTGGACTCACCATCAAGGTGCTCGCCACGCTCTTTGAGCTGACGCTCCCCTACATACTCAGCCATATTCTTGACGTAGTAGTGCCCACGCATGATATTTGGCACATCGTGCTGTGGGGCGGCGCTATGATCGTTGCGGCCCTTCTTGCTATGATCGGCAATATCGTTGCCAACCAAAATGCCGCGAAGGTGGCACGCGAGGCCTCGCGCAGGATCCGACACGATCTGTTTGCCGCGACCATGCATCTGACCTCACGCCAGACCGACCAATTTACCATCCCCTCTCTTGAAAGTCGCCTCACGTCCGATACCTACCACGTGCATCACTTTATCGGCATGGTACAGCGCATGGCTGTGCGTGTGCCGATCCTGCTGATCGGCGGCATTGCCATCACACTGGTGCTTGATTGGCGCTTGGCGCTTGTCATGATCGTTACTCTGCCCCTGATCGGCGGATCGGTATTTCTCATCAGCCGCCGCGGTATGCCCCTGTATCGCCAGACGCAAAAGGCCGTTGACGGCATGGTGCGCGTGGTGCGAGAGGACTGCCAGGGGGTGCGTGTGATCAAGGCGCTCTCCAAGGAGGAGTATGAAAGTCGCCGCTATGATGCCGTAAACCGTAAGCTTGTCGCATGCGAGCGCAAGGCAGGCATCACCATGGCGCTATCCCAGCCTCTGATGACGCTGTTTTTAAATCTTGGCCTCGTTGCCGTTATTCTCACGGGCGCCTATCTTGTCAACGACGGGCTTTCCATGCCCGGGCGCATCATCGCCTTTATTCAATATTTTACCCTGATGTCAGGTGCCATGAGCGCCATGACACGTATTTTCGTGATGTCCACCAAAAGCGCTGCCTCCGCCAACCGCATTGCCGAGGTGCTGGCCGCCAAGGATACCTCTCGCAAGACCACAGACGAGGGCGCAGTCGCGACCGACGACGCCTTTATCGTGTTTGACGACGTCTGCTTTTCCTACAACGGCAAAAAGGACAACCTCTCACATATCAGCTTTACCCTGCCCAAGGGCGGCACGCTTGGTGTGATCGGCGCCACGGGCTCTGGCAAAACGACGCTTTCCACGGTCCTGCAGGGCTTTTACGACATTGACAGCGGCAGCATCCGCATTGGCGGCAAGGATATTTATGCCATTGATAAAAAGGCGCTGCACAGTATGTTTGGTGTGGTCATGCAAAACGACTTTATCATTGCAGACACCGTGGCCGAAAACATTCGCTTTGGACGCGATATCAGCGACGGGGCCATTCGCCGCGCCGCCACTCTTGCACAGGCCGCCGACTTTATCGAGGGCTTTGCCGATGGCTACGGGCATCAGCTGACCGCCAAGGGCACCAACGTATCGGGTGGGCAGCGCCAACGCCTGCTGATTGCCCGCGCCCTCGCAGGCGATCCCGAAATTCTGATCCTTGACGACGCCTCCTCGGCGCTTGACTACAAAACCGATGCCAACCTGCGCCGCGCCATTCGCGAGGGTATGGCAAGCACCACCACCGTCGTGATCGCCCAGCGTGTCAGCTCTGTCAAGCACGCCGATCATATTCTGGTGCTGGAAAACGGCGCCGTTATCGGCGCCGGCACACACGAGCAGCTGCTTGTCGACTGCGCCGCATATAAGGAGATCAGCGATTCGCAGATGGGAGGTGCCTTCCTTGAATAAACAGCCACAACTGAAAAATGCACAAGGAGCCCTCGGGACCCAAGCCCCCACGGGCAAGGAAAAAATACGCGTGCTGGCACGCATGGGCAAATATTTGCTTCGCTATCCCAAAACCGTTTTGCTGGCGCTCTTTTTGATGCTCACCTCCAATCTGCTGGCGCTTGCAGGCCCCATGCTGTCGGGACGCGCCATTGATGCCATTGAGCTCGGTCGCGGCGCCGTTGATTTTGATACGGTCTGGCTGTACGGCAGCCTGCTCATCGCCTTTTACACCATCTCGGGGCTGCTTTCCTACCTGCTTTCCATCTTGATGGTGCGTCTGAGTCAAAAGATCATTTACACCATGCGCCGCGAGGTATTTGAGCATCTGACAAGCCTCCCTGTCGGTTATTTTGATACCCACGCAACAGGCGATATCATCAGCCACATCTCCTATGACATTGACACGGTAAATGCCTCACTCTCGCACGACCTTTTACACGTGCTTGCCAGCATCGTCACCGTCGCAGGCGCGCTTGGCATGATGTTTTCCATCTCCCCCGCGCTGGTACTGGTATTTGCCGTTACCATTCCCGTCTCCATTCTTTTTACCCGCTATAAGACCAAGCGCATCCGCCCGTTGTTCAAGACACGCTCACGCAAGCTGGGCGAGCTCAACGGCTACGCCGAGGAAATGCTGTCGGGCGCCAAGACCATTCGCGCCTATTCGCGCGAAGACGTCATCGTTTCGCGCTTTGATACCCGCAACAACGACGCCGTAGAGGCTTATTTTCAAGCCGACTGGCATGGTGCCATCATCGGCCCCAGCGTAAACTTTATCAACAACTTCTCAATTGCCTTAGTCACGCTCTTCGGCGGTATTTTGTATATGCTCAGCACCACACGCACCGACCTTGCCCCCGTTTTTGTGCTGACGCTGGGCGGTGTTTCCGCGTTTGTGCAATACTCGCGTAAATTTTCAGGCCCCATCAACGAGCTGGCCAATATCATCAGCGAGCTGCAATCCGCGACCGCGGCGGCCGAGCGCGTGTTCCGCCTCATTGACGAGGAAAGCGAAACGGCCGACACGCCCGATGCAGTGACCCTTACCGACGTGCAGGGCGAGGTCGATTTTTCACACGTGCGCTTTGGCTATACCGAAAGCAAGACCATTCTGCACGATCTGACCCTCCATGCGGCTCCGGGCACCACGGTCGCGATCGTTGGCCCCACGGGTGCAGGCAAGACCACTATCATCAATCTTCTCATGCGCTTTTACGACGTCAACAGCGGTAGCATTTCCGTAGACGGCACCGAGGTGCGCGCGGCCACACGAAGATCCCTGCGCAGCGCCTTTACCATGGTTTTGCAGGACACCTGGCTCTTCTGCGGTACGATCTTTGACAATATCACCTACGGCAAAGAAAACGCCACCATGGACGAGGTGATAGCGGCGGCCAAGGCTGCACACATTCACCACTATATCGAAAGCCTGCCAAACGGCTACGATACCATGCTTACCGACGACGGTATCAATATCTCTAAGGGCCAGCGTCAGCTGATCACCATTGCGCGCGCCATGCTCGCGGGCGCCCCGATGCTGATCCTTGATGAGGCGACCTCCAATGTTGACAGCCGCACCGAGCAGCAGATCGGCTCGGCCATGAAGCGCCTGATGCAGGGACGCACCTCATTTGTCATTGCCCACCGCCTCTCCACCATTCAGAACGCTGACGTTATTTTGGTGGTAAAGGACGGCAACGTGATCGAATCGGGCAACCACGAGGCACTGATGAAAAAAGAGGGTGGCTTTTATAAGGCCCTTTACAATTCGCAGTTTACCTGATACAATAGCAGTATGAAGATCACGTTATTTGCACTAAACGCCTCACACGCGCACACCGCGCTTTCAGTCCGTTGCCTGAAGGCCGCGCTTGACAGTGCCGGCTACACCGATACTGAGATCATAGAGCCGACCCTGCGCGACCGCACCGATTCGGTACTGGCAGAGCTCGTGAAAAGTCAGGCGGACCTATATGGCTTTTCCTGCTATATCTGGAATATTGATATGACGCTCAACCTCGCGCGCGACCTGAAATCGCTTTGCCCCCGGGCAAAGATCCTGCTGGGCGGACCTGAGGTCAGCTTTGACACCGAGCGATTTACCGACCTGCCCTTTATTGATACCGTGGTTACGGGTGAGGGCGAGACTGCGACCGTCGCACTGGCCGATATGCTGGCGGCAGGCAAACCGCTGCCGCAACTGATGACAGGCGAGCCCGACCCCGCGTTTCTCACCCGCGGTGCGCACTACACCAAGGATACCGCGTCGGCGCTGGTATATTACGAAAGTGCGCGCGGCTGTCCCTACCGCTGCGCCTTCTGCCTCTCCTCCACGCAATCGGGAGTGCGCGCCAAAAGCGCAGAGGATACCCTTGCCGACCTGCTGACCTTTGAGCAGATACCGGGGCCCATCACTATCAAGCTCGTTGACCGCACCTTTAATTTTGACGTAACGCGTGCCAAAAAAATATGGCGCGGCTTACTCGGGGATGCCTACACCAAATGCTATCACTTTGAGATCTCCGCCAGCCTGCTTGACGAAGAATGCTTTACGATCCTCAGCGCCTTCCCCCCTGGGAAGATCCGCCTTGAGATCGGATTGCAAAGCACCAACGAAAAAACCTTAGCGGCCGTTTGCCGCCACCAAAGCACCTCGGCTACCTTAAGTGCCGCCCGACGCTTAAAGGCGAAGGGCAACGTGCATTTGCACCTTGACCTGATCGCAGGCCTGCCCTTTGAGGACTACGCCTCGTTTGCAAGATCCTTTGACGACGCGTATTTCTGTGCCGACGTGCTGCAGCTTGGCTTTTTAAAGCTGCTGCACGGCACACCGCTACACAAAAACGCCGCGGAATACGGCATCGTTGCCTCAAAAACACCGCCCTATACCGTGCTGAAGACCAACTGGCTCACCTTTGAGGAGCTACACCGTCTGCACGGCGTTTCCGACATCCTTGACCGTCTGCAAGAGAAGGGCAGATTTTCACACGGACTGTACTATATCTTGTCACGCACAGCCTCACCGTTCGGCTTTTTTGAGGGCTTCCTTGACTATCTGAATTCACACGACGGGCGCGCGCTGCAAAAGATCGGACAGCGTGAGCTTTTCCTGTATTTTTACGCCTTTGGAAAAACCCTTCTTGAAGCGGATCTGCACCGTGAGTTTGCCTCGTATTTAGAGGCGGATTTTAAATCGGCAGAGGTACGAAGACCCCCAAAATTCGAGTAACGTGGGAGATTTTTGTGAAAATTCAGATCATCGGATACAGCGGCGCGGGCAAATCAACGCTCGCCGCACAATTGGGTGCGCTTTACGGTATTCCCGTGCTGCACCTGGATAATCTACACTGGTACGGCAACTGGCAGGAGCGCCCCGACGACGAGATGAATGCCCTTGCCGAAGCCTTTTTGAAAGCCCATGAAAGCTGGGTGATCGACGGCAATTATTCACGCATTGCCCCCACCCGCTTTGAAGAAAGTGACATGACGGTGTTTTTTGATTTTGGAAGACTGCGTTGTTTTCTTTCGGCATGGCGCCGCTATCGTGCCTACCGAGGCATGGCGCGCGAGAGCTGCCCCTGCCCTGAAAAGTTTGACAGGGAGTTTCGCCGCTGGATCTTGAAGGACAGCAGAACTAAAAAGCATCAGATGCGGCACCGCGATAATCTAAACAAAACAAATGGCAAGAAGATCGTGCTAAGGAACCGCCGTGCGGCAAAGCGCCTTTTCGCCACGCTCACAGCCGAGCATCTTTTAACAAAGGAGAGCAACAAATGAAACGTGTGCTTATCACGGGCGGCTCACGCGGCATTGGCGCCGCCATCGTAAGGGCCTTTACCGAAAAGGGTCACCGCGTAGCCTTTCTCTACCACACAAATCACGCCGCCGCCACGCGTGTGGCAGCCGAAACGGGTGCCCTGCCCTTTTCGTGCGACGTATCGGATCCAAAGGCGCTTGGGGCTATATGGAAAGACATTCTTTTCGCACTTGGCGGTGCACCCGAGGTGCTGATCAATAACGCGGGGATCTCAGACACGCGCCTGTCGCGCGACGTTGACGACGCCACGTGGCGCCGCCTGCTTGACACCAATTTAAGTGCCGCCTTTTACCTTTCGCGTATGGCCCAGGTCCCCATGATCGGTGAAAAATGGGGGCGTATCGTGAACGTGGGCTCTATGTGGGGCAAGATCGGTGCCTCTATGGAGGTCGCATATTCCACCGCCAAGGCGGGGCTGCGTGGACTGACCATGTCACTGGCCAAGGAGCTTGGCCCCTCGGGCATCACGGTAAACTGTGTAGAGCCGGGTGTGATCGACACCGATATGAACAGCTGCCACGACGAGGCGACCCTCGCCGCGCTGGCAGAGGAAACACCGTTAGGACGCCTCGGCACTCCCGAGGACGTAGCCGCAGCCGTGTTATTTCTTGCCTCAAGCGAAGCCGCGTTCATCACCGGGCAATGCCTTGGTGTTGACGGCGGCTTTGCCATCTGAAAGGAGCTTTTATGGATTTTTCAACCCTGACGTTCAATTTAAAGCAGCGCGGCTTTGCAGTCTCCTGCTTTGAAACCGCCGCTGAGGCTGCCACCTATTTGAACACCGCCGTTGACGGCAAGACCGTCGGCTTTGGCGGCTCTGTCACCTTAGAGCAATGCGGCCTTTATGAAAGCCTTGCCACCCACAACACCTGCTTTTGGCATTGGCGCGTGCCCGAGGGCGTTTCCCCCAAGGAAATGCGCGACAGAGGCAACGCCGCCGCGATCTATCTCAGCTCGGTCAACGGCCTTGCCGAAAGCGGTGAAATTATCAACATCGACGGTACGTGTAATCGCGTGGCCGCCACCATGTACGGCCACGAAAGGGTGTATCTGGTGATAGGCAAAAACAAGATCGCCAAAACCTACGACGAGGCGCTTTGGCGTGCGCGCAACGTAGCAGCCCCCAAAAACGCACAGCGTTTGGGGGTTAAAACCCCTTGTGCCGCAAAGGGCGACCGCTGCTACGACTGCAGGAGCGAGGCACGCATCTGCCGCGCCCTCACGGTCCTTTGGGAAAAGCCGATGGGACTTGACGTGGAGCTTATTTTGATCAACGAGGACCTTGGCTATTAATCGAGAAAAATCCGTCATGGAGTGTCTGTGATGGATTTTTCTTTATACCCTCGCTCATCAATATTGCGTCGCAGTAACTTCGGCTTTTTTATTTCCTTTTTTACGTTTTGTTTGACAAAAATGGCAAAATACTATATACTAAAATATATTGCGCAGGAGGCACCTATGAGAGAATTTTTAAACGAGCATAATTTTGCCAAGGAAATGAAGCAGACCGTTTTACCTATATTAAGATCCTGTCGCACAGATAAGCCCGTAACAGCCGCAGACGGCACCGTGCTTTACACCTGCCATTACACGGCAAGGGAGCCACGCGGCACGGTGGTCATCGTACACGGCTTTTCCGAAACCGCAGAAAAATATCACGAGTTTATCTACTATCTGCTGCGCGAAGGGCTTTCCGTGCTGATCTACGACCAACGCGGCCACGGCCGCTCAGGGCGTGAGGCTGCCGTTGGTGTGATACACGTGCGGCGCTTTACAGATTATATCAGTGACCTTGAGCAGATCCTGCACGCCTACGGGAATACGCTCACGGCGCCGTTATACCTTTTCGGGCACTCAATGGGCGGTGGCATTTCTGCGCTTTTCTTAGAAAAACACGGGGACGTGTTTGAAAAAGCCGTGCTTTCTGCCCCGATGCTCGACCTGCTATACCGTGGCGCCACACGCCTTGCCTGCCGCGTCGCCTGCCGCTTTTGTATGCTGACAGGACGCGCAAAAAAGGCGGTTTTCATTTCAAAAAAGGACTACGAAAATGAGCCGTTTGAGCACTCCTCTGCCCTGTCCCCCGCGCGCTTTAGCTACCTGCGGGAGGGGCGCCGTGCAGCCCCCCATATGAGCGGTGGCACGCCGAGCTACGCATGGAGCGCCGCAGCCCTCGGGGTGCGTAGCCGCGTGTTACGTAAAAATGCCCCGACACACATCAAAGCTCCTATGCTGTTGCTTTCCGCCGATCGCGACCATTTGGTCTGCAACGAGGCGCAGGCGCGCTTTGCCGCGCACGTGCCCCATGCTACGCTCAAAAAAATTGATAGCAAGCACGAGATCCTCTTCGCCAACGATGAGGTGCTGCACCCTGTGCTAAGTCAGATCCTTGATTTTTACACAACCTCATAAAAAAAGACCGCATTGCCATAAAAATGGCAATGCGGCTTTTTGATTCACCCGTGCTTTTAGGGATATCCCCCTGCACGGTATGAGAATTTTATTGGTAGGTGATCTGGTCGATGACATTGCGCAGGCACTTTGCACTGTGCTGCAGCTTTGCCTCTTCCTCTGCGGTGAGGGTCGTGGGGATCTTACCCTTTACGCCGTCCTTGCCAACGATAGCGACCGTGGAAAGGCAAACGTCGTCAACACCGTACTCACCGTGCATCATGGTAGAAACAGCAAGCGCCGTTTCAATACCGCTGAAGATGATCTTGCAGATATCGACAGCCGCACCTGCTACTGCGTAGAAGGTAGCGCCCTTGCGTGCGATAACCTCGCCGCCGGACTTGCGCACGTATTCCTCAATTGCTGCATGGTCAAGGGGCTTTTCGGGATCAAGCACCTTCTGATAGTCATCTACGTTAGTGGTGCAGATCGCGGCCTGGGACCACGGAACAAAGGAGCTGTCGCCGTGCTCGCCCAGCACGTATGCATGCACGTTCTGCTGGCTGATCTCGAAGTGGTTGGAGAGCCAGTAGCGCAGACGGGCAGTGTCAAGGGAGTTACCCGAGCCGATGATGCGGTTCTCGGGAATATTGGTAACCTTGTGGAATACGTAGGTCATAACGTCCACGGGGTTACTTACGATCACGTAAACGGCGTTGGGAGCATACTTGGTAATCTGAGGCGCGATGCTGCACAGAATATTGATGTTGGTCTGAGCCAGGTCAAGACGGGTCATGCCGGGCTTACGGGCCATACCCGAGGTAATGACAACGATATCGGAATCAACTGCATCCTCGTAGTCACCGGAGGAGATCTTTACATCCTCACGGAAGAACTGGCCGCCCTGCGCGATATCGATCGCCTCGCCCTCGGCCTTTTCCTTCTTGATGTCAATGATGACGATCTCGTTGGCAACGCCCTCTACTGCAAGCGTATACGCGATGGTAGCACCAACATTACCTGCACCGATAATTGTTACTTTTCTCATGTTCCTTTTTTCCTTTCGTGGTCTGTATTATCTATATTATTTACTGGTTTGGGCAACCATTTTATAAACAGCTTCTATCTCTTCCTGACGCTGTGCAGCAAGGGCCCTCATAGCGGCGACCTGCTCGGCGCTGAAGGCATCGAGATCACCGGGCTTGAGCTTGTTTTTATACATACGGTCTGCAATCAGTGCGTAGTTGATATCAAGCTCAGCGATCCTGCTGTCGATCTGGCAGATCACAATATTGCTCTTACCTGCGAGCAGCGCCTGCACTGCATACACACCCATTTGGGTCGCGGTGAAGCGGTCGCGAAGCGTGGGGCTGCCGCCGCGCACCACGTGCGCCAGACGTGCAAACTTGGTCTCAACACCCGTTTCTTCGTCGATCTTCTTGGCAAGCACCTCGCCGTACTTCTGACCGTTTTCGGTCACTACGCCCTCACTGACGATCACCAGGAAGCTACGCTTGCCTGCATCGACCAGCTTTTTCATGCGGTCAAGGAATTCCCGCTCATCAAATGCCACCTCAGGCACAACTGCGGCAACCGCGCCAGACGCCAGCGCCGTAAAGAGTGCGATCTGACCGCAGTCACGACCCATGACCTCCACAACGTTGCAGCGCTTGTGCGATTCGCACGTATCGCGCAGGCAATCGATCATGTGCATAGTGGTATTCATTGCAGAGTCAAAGCCGATGGTATAATCGGTTGCGGTAATGTCATTGTCGATCGTGCAGGGAATGCCGATCGTAGGGATACCGTGATTGGTCATATCGGTAGCACCGCGGAAGGTGCCGTCACCGCCCATTGCCACGATCGCGTCAATACCGTGGCGCTTGCAGGTCGCAATCGCCTTCTGCATGCCCTCCTCGGTTTTGAATTCAGGGCAACGATCGGAATACAGGACCGTACCGCCGCGGGAAATGATATTGGAAACCGTTCTCGGTGTGAAGGGCACCACGTTATCGTGGATCAGACCCGAATATCCGCCAAGAATACCCACTACCTCAACACCCTCATCGAGTGCCTTGCGGGCAACGGCACGAACAGCGGCATTCATACCGGGGGCATCGCCACCCGAGGTCAAAATGCCGATCTTGCGAAATTTAGCCATGTATAAGTTCCTTTCTCTGATCAAACCAGCCTGTTTCAATCAGTTTATATTGTAATATATTATACCGCAAATGTCAAGCATTGATTGATAAAATTTTCACGAGTTTTTGGCGTTTTTGCGTAAAAATGCCAATGCGTCGCAGATCGCGCGCACAGACGACACCTCACGGATATAAGCACGGTCACGGAAGGCTCCCAACGCAAGGCGCCTCGAGCTCACGCCATCCCTATCGGCGACCGCCACAAAAACCGTACCTACGGGCTCATTTTCCGTACCGCCCCCGGGGCCTGCATACCCCGTGGTGGCAATGGCGACGTCAACTGCAAATGCCGCAAGCGCTCCCCTTGCCATCGCCTCGGCCACGGGCGCGCTGACCACGCCGTTTTGCGCGATCAGGGCAGCGTCCACACCGAGCAGACGTGTTTTCTCATGAGTCTGGTAGGTAACAGCACCACCTGCCACCGCGTCGGAGCAGCCTGCCACGTCAGTGAGCTTTTTGACGATCAGCCCCCCTGTGCAGGATTCGGCAGTCGCGATCGTTTTTCCCTGCCGTTGCAGCTCCGCCACCAAGGCATATTCGGGGGCGGGCACGTCAATGCCATACACAAACTCAGCGATCGGCAACGCCATCAGCCTTTCAACCATCAGATCGCAAAGGGCCGAGGCGTGTGCCTCGTCGATGTCACGCGCCGTCACGCGCAATCGTACCTCACCCGTCTGACAGTAGGGTGCCACCGTGGGATTTTGGCTATCCCGTATATCCCGCGGCAGCGCCGCCTCCACCGCCGACTCGCCCATACCGACGATGTGCAGATTGCGGCTGACAAGGATTGCCTCACAGCGTTTTTTGAGATAAGGCTCCACCTGCTCGCAAAACAGCGGCTCAAGCTCACGTGGCGGCCCCGGGAGCATGACCACGACCTGCCCCCCCTCGTTTTCAAGCGCAAGAGCGGGTGCCGTACCGTAATCGTTCGGGAACACGACCGCCCCCTCAGGCATCATAGCCTGCTTTTTGTTGTTTTCGGTCATCACTCGCCCCGTTGCGGCAAAATACGACTCGATCCGCGAAAGTGAGGGGGCGTGCATTTGCATCTTTCTTCCAAAGAGGGCGGCAACGGTCTCCTTGGTGAGGTCATCATAGGTAGGGCCAAGTCCGCCCGACATAATGACCAGGTCGCTGCGCGAAAGCGCAGCACGCACGTCGGCCTGCAGGCGTGCGGGATTATCACCCACCACGCCCTGACGGTAAACGCCGATGCCAAGCGCAGCCAAGCGCCGCGAGAGATATGCCGCATTGGTATTGACAATATCGCCGATCAAAAGCTCGGTCCCGACACAAAGGATCTCGGCACGCTCAAAGCAATTATTCTTCATAAGGCACCTCATGAAAGTTTTAAATTCCGTTATCATTGTAGCACAAAAAAAGCAATTTGGCGCGAAATCACACAAAAAACTTGAAAAAACCGCAAAAATATGGTAAAACAAATATAAACAGCAAAGCGAAATAAGGGGGGAGAAAATGAGCGCATGTGATCTTTGTCCGCGTCAGTGCGGTGCTGACCGCGCAAACGGCGAGGCTGGGCTTTGCCATGTCGGCGATACCATTCTCATCGCCAGTGCCGCCCCCCATCATTTTGAGGAGCCGCCCATCAGCGGCACCAAGGGCTCGGGCACCATTTTCTTTGCAGGATGCTCGCTGTCGTGCCTGTATTGCCAAAATCAAGCGATCAGCCGCGGGGCTGTGGGGCGCGCGGTTGACGAGGACGGGCTTGCACGTATGATGCTGTCGCTCGCCGACACGGGCGTGCACAATTTAAATCTCGTCACCGCAACACACTATACCGACCGCGTGGCGCGCGTGCTGACACACATCAAGCCCCAACTGAAGATACCCGTCGTGTGGAACAGCAGCGGCTACGAACGCCCCGAAACGCTCCGACTTTTAGAAGGGTTGATCGATATTTATCTGCCCGATTTCAAATACGTATCCCCCACGCTTTCCGCAGCCTATTCCAATGCCCCCGACTACTGCCGATACGCGACGGCCGCCATTGCCGAAATGTACCGTCAGGTGGGGCCCGTATCGTTTGATAAGGACGGAATATTACAGCGCGGTCTGGTGGTGAGGCACCTGGTGCTGCCCGACTGCCGCGAGGATTCTATGGCAGTACTGAAAACGCTCTCCGACACAGTGCCCACCGAGCATGTCCGCCTGTCGCTTTTGCGGCAATACACGCCGGATTTTGCACCCCGTTCGGCCCCCAAAAATCTTTTAAGGCGCGTAACGACCTATGAATACGAGCAGGTGCTGAAAAGGGCGCTATCGCTTGCCTTTGACGGCTTCAAGCAGCAAAAAGGCGCTGCGACGGTAGACTACACCCCCGATTTTGACGTATAAAAAGTGCCGTTGCACATGGTGCAACGGCACTTTTTAAAATTAAGCTTTAAATCTTCTGGCATAGCCGCAGCGGCGGCAAAGTGCCTCCACACCGCGATGCTCGGTAAAACCGTCGTAAATGGCGCGCGCACGGGGTGATCGTAAGATCTCCTGCAAGGAGCCCTCAAACAAATTGCCAAGTGCAAGCGTGCCCTCCGCATCAAGGCAACAGGGCACCACGGTGCCATCAACGAGAATGCCGACCTGATTACGCAATGCATAACAAAACAAAGGCGCATCCTCGGGAATAGCAGAGGCCCCCATATCGGGCCAGTCAAACTCCTCGCCCCACTCAAGAAACACCCTTGTCGCCAAGCGATAGCCGCTCCATTTATCCTCCCACGGCGCGGGAAACACCTCACGCATCGCATCAAGCACCGCCTCGTTTTCGCGCTCACCCGCACCCCCGATATTCCAAAGGCGAAACGCCACGATCGTGCCGCGCTCTGCCATCTCCTTGCCAAAGGCAAGACACGCTGGCAAATAATCAGCATCGGCAAAGGCTGCATTTGCGGCAGGGGCATGCAAGGAAATACTGATCTTATAGGGCTGCGCCTGCAGCAATTCCCCCCCACGCCTTGCCAAAAGCGTGCCATTGGTGGTGATGGCAGGCAAAAAGCCCTTTTCACGTGCGCGACGCACAAATTGCGGCAACAGCGGATGAAGCAGCGGCTCACCCATCAGATGAAAGAATAAATATTTCACCTCACCCTGCAAGCGATCGGTCAGGATCTCGAACTGGGCGGCAGTCATTTGGCGCTTTTCGCGCACTGTTTTATGACAAAATTCGCAGGAGAGGTTGCAGATATTCGTGATCTCAAGATAAGCCTTTTCCATACCCTTCTCCCTCATTTTCTGATATTTTCTGAAACGCATAGGCGCACCTACGCCCGGGGCCCTAACAGCGGGACGGGAATTTGCCGCAAAGCGGCAATATTCGCTCGCGCGAATGCGAACCCGCTTTTGCGCGCCTCAGCCACTGCTGATTTTATGCAGCCCGTTTACCGTTCGGCGTTATCAACGCCGCCTTGCCGCGTGCACTGCACGCTGTGCCGCGGCGGGACGGGAATTTGCCGCAAAGCGGCAATATTCGCTC
>SVSV01000015.1 GCA_015064125.1 Oscillospiraceae bacterium
GTTGACGGGTAGCAGGTAACATTTGCGCGGCTGGCAGGCCAATTCACAGCGCACTTGTGCGCCGCCAGTAATATGAGGGCTATGCCCGAAACTGAAATACCCCCCGCTATGCGGGGGGATTTTTATTCCTATTTAACTGATAACGTCGGGCGTCAGGGTAAACATGCGCTCAACGGTCTGGCGCAGTGCGGGATGGTTTTGCAGCCCCGCGTCGGCGGCAAGCAGCTCGTGCGCGCGGTGTGTGGCGGCACTGAGCAGACCCGTATCATCGCAAAGGGCGGCCAAACGAAATTTCACACCACCGCTTTGGCGAATGGCTGTGCTGTCAGCGCCCGATAAGAAATCACCGGGGCCGCGCAGGGCAAGGTCGCGCTCGGCGATGGCAAAGCCGTCATAGGTGGTGCGCATGGCAAGCAGGCGCTCGGCGGCGGGGGTGCTTCCCCCTACCGTATCCGACACCAGCACGCAGTAGGACTTTCTGGTGCCGCGCCCAACGCGGCCACGCAGCTGATGGAGCTGAGATAAACCAAAGCGCTCGGCATTTTCCACGATCATCAGCGAGGCATTGGGTACGTTTACACCAACCTCAATGACGGTGGTAGACACCAGCACCTGGATCTCACCTGCGGCAAAGCGCGTCATCACGCTGTCCTTTTCCTTGCTTTTCATTGCACCGTGCACAAAGGCGATCGAGAGATGGGGCAGGCTTTGCTGCAAGGCCTCGGTATATTGCACGGCGGCCTTCATTGGTGGCTGTGTGTCGGTCAGCGGTGCGTATTCGCCGATCTCGGAAAGCATCACCTCGTCGGGCTCGGCATCGCGCTCCTCAACCGCGGGGCAGACCACGTAGACCTGGCCGCCCTCATGACAGGTCTTGTCAATAAAGGCGTTGAGGCGCTCACGGTAGCTCTCGTCAACGGCAAAGGTGTCAACACGTTGGCGCCCTTTTGGCATTTCGTCAATGCGCGAGAGATCAAGGTCGCCCCAAAGCGTCAGTGCCAAAGATCTTGGAATGGGCGTGGCGCTCATAACCAGCATATGCGCATGCTCGTTTTTCTCGGAGAGCTTGGCGCGCTGCTTTACGCCGAAGCGATGCTGCTCATCTGTGACGATCAGCCCCGGGGCGGCAAATTCCACGCCGTCCGAAAGCAGTGCCTGTGTGCCGATGACCACGTGCAAGCGTTTTGCCGCATCTGTGGCAGCTAAGGCTGTGCGGATCTTGCGTTTTTCGGCAGCAGGGGTGGCACCGATCAGCAATTCTGTCTTGATGCCGAGGGCGGCAAACAGGGGGGCGAGATCATGGTAATGCTGGCGCGCTAAAATTTCAGTGGGTGCCATCAGGGCGGCCTGCTTGCCGCTTTGTACGGCAAACAGCATCGCGGCGGCGGCACAGATCGTTTTGCCGCATCCAACGTCCCCCACTACCATGCGGCTCATGGCAACAGGTCGCCCCATATCCGCCTTGATCTCATCGATCACGCGTGCCTGCGCGGCGGTGAGCTGATAGGGCAGCTGCGTGAGCAGTGGGGTGAGATCGCTTTGCAGGCACGGGGGAGCCCCCGTCTTTTCGGTTTGCTTTTTGCTGAGAGAAAGCCCTAAGGCAAAGGTGAAAAATTCATCAAAGATCAAGCGGCGCTTAGCCTTGGCAAGCGATACGTAATCGGTGGGATTGTGAATGTTGCGCAGGGCGAAGCCAAGCGTGCTCAGGCGTTCCGCCTGGCGGATCTCCTCGGGCAAGGGGTCCTCTAACAGGGCGGCGGCACTCAATACCGTCGTGACGTTTGCGCTGACCAGCTTGGGGGTAAGACCCTGCGAGAGGCGATAAACAGGCAAAAGATCGGGCAGAGGCTGATCGTCAAGATAGGGCTCGCTTTCGGGTGACATCATGGCATAGCCGCGACGCTTTTTTTGCACCTTCCCCCAAAAACGGAAGGTGGAGCCGAGCACGAAGCGGTTTTTTAAATATTCCTGATTGAAAAAGGTGATCTCGCAAACGCCGCTTTCGTCAAAGGCACGGAATTTTAAAAGCGACATTCTGCCGCGAATGCGTGCGCTCTTCGGCTCCGTACCAACAGTCAGAACCACTGCCGTGCGCCCGTTTTCGGGTGCGTCCTTTAACAGGTGCACGTCGCCGCGATTTTCATAAGCGCGCGGAAAATGATATAGCAGGTCCCCGAGGGTGTGTAAGCCCAGCTTGTCGTAGGCGGCAACCTTAGCGGGGCCCACCCCGTGCAACGTGCCGATCTTATCGTTTAACGTAACGCTCACTGCATTCACTCCTATCAATAGCTGTTGAAATGATTAAGTATATTATAGCAAACGGCATAAAGCATTGTCAAGAAAGAGTGAAAAAAACGCCATCTTTCACGTCTTTTTACTTGACAGCAGGTAAAATTTGCGTTATAATATTACCATCACACTATCATGCGGCTCTGTGTCCGCTTGACAAAGGAGAAAAATATGAAAAAGTTTTTTGCCCTGCTGCTGGCTCTTTTGCTGCTCTGCTCGCTGGTGGCATGTAAAAAGGACAGCACGATCGACGATGATGACGACTTTGACATGACCGTGACCTCAAATGAGAAATTCTTTGAGCCGACCAGCCAGTATAATGACCGATTTGAGTATGAGATCATCAACGGTAACGAGATCTCTATCGTTGGCTTTGAATCGAGCTACACCCCCCATGAGATTACCGTACCCGCTGAAATCGATCAATGTCCCGTTGTGAAGATCGACGAGCTGGCCTTTTATCAGTGCAGCCAGATCACTGCGATCACTATCCCCGCTACCGTTACCGAGATCGGCCAGATGGCCTTTGCCGGCTGTGTACAGATGACTACCGTTAAGTTTGCACAGGGCGCAGATGACCTTACCGTGATCGGCGATTATGCCTTTGCTCAATGTGCCAAGCTGAACAGCCTTACGCTGCCTGCCTCGCTGCTTGTGCTTGGTGAGGGTGCATTCTTCAACTGCGCTGAGCTGGCAGCCATTGCACTGCCCGAGGTGGTTCGCCAGGGTGAGACTGTTACCGCAGGTATCACCAAGATCGAAAAGATGACCTTTATGGGCTGCAAAAAGCTCGCAGCTGTAACGGGTGGCACGCAGATCACGGCGATCGGTGATTATGCCTTCTGCGGCACGGCTCTGACGGCTTACACCGTTCCTGCTACCGTTACCTCGGTTGGTGCAAATGCTTTTGCGCTTTGCGGGACTCTCGCGGCCCTGACCTTTGCCAACACCACCGGCTGGAGCTATCAGGAAGACCTTGCCGACCAGACGAAGACTGCCGTTGACGTATCTGATGCTGCAATGATCGCCTACTTGCTTCGCACCGATTACGCAGGCTATATACTGGTTCGTGCATAAATGATAAGCAATATACAAAAGGACCGCGACTCGGTTACAGTCGCGGTCCTTTTGTTACCTTATGCTCCCGTGTTTTCTTCTTTTCCTTGACTAAACCGCGCACGTATGGTACAATAATTGAAAAGAATGGGAGTGCGGTGTGTATGAATTTTAAAATCGTTTCGGATAGCTCATCGAATCTTCTTGATTTTTCGGGGGTGCCTTACACTACAGTGCCCTTGAAGGTCATCACCAAGGAAAAGGAATATATTGACGATGCCACGCTCGACGTGGCGGCTATGATGCGTGAGCTGCGTACGGTCAAGGGACGCACGGGCACCTCTTGCCCAAACGTTCTTGAATGGAAAACGGCTATGGCTGACGCTGATGCTGTATTTGCCCTGACGATCACGGGTAATTTGTCGGGCGCCTATGCCGCGGCTGTACAAGCTGCTTCAGAGCTTTTGGAGGAGCATCCCGAAAAAAGGATCTGCGTTTTAAACAGTCTGTCAACGGGGCCTGAAATGCAGCTGATCATTGAAGAACTGTCGGAGCTGATCGGGAAGGGGCTCTCCTTTGATGAAATTGAAGCACAGATACGCGCTTATATGAAGTGTACGCATTTGATATTTTGCTTGCAGTCGCTGGCTAATCTTGCACGCAACGGGCGTGTAAATTCTGTGATTGCCAAGGTGGCAGGTGTTTTGGGCATCCGTGTGGTAGGCGTGGCCTCGGCCGAGGGGACGCTTGAGCTTTTGCATAAGCCTCGCGGTGGCGTCAAGGCACTGGAGACTATTCTTGACGTGATGAGAAGCAACGGCTATTGCGGTGGCCCTGTGCGCGTTGCACATTGTGAGAATGAAGCAGTGGCCGCGAGTCTTGTGGAAAGGATCAAAGCGCGCTTTGGCACCGTGGATATCACGGTGCTCCCCACGACCGCCCTTTGTAGCTTTTATGCGGAGAACGGGGGCCTGATGGTAGGCTATGAATCATAAAACGATGTGGCCTTGCCTTCTTCTGAGGGCAAGGCCACATTTTATTTATTAAGAAAGGCACTTTGTGAAAGTGTTACAGCCCCCGCGAGAAGGAGCGCCTTATCGGCGCTTGCCAACAACGTCGCTGTGTCCCCACGGTAATAGCGTGGATCCACGGCTATGATCTGATAATGACGGGAGAGAAAAGGGATCAGCGCGGCGGCGTAGCTGTCGCGCCAGAGCAGGAGCGTGGGGCGATCATCCTCACCTGCCTGCTTTACGGTGAGCAGCCCGTCATTTCCACCCAGAAATACGGCATATTCGTCGCACGTATCAAGCTTTTGGAGATCGTAAAGTCCCATAAAATCAGCTGCTTTCCCGTCCTTGTAAAGGCAGTAACCGTCATCGCCTGTAAAGCGCCATAGCGTGATAGTGTCAGGAGTGATCTGTGGCAGCCCCGCTGCCCTTGCGCCCGTGCCGAAAAAGTGGCAGCTCACGTCGATCTTTTCAAACGTATCCTCCCCGTAAGGCTCGAAGCCAAGCAGGGGTGCCAGCATGCAATAGGCAGCATAGGCCCCTTGCGGTGTCCAATGGTGGTCTGTGCGGAACCAGGCGTTGTCGTTTGTGATGCCCTCAAAGGAGGTGACCGCCATCCCGTTGGAGCTCAGCGCCGCACAAAGCGAGCTTGTTGGCGTGGCGCTATAAGAGGCAGGGAATACCGCTCGCCGTGCCTCGGCGCGATAGGGAACGATGCCAACCAAAAAGGGAACGTTTTTTTGATAGGCGGCTGTGCTGATCGCCGCGATCCCTGCAAGATTGCGCTTTGTTATCTTTTCATTGACCTGCGGTCGGGCGGCAAGGCTTTTGTCGCTACCAAGCATCACGCCGCCGCATTCCCCCTTGCCGAGCGCCAATTCACACATGGCGTGTGTGGCGCGCAGCGTATCGCGAACCGTGAGGCGCTCGGCAGTATAGGACTCCCATGCGGCAGTATAATCGCCCTGCCAAAGACTCTGCCAGGAAAAGTCGGGGCGTGCGGCCAGCATACGGTTTTCACTTGGAGAAAAGCGCGGTACGGGAAACAGCCAAAGGGCAAGTCCGCCCAGTGCCAGCACCGCACTTACCGCAAGCGGTAAAAGGATCTCATTTGTTTTTTGTTTTTTCATGTTTTCACCGCCCTTTTCTTTATTTTTTGTCGGGTGCTTGAAAATATGAAAGAAAATTTGCACCAAAGACAGATCGAAAAAATTTTGCAGTGCCTATTTTTATTTACTGCACCCTCTTGCAAAAGTCCGTCATATTATGGTATAATATATTATAATTATTGCTTTTAGAAATACCGCGCGTGCGGTGGGAGGTATTTTTTGATTATTGCACTTGAAAATGCCAGAAGAGAATTGATCGATTTCCGCAAAAGAATCGTTGACCTGGGGCAGGCACTGCGTGTGGAGGATCTTGCCGCACGTGTGGCCGAATTGGAGCAAAAAACCGCAGACCCCAGCTTCTGGTCAGACCCCAATTCCTCTAAGGTGCTCCAGGAGCTGAAGCAGAGCAAGGATACGATCGAGGAATACGAGGCGCTTTGCGCGCGTCTTGAGGATGCGGTGGCTCTTGCGGATATTGCGATCGAAGCGGAGGACGAGGCTTCGGTGTCTGAGGTAGAGGCCGAGCTCGCCGCTATCGTTTCCGAAGAGGATAAGCAGCGCATGGAGGTGCTGCTTTGCGGTGAATACGACCGTAACAATGCCATCGTTTCCTTCCATCCCGGTGCAGGCGGTACTGAGGCGCAGGATTGGGCACAGATGCTTTACCGCATGATCACGCGCTGGGCCGAGCGTAAGGGCTTTAAATATAAGCTGGTGGATTGGTTGGACGGCGATATGGCAGGCCTGAAGAGTGCCACGATCATGGTGGAGGGCACCAATGCCTACGGTTATCTCAAAAGCGAAAACGGTGTGCATCGCTTGGTGCGCGTGTCGCCCTTTGATGCCGCAGGCCGACGTCAGACCTCGTTTGCCTCTATTGAGGTCATGCCTGAATTTGATGACGTTGATGCTGTAGAGATACGCGATGAGGATATCGAGGTGACGGCGCACCGTTCCTCGGGTGCAGGCGGTCAGCACATCAACAAAACCGATTCGGCTATTCGTATTCTGCACAAGCCCACGGGCATTGTGGTGGGCTGCCAGACCGAGCGCAGCCAGCTGCAGAACAAGGAGACTGCCATGAAAATGCTTAAGGCCAAGCTGATGGAGATCAAGCTTCGCGAGCGCCTTGATACCATTGAGGAGATCCAGGGCAATAAGGTCAATATTGAGTGGGGATCACAGATCCGCTCCTACGTGTTTATGCCTTATACGCTTGCTAAGGATACCAGAACAGGCTTTGAAAACGGTAACATCGGTGCCGTGATGGACGGCGATATCGATGGCTTTATCAATGCGTATCTCAAAATGAACGCAGGGCAATGATCGCCCTATCGGGAGGACCTGATGAGAAATAAAAAGGCAGAGAGAGGTGTGGGGCTTGCTGCCCTTGTTGTCGCTTTTGTGCTTGCCGTTTATTTTGTGGCAGTTGCCATCCGCCGTCGCAGTATTGTATCGGCGTTGCTGGCCGTAGCAGCTGCTATGAGCGGCCTGGGGGTGACCTGTGTGTTGCTCTCGGAGCTTGTTGCGCCCGATAGTGACGGCACGAAAGCAGTTTGCCGCAGGGCAGAGGATACCGACGAGCTTTTTGAGGGCGAGGAGGCGGTCGTCGCCGCGCGCCGCATTGATGCGGAGCTCGGTATTATTTAAGATCTGAGAAGGGAAGGTGAGCTTTTTATGAGAGCGCTATCACGCGTGTTGTCGGCTATGATGCTGATCTTTGTGCTGTTTTCATTTTGTATGTGGCGTTATGAAAAGCTTTCCCTTTTGTCGGGGGCTGTTGATTACGTCAACAACGCCCTGCATCGCGTAGAGGACCTGGTGGCCTTGACAAAGCCTGTGGGTGATGGCGATGGTGGGGACGATGACCAGTCTACCGCACCCTCTGACCCCAACAGCAGCTTCGGTGATCACCAACCGTCGGCACCTGTTGATGCTACCCTGCGTCAAGCGCTTTACGATGGGCTGATAGCGCGCCAGGCTACGATCGATCTGTCGGGGCTCTCACCCAGCAAGGCTGACGTATCGGCTACGATGGCGGCGATCATATACAGCTCTCCCGAGCTTTTTTATCTGCAATCGGGATATTCTCTTTCAACGACAGAAGGTGGCGTTCAGTCGGTGAGCCCTACGTATACCTGCACTGACTCTGAGCTTATTGAGCAGCGTGCCGCTTACGAGGCGGCCTTGGACGAGATCGTGGCAGGCGCACCTGTGACGGGCAGTGATTTTGATAAGCTGCTGTATCTGCACGATTATTTTATTGAAAATTACACCTACGATTATACGTATACCATTCGTGATGCCTACACGTTCTTTATTGAAAAAACGGGCGTGTGTCAGGCATATATGCTGGGGCTGATCGCCGCGGCGCGTGAGCTGGGGATCGAATCAAAGCCGGTGACCTCTGACGTGATGACGCATGCGTGGAATCTGGTGCTGCTTGACGGCAGCTGGTATCACGTGGACCTCACGTGGGATGACAGCAGCTCACTTCCGACTGCCACCTCGTATACCTACTTCTTGCAAAGCGATGCCGGGCTTGTAGCCATTGACAGCGCACGCAAGGAGGCTGATCGCCACCGCGCCTGGTCAGCGGAGGAGCAGGCTGCGAACAATAAATATGATGCGGCGCCCTTCCGCAGTGCGGTAACGCCGATGATCAAACAGGGAAATACGTATTATTGCACCGCTAAGGCACCTGACGGGGCAGGAAATACCGTGCGCGGCGTGGTGCTTTGGGGCACTGACGTGCTGGATATGACCGCGATGGTGGAGATCAAGGGCGGCTATTGGACGGCGGGCGGAAATAGCTTTTATGCATCCTGCTATGCCGATCTTGCCGTGATAGGTGATGATCTTTATTATCATTCGGGCAACTCAGTATGCCGCGTGCCGCTCTCGGGCGGTACACCGCAGACTGTCAAGCTGCTTTCTCTGACGGGTACCAACTGTATTTACGGCTTTATGGGTGTGGTGGACGGCGCACTTCAGCTGTTGGTGGCACCCGCCCCGAACGCTCAGCCTGCGCAATGCACCGTATATGCGTATACGCCTGAAGGTTAAATATGATTACGGCCGAAGGACCGCGACTCTAAAGAACGGATACCGATCGGTCGGGGCAATAAAAAAGAGCAAGCAATGCTTGCTCTTTTTTATATTTAGGGTCGATAGACCTTGATGCTGTCCTGCCAGGTGGCACGTACAAGGTCGCGTGCACTATCGGCGGTAAGGGTGGGGTCAAGATACATCAGCTGTGATAAAATGTTACCCGTTGCGGTACATTCTACGGGACCGGCACTGACGGGCTTACCTGTATAGGTTGCGGTCAGGCGGTTCAGATATTCGTCCTTGCATCCACCGCCTACAACAGCGATACTCGCGATGGGCTTGCCTGAAATATCCTCTAATTCCTCTACCGTTTTGCGATAGCTTTCGGCAAGCGAGTGATAGACCGATGCTAAGAGGTCGCCAAGCGGCAGGTCGGGGCGCTCAAGGGCCTCACGTACTGCCGTGATCATGCTGTCGGGGGCAAGAAATGCCGTGCTGGTGGGGTCGATCTTCTCGCGAAAATCACTTGCCATAGCCATCTGCATCATTTCGTCGTAGGTGTATTTTTTATGTAGCTCGCGGCGAATGCTCTGGAACAGCCACATGCCCATGATGTTTTTGAGAAAACGGTAACGGTAGGCGATGCCGCCCTCGTTGGTGAGGTTTGCGGCTTTGGCTGCCTCGGTGGTAACGGGGGTGGTCAGCTCCATGCCGACAAGACTCCAGGTGCCTGAGGAAATAAAGGCGCTGCCATCGGTCAGCGGGCAGGCGGCAACAGCCGCCGCCGTGTCGTGTGAGGGGCAGAGAACGACCGTTGCCTGAAAGCCTACACGGGCGGCGATCTCTGCGCTGAAGGTACCCACGGCTGTGGCAGGGGGACAAAGCGGCGCAAACAGGCGACGTGGGAGCCCCAGGGCGTCAATGATCTCAAGATCCCAGTCCTTTTCGGCGGCGTTCAGCAGATTGGAGGTGGAGGCGATGGTGTATTCGCGCTTCATCACGCCCGTTAGCTTATAGGAAAGATATTCGGGCATCATCAAGAGGCTCTCGGCCTTTTCAAGGCGTCCCGCCTTTTTGTCTGCCATCAGCTGATACAGCGTGTTATAGGTCTGCTTTTGAATACCCGTGTGGCGATAAAGCACCTCCTCGGGTACGGTACGGAAGACCTCCTCGGGCATTTTTTCGGTGCGGCTGTCGCGGTAGGCGTAGCAGGGCAGGATCTCCCTGGCCTCGCTGTCAAGCAAAACGTAGTCAACACCCCACGTATCGATCGAAACCGTGTCGGGCGTTTTACCGAGTGCACGGCAAGCGGCAATACCCGCAATGACGTGCTCCGTCAGAGCCCCGATATCCCACGTAAGGCTTCCGTTTTCCGACTTCATACCGTTTTCAAAGCGGTAGACCTCGGTGGTTTTCAGTTTTCCGTTTTCAAGCTCTCCTAACAGATGGCGGCCGCTTGAGGCGCCGATGTCAATGGCAAGACAGATGGGCATAATGCTCTCCTTTATTTGTTGTAGTGTTTATAGCCGGGGTGTTTTCCTGTGACGTGATAATAATTTTCACGCAGGTCAAGCAGCTTGTCGATCTGGGGCTTTTCAATTTCCTTAGCACCGCCAAGCAGATGTGCGGTTAAGGAGATCTTGGCAAAGAGCTCAAGGGTCTCCATGCGGTAATATGCTGTGATCAGGTCGGCACCGACCGTCAGTGCGCCGTGATTTTGCAGCAAGAACACGTCGTGTGAGGGTAGATAGGGGGTGATGGCCTCGGGCACCTCATCGGTGCTGGGAGTGCCATAGGGGGTAAGGGGAATGGAGCCGATAGCAATGACGGTTTCGATCATGGAATACTCATCAAGACTTTTTCCTGCTACGGCATAGCCCGTTGCCGTCGGGGGATGGGCGTGTACCACGGCGCCGACGTCGGGGCGCTCACGGTAGCAGCGCAGGTGCATTTTGATCTCGCTTGAGGGCTTGTAGCTGCCCTCAGCCTCTACCACCTTGCCCTCGCTGTCGATGATGACAAGCTTGTCAGGGGTGATGAAGCTTTTGCTGTATCCCGTGGGGGTGGCAAGGAAATTGCCGTCGGGGAGCTTGACGGTCACGTTGCCGTCGTTTGCGGCAACCCAGCCAAGCTGCCACATCTTGTGACAAACGTCACAAAGCTGTTCGCGAAGTTCCATGAATTTCATAAGTGTTGCTCCTTTTAATTTGATTATATCGCACCTGTAAGGGGGCGGTCAAGAACATTTTTTAATCTCACATGTCGCAATATTTATGCTGATATGTAATTTTTAAAAAGCGGGCCGAACGTGGCACACGCGCGGTAGTTGGCGGCTTTCTTGCTAAGCCGATGATAGATAACGTTCAATAAGCTGTGCGCTTGTCATGATGATCCTCCTGAATTTTTGGCGTATCCCACTTTATATTTGAATTATAGTATATTTTTCGTTATAATTCTTGTAGTATCGTCGCCAATTATATAACAAAATTCACTTTTTGCATTTTGTTGCGTGTGAAAAAGGGCATAAAACAAAGGGAACGTCGGTGCCATCGGCACCGACGTTCCCTTTATTTCACGTTTTTGTTTTGTGTGAAAATGCTTTTATTTTGCTACTGCACGGCGGTAGCTCTTCTTGCCGCGCTTCACGAGCAGGCCGTCTGCCAGCTCTGCCTTGGTGTAGGTCTTGGTGAAGTCGGTCACCTTGTCGTTTTCTACCGTCACGCCCCCTTGCTGTACGTTGCGGCGTGCCTCGGACTTGGAGGCACACAGCTCGCATTTTACAAGCAGGGTGAGGATATCGATCTTGCCGTCGGTAAAATCGTCGTCACCAAGCTCGGTCGTGGGTGCATCAGCGGCAGATCCTGCACCAAACAGTGCCTTGGCGGCGGCCTCGGCCTTGGCGGCCTCCTCCTCGCCGTGCACGAGCTTGGTCAGCTCAAAGGCAAGAATTTCCTTGGCGTGGTTCAGCTGCTCACCCTGCCAGGTATCCATCTTGTCAATTTCTTCAACAGGCAGGAAGGTCAGCATGCGGATACACTTCAAAACGTCAGCATCGCCGACGTTGCGCCAGTACTGATAGAATTCGTAAGGGGTGGTCTTTTCGGGATCGAGCCAAACGGCACCGCTGGCGGTCTTGCCCATCTTTTTGCCCTCGGAGTTGAGTAGCAGGGTAATGGTCATTGCGTAAGCATCCTTGCCGAGCTTTTTGCGGATCAGCTCAGTGCCGCCCAGCATATTCGACCACTGGTCGTCGCCGCCAAACTGCATATTGCAGTTGTAGGTCTTGAAAAGATGATAGAAGTCATAGGACTGCATGATCATATAGTTGAATTCAAGGAAGGAAAGGCCCTTTTCCATGCGCTGCTTGTAGCACTCGGCAGAGAGCATTTTATTTACCGAGAAGCACGCCCCCACGTCACGCAGCACGTCGATATAATTGAGGTCCATCAGCCAGTCGGCGTTATTGACAAGAATGGCATTGTCAAAATCAATAAAGCGCGACATCTGCTTTTTAAAGCAGGCGACGTTATGGTCAATGGTCTCGCGCGTCATCATTTTACGCATATCGGTGCGGCCCGAGGGGTCGCCGATCATGGCCGTGCCGCCACCGATCAGCACAACGGGCTTGTTGCCTGCCATTTGCAGGCGCTTCATCAGGCAAAGTGCCATAAAGTGGCCTACGTGCAGCGAATCTGCCGTCGGGTCAAAGCCAATGTAAAAGGTTGCCTTGCCTGTGTTGACCAGCTCACGGATCTCTTCCTCGTCGGTGACCTGTGCAATGAGGCCGCGCGCTACCAATTCTTCATAAATTTGCATCATCTATTCTCCTTTTTGTGTTGATAAAATAAAAAACGCCCCTGCCAAATGGCAAGAGGGCGAGTGAACGCGGTACCACCTCTGTTACCGCCACGTGTGGCGGCATCTCATGCGGCACGGGGCCGCCCTTGCGTAACGGGCAATACCGTCGCAGCCTACCGGGACACAAGCCTTTCGGTGCGCAACTCGCGAATGTACTTCAGCGCCATTCACCCTCCGTTTTTCACCAACCAACGGCTCTCTGTGCGGCAATATCACGCTTACTCTTTCGGTCACTGTCTTTACCGATATAGTATAGCATGCTTTGAAAAAATTGTCAAGAGCAAAAAAACAGATGTATAATATTTCGACAAATATTGCGAATTGACGTGTGGCTGTGCACGGTATCGCGGGGCCAAAATTTTGTGTGGCTATTGACTTTTCTTATGCTTTGATATAAAATATAATATCGATATACATTAAATCGCGGCCCGAGAGGGCGTCGCAAAGGAGCGTTATGAAGCAGAATCTTCTCCAACAAATGACGGAGCGCATGTCCGAGTTTTCAAAGGGTCAGCGCTTGATTGCGCAGTATATCTTGCAGCATTATGATCGCGCGGCTTTCCTCACCGCCTCTAAGCTTGGTGCCTTGGTTGAGGTTTCCGAGTCGACGGTGGTGCGCTTTGCCAACGAGCTCGGCTTTGAGGGCTATCCCGAAATGCAGCGCGCCCTGCGTGAGCTGACACGCACCAATCTGACAGCTGCGCAGCGCATGGCCGTCGCGGATAATCTTATGGATAAGGATACCGTGCTTGACAAGGTGCTGCTCGGCGATGCGGAGAAGATCCGTCATACGCTGGATGCTATTGACCGCCAGGCCTTTTATGCGGCGGTGGAAAAGATCGTGTCGGCACGCAATATCTATATTCTCGGTGTGCGCTCCGCCGCCTCTCTTGCTGATTTCTTAACCTTCAATTTTCGCATGATGTTTGATAACGTGCGCCCTGTTGCGGGTACGACGGGCACTGAGATCTTCGAGCAGCTGCTGGATATCGGCCCTGAGGACGTGCTGATCGCCATCAGCTTCCCGCGTTATTCCAAGCGTACGGTGCGTGCGGTGGAATTTGCCCACCGTGCAGGGGCCGACGTTGTGGCGCTGACCGATAGTGCAGATTCGCCGCTTGCCACTGATAGCGATCAGCTCTTGACCGCGCACAGCGACATGGCCTCCTTCGTAGATTCTCTGGTGGCGCCTCTTAGCATTATCAATGCGATGGTCGTCTCGGTCTCCATGTGTAAGCAAGACGAGGTCACCAAGCGCCTGCATCGCCTTGAGAATATCTGGGACGAGTATGATGTCTATGACAAAAATAACTGATACCGTATCCCCTCGTATTGCTGTGGTCGGCGGCGGTGCCGCCGGCCTTATGGCGGCCATTCATGCCGCGCGTCTTGGTGCCGAGGTAACGCTTTTTGAAAAAAACGAGCGGCTTGGCTTTAAGCTTCGTATTACGGGCAAGGGGCGCTGTAACGTTACCAATCATTGTACACGTGACGTCTTTTTTGCTAACGTGACGGGTAATGCACGCTTTTTGTATTCCGCATGGGGGCGCTTTTCCGCCGAGGATACCGAGGCCTTTTTTGAGGAGCTCGGTGTACCCTTGAAGGTCGAGCGCGGCAATCGCGTGTTTCCTGTATCCGATAAGGCCGCTGACGTGGTGGAGGCATTGGTGCGCGAATGTCGCCGCACGGGTGTGAAGATCTGCCACGGTACCGTACAGGGCCTGCTTGCGGAAAACGGCCGTATCGTGGGGGTTAGGACCGCAGGGGAGATGCAGCGCTTTGATGCTGTTGTCGTGGCAACGGGCGGCGCCTCTTACCCAAAAACCGGCTCGACGGGTGACGGTTATACGTTTGCGCGTGCCCTTGGGCACACGGTGGTGCCACCTACACCTTCGTTGGTGCCGCTGGTGGAGGAGGGGCACTTTTGTGCGAGCGTGCAGGGCCTTTCGCTACGTAACGTGCGCCTGAGCGTGCGGGATACGAAAACGGGTAAAGCCGTGTTTGAGGATTTCGGTGAGCTGCTGTTTGCGCATTACGGTCTTTCGGGCCCGTTGGTGCTCTCTGCCTCGGCGCATCTTACACCCATGGAGCGCGGGCGTTACGTGGCGCATATAGATCTAAAGCCCGCGCTTGACGAAAAAACACTTGATGCCCGCTTGCTTTCGGATTTTAAAAAATATCAAAATCGCGATTTTGCCAACGCGCTTTGCGACCTTTTGCCGCAAAAGCTGATAGCGCCTCTGGTGGCGCGCTCGGGAATTGACCGGCACAAAAAGGTCAATGCTATTACCAAGGAGGAGCGCGCGGGATTGCTCTCACTCTTAAAGAGCTTGCCCGTGACGGTGCGAGGCACGCGCCCGATCGACGAGGCCATTATCACCAAGGGCGGCGTGTCGCTTGGTGAGGTTTCACCCAAAACGATGGAATCAAAGCTGGTACGGGGTCTGTATTTTGCGGGCGAAGTGCTTGATCTTGATGCATATACGGGTGGGTTTAATCTGCAGATCGCATTTTCCACGGCCGTGCTGGCAGGCGAAAGCGCCGCACTGGCTGCCGATGATCGAAAAGGAGAAACACTATGATCAAAATTGCCATTGACGGTCCCAGCGGGGCAGGTAAAAGCAGCATTGCAAAGGCTGTTGCCGCACGCCTTGGCATTGTGTACGTTGACACGGGTGCACTTTATCGCACCATCGGCTATTACGTGCGCAGCAAGGGCTTTTCCCGTGATAATATTGCAGGCATCATTTCCTGCCTGCCCGAGATCGCTATTGAGGTGCGCTATGAAAACGGTGCTCAGCACGTGTATCTGAACGGCGAGGACCTTGGCGACCGCATTCGCGAGCCTGAGATCTCGATGTACGCCTCGGCAGTATCCGCTGTGCCTGAGGTGCGCACCTTCCTGCTTGATACCCAGCGTGATATCGCCGCTAAAAACAGTGTGATCATGGATGGCCGTGATATCGGCACGGTGATCCTGCCTGATGCCGACGTGAAAATTTTTATGACTGCATCTAACGAGGCACGCGCCGAGCGCCGCACCAAGGAGCTGCTTGCCAAGGGCATTGATGCAAGGTATGAGGACGTGCTGCGCGAAATGATCGAGCGTGACTACAATGACAGCACGCGTGCCGTGGCACCTGCCGTAGCGGCACCCGACGCCTTGCTTTTAGACAATTCTTCCATGACGATCGAGGAGAATGTTGCGGCTGTGCTTGATATCATTCGCGAAAAATGTGGGGGAACGGTATGAAAAGTGCTTTTTACGTCATCATTCGCACCCTGCTGGTGATCCCTGCAAAGCTTTTGTTCCGTGTAAAGGTCGTTGGCCGCAAGAACGAGCCCGGGAAGTCACAGGGTCCTTATCTTGTGTGCGGCAATCATCAGACCGTGCTTGATGCGGTCTTTCTCTGTATTGCGTTGCGGCGTCAGCAGCCGCATTTCATGGCTAAGGCCGAGCTTTTCCGCGTGCCGGTGTTAAGGCATCTGGTGCGTTGGCTGGGTGCGTATCCCGTGTCGCGCGGCAAGGGCGATGTGGGCGCTATCAAGCGCACGATCAAGCTGCTTGAAAACGGATACAGTGTCGGTATGTTTCCGCAGGGCACGCGCTGTGCAGGCAAGGATCCGCGTGAGTGCCGTGTAAAAACGGGCGCTGCGATGATCGCTGCGCACGCAGGCGCGCAAATTCTGCCTGTACACATCAAAATGAAAAATTATACGTGGAAGCTCTTTCGCCGCGTGACAGTGGTCATCGGCGAGCCCATCCCCTTTGAGCGCTTTGCATATGACAGTGAGAAGGCAGGAGAATACGCGCGTATATCCGAGGCGGTATATGCTGAGATCTGCAGCCTCGGTGACGGTGTAAAATGAGCGAGGTCATTATTGCCGAGAACGCGGGCTTTTGCCCGGGTGTCCGCGCAGCGACAGAGCGCCTGCATGCGCGCATGAAAGCGCGTCGGGCGAATGAGCGCATTTTTACCCTTGGGCATTTGATCCATAACGAAGAATATAACGCTATGCTTGCGGCGCGGGGTGTTGTTGCCGTTATGGCTGATGATCTGCCACAGCTTGCTGCCGAGGCCGACGAAGAAGCGCCTGTGACGGTCTTTGTGCGTGCGCACGGTATCAGCGTGCAAACACGAGGGCTGCTTGAGGAGCTTGCTGCCGTACATCCCGGTTTTTCGTTTGTAGACTGCACCTGTCCGTTTGTGACCAAGATCCACCGTATTGCGGAAAGATATTCTGACGGCGGCGGTGAGGGGGGCTATGTATTTATCGGTATTGGCAACCGCTCACATCCTGAGGTGGAGGGATTTATGAGCTGTTTTGCGGGCGAAAAATACGTTTTTGCCGACAGCGGCGAGCTGCAAGCGGCGCTTGATGACGGTTTTCTTTGTAAATTTTCGTCAAAAACTCCCATAATGGTGGCACAAACGACGCAAAATTTAACAGAATGGAAAAAATGTCAAAAACTTTTAAAAAAGGGCTGTACAAATGCTTTAATTTTTGATACAATATGTAATGTTACGGATTCCCGACAAACGGAGGCGGCCGAGCTTGCCGCGGTTTGTGACGGTATGATCGTTATTGGCGGCACGGAAAGCTCCAACACTGCAAAGCTTTTCGATATTTGTCAAGCGATCTGCCCGAGCACGCTGCGTGTGTGCGGTGCATCGCACCTGCCGTTGGTGAAGACGTTTTCATTAACCCATCGCAAAGTGGGTATTGTGGCGGGAGCATCGACCCCGCGGGAAATCATTGAGGAGGTATATAAAACAATGACTGAAGCAGAAAACTTTGCAAAACTTCTTGAAGAAACTGAAGTCAAAAATTTACATACAGGAGCAATCGTTACCGGTACCGTGTCTCACGTGTCCGACACTGAACTGCAGCTGGATCTCGGCGCAGGCGTGACCGGCTACATCAAAGCCGATCGCGTGAGTGATGATCCTGCTGTAAAGCTGACTGAGCAGTTCAAGGTGGGCGACACCATCGAGGCTAAGGTGATTCGCGTAAGCGACATTGAGGGCGTAGCCGAGCTTGATAAGCGCCGCGTGGATTCCGGCAAGAACTGGGAAAAGGTCGTTGCTGCAAAAGAGGCAGGCGACGTGCTTGAGGCTACCGTTTCCGAGGTCGTAAAGGGTGGCGTTACTGTGTTTGTATTTGGTAGCCGCGTATTCATTCCCGCATCGCAGACCGGTGTGGCCAAGGACGGCGACCTTTCTCCCCTGAAGGGCACTAACGTGAAGTTCAAGGTGATCGAGACCAAGGACCAGGGCCATAAGGCCATCGGCTCGATCCGCGTTGTACTGCGCGAGGAGCGCCGTGCGCAGGAGGAGGAGTTCTGGGGTGCTATCGAGGAGGGCAAGACCTATACCGGTGTGGTAAAGAGCATGACCTCTTACGGTGCTTTCGTTGATCTTGGCGGTGTTGACGGCATGGTGCACACCAGCGAGCTTTCCTGGAAGCACATCAAGAGCCCCGCTGAGGTTCTTGCCATCGGTGATACCGTTACCGTATTTGTTAAGTCCTTTGACCGTGAAAAGAAGCGCATCTCTCTTGGTTACAAGACTGAGGAGAGCAACCCCTGGTTCATCTTTACGAACAAGTGCCAGGTCGGTGACGTGGTGCCCGTTAAGATCGTTAGCATGATGCCCTTCGGTGCATTTGCTGAGATCATCGACGGTGTTGACGGTCTGATCCATATTTCCCAGATCGCGATGACGCGTATCGGCAAGCCTGCTGACGTGCTTGAGATCGGTCAGTCTGTTGACGCTAAGATCATTGAGATCGACAACGAGAAGCAGAAGGTAAGCCTTTCGATCCGCGCCCTGCTTGAGGAGGTTGCTGCAGCTGAGGCTGCTATGCCCGAGGACGTAGCCGACGAGGCTCCCGTTGAGGAATAATTTCACATAAAAAAACACGCGCGCGCAGGTGCGCGTGTTTTTTTATGCAAAAATGTAATAAATATCATTGACAGTTGAATATGTTATGTGCTATAATTACATACAATAGATTGTGTTTTGCAACTATGAATTGACCATCGACGGAAGGAAGGTGCGAAACATGGAGATTGCCATTATTGCGGCAGATATGAAAAAAGAACTGATGACACAGTTTTGCATTGCCTATTGCGGTGTTCTCAGTAAGCACAATTTGTGCGCCACCAGCATTACCGCGAAGTACATTTCCGAGGCAACCGGTCTGACGATCGAAAAGCTACTCACGGGTGAGCAGGGGGGCGAGCAGCAGATCGCCACGCGCATTGCGTATAATGAGATCGATATATTGCTGTATTTCCGCGATACGCGCCCCGAGGCTGCGTATGACGATGAAAAAACGCAGGAGCTTCTTCTTGCTTGCGACCGTTATAATATCCCCGTTGCTACCAATATTGCTACCGCAGAGGCGCTTGTGACCGCTCTTGACCGCGGCGATCTTGATTGGCGCAACTTCATTAATCCGCGCAGCGAATATAACCGCCGCCGCAAATGATCCATGTGCTTGGAACACGCTTTACAGCAAAGGCTCTACAGAGAGAGAACGCACGGCTGAAACGTTCTTGTGTTATGCTGCAACAGTACCGCCCAAGCGCTCTCTTTCATAAAACTTTGAGTGAAACGCTCGGGTGGAACCGTGTGATGATCGCACCCCGAACAGGAAGGCCCTTTTGGCGCCCCCTGCTCGGGGTGCTTTGCTTTTATAATTTCTAAAGGAGAATAAATATGTTTAAGGTCGTATTTCCCGAAAAAGTAATGGAATTTGAAGCACCGCTTTCGGTGTTTGATGCTGCCCGCGCAGCTGAGCTCGTCAGCCGCGCGCACGTAGCTGCTGAGGTAAACGGCACTGTGGTCGGTATGACGCGGATGCTTGATGCCGATGCCGAGGTCAAGCTGCTTACCTGCGAGAGTGCTGCAGGCAAGCACGTGTTTAACCACAGTGCTGCACACGTGCTGGCACAGGCTGTGAAGCGTCTGTATCCCGCCGCAAAGCTGACCATCGGCCCCGCTATTGAAAGTGGCTTTTACTATGATTTTGACAGTGAAATTCCTTTCACTGCGGAGGTGCTGGCGGCACTTGAGAGTGAAATGAAGAAGATCGTCAAGGAGAACCTGCTCATTGAACGCTTTGAGCTTCCCCGCGAGGAGGCGTTGGCGCTGATGCGTGAGAAGGATGAGCCCTATAAGGTGCAGCTGATCAATGAGCTGCCCGAGGACGCTGTCATCAGCTTCTACCGTCAGGGTGAGTTCGTTGACCTTTGTGCGGGTCCGCACATCTTTTCAACGGGCGCTGTTAAGGCTGTGAAGCTCACGCAGTGCACAGGTGCTTATTGGAAGGGTGATCAGAGCAACAAGATGCTTCAGCGCGTATACGGCGTGGCGTTCCCCACCAAGGAGGAGCTGAAGGCGCATCTTGAGGCACTGGAGGAGGCCAAAAAGCGCGATCACAATAAGATCGGCCGTGAGCTTGAGTATTTTACTACCGTTGATTCTATCGGTCAGGGCTTGCCGATTTTACTCCCGAAGGGTGCGCGTACGATCCAGATCCTGCAGCGCTGGATCGAGGACGAGGAGCAAAAGCGCGGTTATTTGCTGACCAAAACGCCCCTGATGGCCAAGCGCGATCTTTACCGTATTTCGGGTCACTGGGATCACTACCGCGACGGCATGTTTATTCTTGGTGATGCTGACGACGAAACCAAGGAGTGCTTTGCGCTGCGCCCGATGACGTGCCCGTTCCAGTATCAGGTGTTCTTAAACAAAAAACGCTCCTACCGCGAGCTCCCGATGCGACTCGGCGAGACTTCAACGCTTTTCCGTAATGAGGATAGCGGCGAGATGCACGGCCTTATTCGCGTGCGCCAGTTTACGATCTCCGAGGGGCACCTTGTGCTTCGCCCCGAGCAGCTGGAGGAGGAATTCCACGGCTGCCTTGAGCTTGCCAAATACGTGCTTGACACTGTTGGTATGCTTGAAAACTGCAGCTTCCGCTTCTCGCAGTGGGATCCTGCCCGTGCAGGCATAAAATACGAAGGCACTGCCGAGCAATGGGAGCATGCGCAGTCGGTTATGAAGGATATTCTTGATAAGCTTGACGTGAAGTATGAGATCGGCATTGATGAGGCTGCCTTCTACGGCCCGAAGCTCGATATCCAGTATAAGAACGTATTTGGTAAGGAGGATACCATCGTTACCATTCAGATCGATATGCTGCTTGCCGAGAAGTTTGGTATGGAATACGTCGATAGCGACGGACAGGTGAAAACGCCTTATATCATTCATCGCACCTCGCTTGGCTGCTACGAGCGCACGCTTGCCTACCTCATTGAGCGTTTTGCAGGCGCCCTGCCCACGTGGATGTCGCCTGAGCAGGTCCGTATCCTGCCGATCGGTGACGAGCATATTGATTATGCGTATGAGGTGAAAAAGCAGCTGGCAGCTAAGGGCTTGCGCGTTGAGGTTGACGATCGCAACGAAACGATCGGTAAGAAGATCCGCAACACGCAGCTTGAGAAGGTGCCCTACATGCTGGTGATCGGTGATAACGAGATGAATGCAGGCACTGTGGCTGTACGCTCTCGCCGCGACGGCGATAAGGGCGTGCAGAGTATTGATGCGTTCCTTGCTGACGTTTTGCTTGAGGTTGCCGAAAAGAGAAGATAAGATAAAAAACGGCTTGCGCTTTGTGCAAGCCGTTTTTCTTTTTTTAGAAAAATCAAAGTGCATCAAAATCGAAACTTGGAAATTTTATATTTAAAATTGGAATATTGAGAAAAAAGAACACCGCGCCATTTTCTATGAATGGCGCGGTGCGATTTTATTTCGGGTTTATTTTACCGAGATGATGGAGTGATCCCACATGTCGGGTGCCTCATAGCCCAGCAGGTTGACCATCGTGGCAGCCACGTTGGAAAGACCGAACTGCCCCTCGTCTGCCCTGACGGTATAAGCGTCCTTAGCGGGGGTGTTGTCGTAAATGATGCAGGGCACGCGATTCAGGGTATGGCTGGTCTTGGCCTTGTAGGAGCCGTCCTTGCCTACCTTGGGCTGCCCCTTCTTGTCGGTTTCGTACATTTCATCGGCGTTACCGTGGTCGGCGGTAATGAGTGCTACGCCACCAAGGCGGTCAATGACAGGCAGCAGACGCCCAAGCTGGAGATCCAGTGCTTCCATCGAGCAACGGGTGGCGGCAAGGCTGCCGGTATGGCCCACCATATCGCCGTTGGGGAAGTTCACGCGCAAATACTTGTATTTGCCGCCCTCAAGGCACTCGATGAGCTTATCGGTGATCTCAGCACACTTCATCCACGGGCGTTGCTCAAAGGGCACCACGTCAGAGGGGATCTCAATATAGGTTTCCAGCTCCTCGCTGAATTTGCCAGACTTGTTGCCGTTCCAGAAGTACGTCACGTGACCGTATTTCTGCGTTTCGGAGATGGCCAGCTGCGCGACACCCGTATTGGCAAGGTATTCGCTCATCGTATTGGTGATCTCGGGGGGAGATACCAGATATTTCTTCGGAATGTGCAGGTCGCCGTCATATTCCAGCATGCCTGCGTAGACTACATGGGGCACGCGTACGCGGTCAAATTTATCAAATTCGTCGCCGCCGTCAAAGGCTTTGGAAATTTCAATCGAGCGGTCGCCGCGGAAGTTGTAGAAAATGACGCTGTCGCCGTCGTTTACAGTACCCAGCGGCTTGCCGTCCTTAGCAATAACAAAGGGAGGCAGATCCTGGTCGATGACCTTGGATTCCTCACGGTAGGTCTTTACAGCCTCGGCGGCAGAGGTAAACTGACGTCCCTCACCCAGCACATGCGTCTTCCAGCCAAGCTCGACCATTGCCCAGTTGGCCTCATAGCGGTCCATCGTGATCGTCATACGGCCGCCGCCGCTGGCGATCGCAGCGTCAAAGCCCTCATCATTGAGGTCAGCAAGGAAAGCCTCAAACGGATCGATATATTCAAGCGCAGAGGTCTCACCAACGTCACGTCCGTCGATCAGTGTGTGGATGCGCACGCACTTGATGCCCTCAGCCTTTGCCTGGCGTACCATAGCCTTGAGGTGATCGATGTGCGAGTGCACGTTACCGTCGGAAAAGAGGCCGAGGAAGTGCAGCACGCCCCCCGAGGTCTTTACGTTGCCGATCAGCTCCTGCCAGGTGGCGGAAGCGAACATTTTGCCGCTTTCGATCGAGTTGGAAACCAGCTTGGCGCCCTGTGCAAATACCTGGCCTGCACCGAGGGCGTTGTGACCAACCTCGGAGTTGCCCATATCGTCGTCGGAGGGAAGACCGACGGCGGTGCCGTGTGCCTTGAGGCTTACGGTGGGGTATTTGCTCATCAGCATGTCAAGCACGGGGGTGTAGGCAGTGGCAACAGCGTTGCCGGCGGTGTCGGGGGCAAGGCCTACACCATCCATCACGATCGTGACGACCGGGCCCGTTACACCCTGAAAGCTTTGCAGCTTATTTAATTTTTTGCTCATATTATCTCCTTTTGCAGGCTTGCCAAACGGCGCGGCCTGTGTTATACTAAATAGGGTAAATAAATTATTTTGCGGCCTTTACCAAAGCCTCGGTGTCGCGTGCGATCAGCAGCTCCTCGTTGGTGGGAATGAGATACACTGCCACGCGAGAAGCGTCGGTCGAGAGCTTGACGATATTGGGCTGACGAAGCATCTTCGCGTTCAGCTCTTTGTCGAGCTCGATCCCGAAATAGCTCATGTCCTCGCAAACGATTTCGCGCAGACGGGGGTTGTTTTCACCAATGCCTGCGGTAAATACGATGGCGTCAAGACCGTTCATCTCAGCGGCGTAAGCGCCGATCAGCTTTTTCAGCTGCAGCTTGAGGATGTTGATGGCAAGATCGGCTTGCTCGTAGTGGGGGTTAGCGGGGCCCTCCTCCACGGCCTTTTCAAGGTCGCGCGAGTCGGAGGAATAACCGCCGGTCACGCCAAGGAAGCCGGATTTTTTGTTCATCAGATCGCTGACCTCAGCGGGGGTGAGATTCAGCTTTTCCATCATAAAGGGAACGATTGCGGGGTCAATATCACCGCAACGGGTGCCCATTTCTACGCCTGCCAAGGGGGTAAAGCCCATCGAGGTGTCTACCACCTTGCCGTCCTTAATAGCCGAAATGGAGGAGCCGTTGCCGATATGGCAGGTGACGATCTTGGTGCCCTCGGTGCGGCCAAGGATCTTCAGCATCTCGCCCGCAACAAAGCGGTGAGAGGTGCCGTGTGCACCGTAGCGGCGCACGCCATAGTCACGGTAAAGCTCATAGGGCAGAGCATAGGTAAAGGCCTCGGGCTTCATGGTTTGATGGAAGGCAGTGTCAAATACCAGCACCTGGGGCTTGTCGGGCATGACGGCAAGGCATCCCTCAATGCCCTGAATGTGTGCAGGGGTGTGTAGGGGGGCGAAGTCGTTGCACTGACGCAGCTTTGCCAGCACGTCGTCACTCAGGAGCATGGATTCAGAGAAGAAGGCGCCACCGTGCACCACGCGGTGGCCAACGGCCTCGATTTCCTCCATCGATGAAATGCAACCGTAGGTGGCGTCAAGCAGCTTTTCTACAACGATGCTCATGGCCTCGGCATGATTTTTCATGGGGCGTTTTTCCTCGATCCTCAAGCCCTTCATCAGCTGCTTATGATCAATGCCCGCACCGTCTGTGCCGATACGCTCGCAAATACCCTTTGCAAAGACCGTGTCGGTATTGGTGTCAAAAAGCTGATATTTCAGTGAGCTTGAGCCCGCGTTTACAACCAGTACGTTCATAAGTATAACCTCCGTAAATGTTAAAGTATAAATGCATTACACTATAGTATAACACATACAAAAGATATTTTCAATATTTCTGTTAAAAAAAGCAAATTTTTAGAGGAGTAAGCATGAAGCACGTTGGTATTATTTGCGAATATAATCCTTTTCATGGGGGGCATCTGCATTTATTGCGTGCCGTGCGCGGTGCTGACACCGTTGTTTGTCTGATGAGCGGTAATTTTACACAGCGCGGTGAGGCTGCCGTCCTGCCGCCGATCGCGCGTGCCGCTATGGCAGTGGCCGCAGGCGCAGACCTTGTGTTAGAGCTACCCTTCCCGTTTTGTGCCGCATCAGCACGCTACTTTGCAACCGCAGGGGTGCGTGCCTTGGGTGCGCTCGGCGTTGATACGTTGGCATTTGGTAGCGAAAGCGCGGATGTCAAGACTCTGCAGGCGTTAGCGCAGGCTGCGCCTGATGGCTATTATCGTCAAAGGGCGGTCAACGGGGCGCAAAATATAGGGGATGCCGCAGCATACTTTGCTGCGCTTGGCACACAGATCTCATCCAATGATATTCTTGGGGTAGAGTATTTGCGAGCTATGGCACAGGAGGCGCCGCAGCTGACGCCCTTCGTGCTTCGACGGGAGGGGGCGGAATATCGCCAAACGGTATTGGAAAACGGGGGATACCCCTCAGCTGCCGCCCTGCGGCTGGCGCTTGGTGAGGGGACGGATATTGCACCGTATCTGCCATCTGCTGTGCAAGAGGTGTTTCGTGCGGCAAAGGCCGAATACGGTATTGCGAAAATCGCACGCCTCGGTGCGCCTATGCTGGCGCTTTTGCGCGCGTACGGGGACAAAAATGAGTTTTTTGAAGAAACAGCCGATTGCAGCGGTGGGCTTTGTCAGCGCCTTGTAAAGGCGGCACACGTGGCAGGTGATTATGAATCGCTTTGCCAAGCCGCCGCGACCAAACGGTATACCGACGGAAGGATCCGCCGTGCGCTGCTGTATATGCTGGCAGGTGTGCGCCACAGCGACCTTGCCACTCATCCCGTTTATTTGCGGTTGTTGGCCGCGAACGCGCGTGGACGGGAATTTTTAAATGAAACCGCACGCCGCCGTATCATTCCCGTTGTCACCAAGCAGGCCGATATTGCAGGACTTGGCGTGTCTGCTGCCCGTCAGCGCGAGCTGGCGCAGGTTAGCGATGGGCTGTATGCGCTGTGTTGTGAGGGCAGGCTCTCACCGCATGCCCTACAAACCGCAAAGCCTTATTTGATTTGATCTTTCCATATTTTGTAAATCGCTTGACTTTTATCGCATTACGTGGTATACTACTATGTAGAACTTTTGGCTGGGAGGCTTTATAATGGCAGATACGAGAAAAAAGGTTGAGGGTGAGTATTTGATGTACCAGGGCAAGCCTATGGTGCGCGAAAATGATACCATCATTTACGGCGACCTGAATAATGACCCCTGCGTGCTGTGCCTTGATATTATGAGCTATGAGGGTGAGGGCGATGCCCGTGTACCCAACAAGGTGTTGATCCAGGTGGTAGATGCAAAGGATCCGAATAAGATCATTAAGCAGGGTGATAAGGCAAGCCTGCACGATGCATTTACGCTGGGTATGACCTGGCTTGACCTTGAGCTTCGCAAGGCGCAGGCACAATAAAAAAAGCGCCGCAAGGCGCTTTTTTTATTGCTTTGCGGTGCCCCTTTAAACGTTGGTGATCAGCAAAAACAGCAACACGGCATGCAAAATAAGCCCTATTACGTTGATAGCGGTGAAATACCAATGCTTTGTTTTGTGGCGAAAGAGCCGCATGCCCAGCAGGCCGCCAACAGCACCGCCAAGAAGGGAAGCGCCAAGCAGCACCCTTTCAGGGATACGCCAAGCATTTGCCCGCGCGCGGCGCTTATCAGCGCCATACAGTATCAGCGTGATAACGCTCAGTGCTATTAAATAAATCAGATAAAAGGAAATCATCAAAGTTTACCTCCTTGGTGATACGAGCTTGTCTATAGTATAGCGAAAAGCATGGCAAAAAGCAAGAAAAAGCGTGAAAAAATTGCCCGAAATCTGCTTTTTGAACAAAACAAAAAAAATTTCAAAAAACCCTTGACAATCTATATTCTTTGTGCTAAAATATGTAGGTCGCAGAAAATCTGGGTGTGGCGCAGTTGGTAGCGCGCTACCTTGGGGTGGTAGAGGCCGCACGTTCAAGTCGTGTCACTCAG
>SVSV01000016.1 GCA_015064125.1 Oscillospiraceae bacterium
GAATAAATTTTTGATGGATTTTGCCGTGGCAAGGTGAAGACAAGTGTGGACTTTTCAAGGCTTGACGCGTCAAAAGACGCGAAAATTTATTGCCGCAGGGCTTGTGGGTTCGGTTCCCGTGCGGCTACGGAAAGGGTCTTTTCAAGGGGCACGTGCGTATGACCGTATAACAGTACGTCGGCTTCGTTTTCAGCGGCAACGGCAAGCGCCCCCTCAATGCCACCCTTCACGTTATAACGGTGCCCGTGCATCATCAGGATCCGCACACCGCCAAATATTTCAAGGCGCAGCTCGGGCGCATCGGCCATCGCAGACCAATCGCAATTACCGCGCACGGCACGCACCGTGACGCCCTCGTCTACCACGCCAAGATCACGCAATCCGTCGCCCAAAAACAGCAGCACGTCAGCGCCCGTGCGGCGCAGCACCTCAGCAAGGCGTTCGGCCCTACCGTGCGTATCCGAAATAATTAAAATATCCATCAAATTTCAATCAATTCCTTGGTGCTCTTAGTGAAATTATGCACGCGTCCATCGGGCATCACAGCGATCATATCCTCAATACGGCACCCATAGCGTCCCTTTTGATAAATGCCCGGCTCCACCGTCACCACGTGCCCCCGTTCAAGAAGTGTCTCGGCCGGGGCCTTTGAGGAAAGGCGCGGTTCCTCGTGCACCGCGATGCCGACACCGTGACCGAGCGCGTGACCAAAGCACCCCTCATATCCTGCGCCGTCAATGATCGAACGGGCAGCAAGGTCAAGTGCCCAACAGGACACACCGCACGCCGCCATATCAAGTGCCGTTTGCTGAGCTTGGAGCACGGTATGATATAAGCGCTTCATCTCAGCATCGGCACGCCCTATCACCACGGTGCGTGTCATATCGGCACAATATCCCCCGAAACGGGCTCCAAAATCCATGGTTAAAAAGCCCTTTTCCAGCACCTTGTTGCGCGGCACACCGTGCGGCACCGCCGAGGCGCTGCCCGACACGGCAATGGTGTGAAAGGCAATACTCTGTGCCCCCTCGCGGCGCATAAAATACTCAAGCTCCAGCGCCACGTCGATCTCGCGCATGGTAGGGGTCAAGATGCTTAAAATATGCGAAAATGCGGCATCGGTCAATTCCTGCGCACGCGCCATAGCAGCCAGCTCCTGCTCGTCCTTGTAAGCGCGCAGGCGCGTAAGGATCTTCCCGGCACCACCCACGATCAGCACGCCCGTATCGGCAAGCCCCTCCGACAGGCGCTCGTGCGCCGCCACGGTGAGGTGATTTTCTTCGATCAGCAGTGTCTTGGCACCGTTTGCGGTCAAAAGCTCAGCGACAGCACCGAACATCGTCCCCTTCGGGCAAAGAACGTCGAACGCCTTGTCTGCCTCACGCTCAGCGGCCTCAGCATACCGGAAATCGGTAAGAAGAAACGCCTTGTCGGGCAATACCAGCAGATAGCCGTCGTAGTAGTTAAAAAGCGAAAGATAAAAGCAATTGGCGGTGGATGAAATGAGCGCCGCCTGCCCTGCCTTCAGCTCCCTTTGAAATTTTTCAATATGCGTCATAGCGATCACCTCCCAAAATCAAGCCAATCTGACAGAATGGCATTGGATACGTACATGCCGCGCTCGGTAAAGGCGATCCGTCCGTCCTCACGGCGCAGGAGCCCACCCGACAGCAATTTATCAAACGGGCCATAGGCCTTTTCAAGCTCCACGCCAAAGCGCGCCGCGAAATCAGCCTCGTCTATTCCTTCAAACAAGCGCATACGAAGCATCACGTATTCCTCCTGCGCTTCGTGTGAGCCGATCTCGTGGCTCTCACAAATACACGCCCCCCTCCCCTGCTCCTGCGCGGCAATGTATGCCGCGGTATCGGGTAGCACTGCGGTGCGCACCCCCTCGAAGTACGAGTGTGCAGCGGGGCCAAGGCCAAGGTAAGGCGCACCCAACCAGTAGCGCATATTATGCCGCGAGCAATAGCCCTTTTTGGCATAATTGCTGACCTCATAGTGCAGGTACCCTGCACGCGTCAGCACAGCCGCGATCTGCTCCTGCATATCGGCCACGGTATCGTCATCGGCGATCGGCAGCTCCTCACGCACAGCGAAAAAGGGCGTGCCCTCCTCCACGCGAAGTCCGTAAGCCGAAATATGCTCGGGCGCTAAGGCGAGGACCGCATCAAGCGTGCTTTGCAGGCTGTCCCTCGTCTGGTGAGGAATGCCGAACATCAGATCAACGCTGATATTCTTTATACCTGCCGCGCGTGCCGCACGGTAGGTCCTTACAAATTCCCCGTAGCCGTGAGGGCGGCCAAGCGCCTGCAGCTCGTGCTCGCTTGCGCTCTGTAAGCCGATGCTGACGCGATTGACGCCCGCCGCCGCCAAGCATTCAAACAGCCCGTCAGTGAGGGTAGTGGGATTACACTCCACCGTAATTTCAGCGCACGGCAACAGCCGATAATGCGCGCGCACGGTATCAAGAAGCAGCGCAAGGCTTTCCCCCGAAAGCAGGGTCGGCGTACCGCCCCCGATATATACGGTGTCGACCGTATAAGCCTGCGCCTTGGGCGCCGTGGCGATCAGATCGGATACCAGCGCAGCCACGTAACGCTCCTGCATCCGGCGTCCCGCAGGGGCCGAGTAAAAATCGCAATAGCGACATTTGCCCACGCAGAACGGAATATGCAGGTACAGTCCCAGCGTGGGGCTGTGCTTCTTGGTTTTGTCAGTTATCATCATCAAGCTTAAGCACCGCCATGAAGGCCTCGGGAGAAACCTGCACCGAGCCGAGCTGGCGCATTTTCTTCTTGCCCTCCTTTTGCTTTTCAAGCAGCTTCTTCTTACGGGTAATATCACCGCCGTAGCACTTGGCAAGCACGTCCTTGCGCATGGCCTTTACGGTCTCGCGGGCAATGATCTTAGAGCCGATGGCTGCCTGGATCGGCACCTCAAAGAGCTGGCGCGGAATATTATCCTTAAGCTTTTCAGCAATGCGGCGCGCACGCCCATAGGCCTTTTCCTCATGCACGATAAAGGAAAGCGCATCGACCTGCTCACCGTTTAACAGGAAATCAAGCTTGACCAGCTTGCTCTCAACGTACCCCTCAAGCTCATAGTCAAGCGAGGCATAGCCGCGCGAACGGCTCTTGAGCGCATCAAAAAAGTCATAAATGATCTCATTAAGAGGCAAGCGATAGTGCAGCTCCACACGGGTGCTGTCAAGGTATTTCATATCCACAAACTCGCCGCGTCTGTCCTGACACAGGTCCATAAGCCCCCCTACGTAGTCAGTGGGGGTGATGATCGAGGCGCGCACGATAGGCTCGTACGCCTTATCGATCTCCGCGGGATCGGGGTAATTGGTGGGGTTATCGATACGCAGGGTCTGGCCATCACGCTTGGCGATCTCGTAAATAACGCTGGGGGCGGTGGTGATCAGATCAAGATTAAACTCGCGCTCCAATCGCTCCTCAATGATCTCCATGTGCAAAAGGCCCAAAAAGCCGCAGCGGTAGCCAAATCCGAGTGCCACCGAGGTCTCGGGCTCAAAGGAAAGGGCCGCATCATTGAGGCGCAGCTTTTCCAGCGCATCGCGCAGGTCGCCGTAGCGTGAGCCGTCAGCGGGATAAATACCTGCGTATACCATAGGCTGTACGGCCTTGAAGCCGGGCAGGGGGACATCGGCAGGTGCCTCAGCCAGCGTCACCGTATCGCCCACGCGCGTGTCACCCACGCTCTTGATAGAGGCCGTAAGATATCCTACCTCACCGGCAGAAAGCTCGTCACACTTAGACAGCCCAAAGGCATCCATCACGCCGACGTCCACCACCTGAAAGCTCTGACCCGTGGACATCATGCGAATGGTATCGCCGCTTTTCAGCCTGCCATCCACCACGCGCACGTAAACCACCACGCCAAGATAGCTGTCGTAGTAGCTATCAAAGATCAATGCCTTCAAGGGGGCATTTTCATCACCCTTAGGTGCGGGTATATCCGTGACGATGCGCTCCAGCACGTCGGGAATATTGATGCCCATTTTAGCGGATACCGCAGGGCAATCCATTGCAGGGATCCCGATGACGTCCTCGATCTCACGGCGCGCGCCGTCAATATCGGCGGAGGGGAGATCGATCTTATTGATAACGGGGAGGATCTCAAGATCGGCATCAACGGCAAGATAGGCATTTGCCAGCGTTTGCGCCTCAATGCCCTGCGTCGCATCCACCACCAAAATGGCACCCTCGCAAGCATTCAGAGAACGCGAGACCTCGTAATTAAAGTCCACGTGACCGGGGGTATCGATCAGATTGAGTGCATACGCCTCACCGTTTTTCGCAGTATAAGAAAGGCGCACGGCGCGTGCCTTGATGGTAATACCACGCTCGCGCTCAAGCTCCATATTATCAAGCAGCTGCTCCTCCATTTCACGGGAGCTCACCGTCTGCGTCGCCTCAAGCAAGCGGTCGGCGAGGGTGGATTTACCGTGGTCGATATGTGCAATAATAGAGAAATTGCGAATGTGAGATTGTGGAATTTTAGCCATAGATACCTCGTTTTTTCAGGTCGCGCGAGAAGGAGCAGCTCCTGCCCCCTGCGGCCAATATATAATTAACATAATTATACCATATAACACCGCTCTGCTACAACGGTTTTTGAAATTTTTTCATTTTTTTGCTCAAAGCAAGGATCTCCCGACCAAAATCGTGCAAAATATGTCTCCTGTCACCCACAAAATTTCTTGCAATGGCACTTAATTTGTCTTATAATAATCACACCCAAAAGCACGTTATCGGTCAAAGGAGCTTATCGTTATGAAAAAAAGATGTGTGATCGTCGGCTACGGCGGTATGGGCGGCTGACGCGCCCATCATCTTTGAGGATATCGAAGCCGAGCCACGTACCTTGTGCTGACACAAAAAAGAACCGCCCGAAGGCGGTTCTTTTTTGGTTAGGCAAGAGTAAATAATCCGCACTCGGATCATTCACTCTTGCCTAAGTGCAAAACGGGGTCAATGGCAGCAGCAGCAAAGAATGAGAAGCGCGATAATAATGATCCAGCAACAGTTATCACCAAAAAGATTACCAAAGCAGTTATTCATAACAGTTCCTCCTTAAAGCCTTCGGGAAAGCGCAGCCACGCGGCTACCCTCCTCGTTATCATAGTATGAGGAAGTCCCCCAAAGGTGCGCGAAACCTGTCAAAATACTTTATTTCTTCGCGATAAGCCGCGCCATTGTCGTCTCAATGACGGCAATGGCGCCCTGCGCGTCGCTCAGGGAAAGATGCCACACGGCGCGCTCCATAGGGCAAAAGCCGTCGCCTGTACGATTTTTGATCAAAGGCACCAACACATCTGCCTCAAAGAGGATCCCGTTCTCAGTGAGGACCGCGGCAGCACGCTCACTCATCACACCTGCGTACACCTGCCCAACACCAAGCAAAACGTAAAGATAGGCGGCGGCAGCCCCCACGACCTTATCCGCTGCCAGTGCACCGTGAAAATCCTCACCGGAGCGATAAAAGGACAGCAAGGGCGCCACGCCTCGCGCACGCGCAGTATAGCGCCGCTCACCCTGCTGTATAACACAGGTGAAATCACCGCTTTTCAATACCGTTTTCAGGGTATTTAACATATTTACTCCTTTTCAAATAACGACGCTGCCTCGCACATCAGCTCACGGATCGGCAAATGCTGAGGGCAGCTTTTTTCACACTTGCCGCAAGCGATGCACGCCGAGGCTCGGGGTGCGTTACCCGTAAATATTTTATAATAATGCTTGGCAGACCAGGAATGCGACGTGCGCATGGAATTGATCGTGCTAATGATCTCGGGAATACCGATACCCACGGGGCAGACCTCGGTACAGTACTTGCAGGCCGTGCAGGGCACGGTATTTTCGCCGCGCAGCAGCGTCACCACGCGTGATACCGCCGCCTGCTCGCATGCATCAAGCGGCTTGAAATGTTTCATGTAGCCCACGTTATCCGCCACCATAGCGACGTTTTCCATACCCGACAGCACCGTTAAAACACCCTCAAAGCCTGCGGCATAGCGGATCGCATACGACGCGTATGAGCCACCCTGCAGCAGATCAAGCTCAGCCTTGGCGGCATTGGAAAGATTCTTGGCAAGGCGTCCGCCCTTAACGGGCTCCATCACCAAAACAGGCTTGCCAAAGGCGCGGCAAACCTCATAGCAGCGCCGACTCTGCACGGCATCATCCTCATAATCGAGGTAATTGAATTGGAGCTGCACCACCTCAATTTGCGGATAATCACTCAGGATCTGCTCAAGCACGTCGGCACTGTCGTGAAAGGAAATGCCGAAATGCCTGATCCTTCCTTCCTCCAAGAACGCAAGCGCGTTTTCGTAAGCGCGACACGCGCGATACTTTTGATAGTTATTGCGATTTTGAGCGTGCATGAGATAAAAATCAAAGTAGGAAACGCCACAGCTTTTCAGCTGATCCTCAAAGCACGGGCGGATATCGGCCTCGGTCTTAAAAAAGTTTTCAGAAAGCTTATCGGTCAGCACAAAGGCCTCGCGCGGATAACGCGACGTAAGGCATGCGCAGATCGCCTTTTCGCTCTCACCCCCAAGATAACCTCTGGCCGTGTCAAAATAGTTAAAGCCGCTTTCGATGAACATATCCACCATTTTGCAAAATTCTTCAAGGTCGACCTTGCCGTCCTCGTTTTTCATACGCATACACCCAAAACCAAGCTTACCCTTGATTCCAAACAAATCTTCCATCGCGCACCTCCGTTATATACTCTTATTTTAGCACATCCCCACGGCAGAATGCAAGAAAAAAGCGCGGCGGCTGTCTGATGTCAGCCACCGCTGCAATTTAAAGCTCCTCGTCGGCATCCTGCGCACGCGGCGAGTCAACACGTACCGTCAGCTCATGCGTCATCAGCGCATCGGCACACGTGACCGTCAGCGTCAGATTTTCATACGTAGTGGAAAAGCCCTTGGCAGGAATACAGCCACAGCGCTCCGAGATCCAGCCGTTCAAGGTCGTCGACTGTGTATCGGCATCGGGGGCCACCTCAAAGAAATCATAAAAGCTTTCAAGCGAGGCACAGGAAAGCACACGGTATGTATGCTCATCAAGCTGCACGATCTCCTCGGTCGCCACATCCTGCTCATCCCAGATCTCGCCCACCAGCTGCTCAATGATATCCTCCATCGTCACAATGCCCGATACGTGACCGTACTCGTTGACCACGATGACCATGTGGCGGTGATTTTTTTGCATATCCTTAAACAGCACGTCAAGGTGTACCGTCTCGGGCACAAAAACGGGCTCAAGATACACGTCGGCAAGCGAAAATCCCTGCTCGCCGCGATGCAGAAGATATTCGCGTGCGTGCAATATGCCCTGAACACGTTCCCCGTCGGGTGCATACACAGGGATACGGGAATAGCCCTCTCGCGCGATCGTAGCAACGATCTCCTGCTCACTCGCATCGGATTGCACCGTCACCATGCTGTTGCGTGGAGTCATTACGTCAGCCGCTGTCAGGCGGTCGAGCTTGAACACGTTTTTGATATACTCGATATCGTCCTCATTGAGTGTGCCCTCGTCGGCACCCGCATCAAGCATGATCACGATATCCTCCTCAAAAACGCCCTCAGCCTTTTCACTCGGATCGATGCCGAAAAGACGAAGCAGCCCGTTGGTTGAAACGGTTAACAAAAAGATCACCGGCTTTAATACGACAGTCAATCCCCCTATAAAGCCGCATACAACGCGAGCAAGCTTTTCCTTGTGGCGCATCGCCACACGTTTAGGCACCAGCTCACCCAGCACCAGCGTAAAATACGAGAGCACCAGCGTGATCAGCACCACACAGACGGTGTTGATCAGCGCAGCGCGCGCAACGGGAATATCAAAGCTACGCATCAAAAAGCCCGACAGACGCGCGGCAAAATTATCCGCCGCAAACGCAGAGCCAAGAAAGCCCGCGAGCGTAATGCCCACCTGAATAGCGGACAAAAAACGCGTAGGATCCTCCAAGATCTTCAAGATCTTACCCGCCTTTTTATCGCCCTCCTCTGCCTGTGCCCTCACCTTTTTTTCGTTGAGTGAGATGACCGCAATTTCAGTCGCGGCAAAGAAAGCATTCAATAAGATCAGCACCAGCTGCAGCAAAAGCTGCTTTACAATATCCATATATCCTCCAAGATAAACAGTAGTATTATCATACCATAAGCAGCAAAAAAACACAAGAACAACTACGCGTTAAAAAAGGCGAGGTGGCGTGATTTTTCCTCATTTTCCACGAATATTTCACTTTTTCGCGGTTTTTGATAACATTTTTACACTCTTTTCATAAAAAACGATTATTTTTTATTATATTGACAAACATTTATGAAACCAATATAATGAAATTGCACAAGCGAAGAATCCTACCTATTTATAAAAATAATGAAAGGACCCCCCTATGATACCCGCCATTATTTTATTTGCCATCACATATATCCTGATGCTGGTATTCGGCAAGATCCGCCCCCTTATTGCTCTTGCCTCCGGCATTATTTTTATTGCCTCGGGCATGCTGCCACTGGACGGGATACTGCCTGCCATTGATTTTAACGTCCTGCTGATGATCGCGGGCACGATGGGGCTTGTCGCACTCTTTATTGAAAGTAAAATGCCTGAGCTTCTCGCCGACCTCATCATGGAAAAGGTCCCTAACGTTATGTGGGCGGCCGTGGCACTTTCACTGTTTGCCGGTGTCATTTCCGCATTTGTGGATAACGTGGCTACGGTTTTGATGATCGCGCCCGTCGCAATGGAGATCTGCAAAAAGCTCAAGACCAACCCCGTGCCCTTTATCATCGGCATTGCGGTCTCCTCCAATCTGCAGGGCGCCGCAACGCTTGTGGGCGACACCACGGCTATTATGCTGGGCTCGGCACTCGATATGTCGTTTATAGACTTCTTCTGGTATCAAGGGCGCCCTTCTATTTTTTTTGCCGTTGAGCTGGGCGCGGTGCTTTCCGCCTTTATCCTGGCTTACTTCTTCCGCCGCGAAAAGGCACCGATCCCCAAAACAGGCACACGCACCAAGGTGACCGACTACGTACCCACGGTCCTGCTGTGCGGCACCATCGTTTGCCTGGTCCTTTGCTCCTTTGCACCTGACAGCTGGAGCCTGCCCGCTGAGATCAACGGTATCATCTGCTGCATTATTCTTGGCATCGGCCTTATTTATAACCTGATCAAAAAGAAAAAGCCTTCTGCCATCATCGAGCCACTAAAGGAGATCGACTTTGCCACCCTCGGGCTTCTGACGGGCCTGTTTTTGATGATCGGCGCCATTTCCGCTGAGGGCGTGATCGATGCCGCAGCAGGCCTGCTTGCCAAAGCAGGTGGCGGCAACGTCTTTTTACTCTATTCTATTATCGTATGGGCCTCGGTATTGATCTCGGCCTTCATTGATAATATTCCGTACGTGGCCACCATGATCCCCGTCATCGGCGGCATTGCCGCCACGCTCGGTGTTGACCCCACGCCCCTTTACTTCGGCCTCCTGTCGGGGGCGACGCTCGGCGGTAACATCACCCCCATCGGCGCCTCTGCCAACATCACGGGCATCGGCATTCTGCGCCGCGACGGCCACACCGTCAAAAACAGTGACTTCTTCAAGATCGGCATTCCCTTCACGCTTGCCGCCATCATCCCCGCCTACGTCTATATCTGGCTGGCGTACGGCATTTATTAAAAACAGAAAACGACCGACAGTCCCTTGTGGCTGTCGGTCGTTTTAGTTATCGGGCGCGCACAAAAAATATTTTCAAAAAAATTTCAAATTAACATTTCACAAACATTTTTTAAAAGATCTCTCAACACATAAGCGGTATACTGGTGCCATCATCAAACGAAAGGAAACACCGCATATGAAAAACGATCAGAAGTTTTTACTTGAGAAGATCCGCTCTCAATATACCGAGGAAGCACACACCGCTCTTGACGCCCTGCGCGCCTTAGACCGCCGCGTAGCACGTCCTGCCGTCATCCTGGCTTACACGCTCGGCACGGTAGCCACCCTGGTATTCGGCACCGGCATGTGCCTTGCCATGCAGGTCATCGGCAACGCGATGCTTCCGGGCATTGCCCTGGGTTTTGTCGGTCTTGCTGCCGCCGTGCTGAATTATCCCCTTTACAAAAAGGTGTTAAACGCCCGTCGCCGCACCTTTACCCCGCAGATCATGGCTCTTTGCGAGCAGCTTGAAAACCAAAACGATTAAAAAAGAATATTGGAGGTTCTTATCATGGGTATCAAACAGTTTTTTAAGAAGGCATTTTCCGACATGAAGGCCAGCACCAAGGCACAGCACGAGGTAGATAAAGCCAACTTCGCCGCCGCCAAGGCAGAAAGCCGCGCCACCTGGGAGGAGGCTAAGATGAGCCCCGGCGCCCGTCAGGAAATGATGCAAAGGGAGCGCGACGCTCAGATCGAAGCAGCCAACAAGCGCATCGCCGCCGCTAACGAGCGCATCGCCGCCGCTAAAAAAGACAAATAACACATCGCCCACAGTGTGTGATCGCACGCACTGTGGGCAAGACTACTTTAAAAGCGCAGCAAGGGGGATACACGATGAAAAGAACATATCAATATCAGGCAGGCAACAAAACCGTCACACGCGAGATCAATTATATTCCGGTCCGCTATATCATCGCAATGCTGCTCACGGTCTTTGAGGTGCTTGCCATCATAGGCGTGGTGGTGCTGCTATGCTATTTCGTGCCCTATTTTTATCTGGCCGCATGGGCCACCGAAATCGCCTGCGTGATCAAGATCATTTCCTCGGACGACAATCCCGACTATAAGGTGCCGTGGCTGCTGTTTGTGCTGATCCTGCCGATCGCGGGCTTCATGCTTTACTTCATTTTTGCCTCGCGCAAGCTGAAGGGCAAGTACGTCCGTCGCCTGCGCGACTTAAAAAGCCTGTCGTATGAAAAGGACGACAGCGCGGCCTTTTCCGCGCTCTACGGCGAGGATCGCGTCGCACACAATACCGCCAGAATGCTTTGCAGCATTGCCGATTGCAGTCTGTTTGAAAACACCAAGACGACCTATTTTCCCTTGGGCGAGGATATGATGGCGGCATTGCTGCGCGATCTTGCCGAGGCGCGAAGCTTTATCTATATGGAGTATTTCATCATAGAGGAAGGCAAATTCTTTGACAGCATCCTTGAGATACTGCGCCAAAAGGCCGCCGAGGGCGTTTCGGTAAAGCTTTTGTACGACGACATCGGCTGTATGTCAACCCTGCCGGGGAATTATGCCAAGGTGCTTCAAAAAATGGGGATCGAGGCCGCACCCTTTTCCCGTCTGCGCGGCAACGCCGACAGCGAATTCAATAATCGCTCTCACCGCAAGATCACCGTCATTGACGGCAGGATCGGTTATACGGGCGGCATCAACCTTGCCGATGAATATATCAACGAGCGCGTGCGCTTCGGGCACTGGAAGGATACGGCGATCCGCCTTGAGGGCGAGGCAGTATTTGAGCTGACGCGCCTGTTCTTAACCGACTTTGGCATTAACGTGCGACATATGCCAAGCCCCGACCACGTGCTCTATCCCACCGATATCCAGTGCCCGCCCAACGGCTACGTCATTCCCTTTGGTGACGGTCCCGCACCGCTTTACCGTCGCCGTGTATCCAAAAGCCTCTTGCAGACCATGCTTGCAGGCGCGACGCGCTACGCCTATATGACCACCCCCTACCTCATCATAGACAACGACCTTTGCACCAGCCTTGAAAATGCCGCCCTGCGCGGTGTTGACGTGCGCATCATCGTACCGCACGTGCCAGACAAGCGCATAGTATTCAATATGACGCAGAGCTTTTATCCGCGGCTGATGCACGCAGGTGTAAGGATCTATGAATATACCCCGGGCTTCATTCACGCAAAAAGCTATCTGGTAGATGATAAATATGCGATGATCGGCACTGTCAATCTTGATTATCGGAGCCTGGTCCACCATTTTGAAAACGGCGTATGGATGTGGAACACCGATGCCATAGCGGACCTGCGTGAGGACATCGAAAAAACCATGGCAGCCTCGCTCCCCGTGGAGCAGCACATGCTGAAGGTCAGCCTGCCGCAACGTATGCTGCGTGCGCTGGTACGCATTTTTGCGCCACTTTTGTAAATTTTTCGCACACGCAAACAAAACTTTAACATTTATATGCTACACTAAGTCTGTGTGGCCGCAGCCGCACAAATATCAACACAGGAGTGTGCTACCCTATGTTTGAAATTCTGGTAGTAGAGGACGACCGCGATCTCTCGCGCACCGTGTGCCGCTTTTTAAATGCAAACGGCTATCACACCACGGGCTGCCTTGATGCCAACAGCGCCTATGACGCGCTGTATGAAACGACGTTTGATCTGATCATTTCAGATATTATGATGCCCGAGATCGACGGCTTTGAGTTTGTCAAGACCGTTCGTTCGCTCAACGAAAACATCCCCATTCTTTTTATGACCGCACGCGACGACATGGCCGCCAAGCAACGCGGCTACCGTGTAGGTGTAGACGACTATATGGTAAAGCCTATCGACCTTGACGAGCTCCTGCTGCGCATCGGGGCGCTTTTGCGCCGTGCCGGCATCGCAGCCTCGCGCAAATTAACGGTTGGCAGCTTTACCATGGATATGGACGAGCGCTCGGCCACGCTGGGCGATAATGAGATCGCCCTGACCGCACGCGAGTTCAGCCTGCTGTATAAGCTACTGTCCTATCCCAAAAAGACCTTTACGCGTACACAGCTGATGGATGAATTCTGGGATGCCGACTCCGCCTCGGGCACACGCACCGTTGACGTATATATGACAAAGCTGCGCAGCAAGCTTGCAGACTGCACCGATTTTGAGATCGTCACGGTGCACGGCCTTGGCTATAAGGCGGTGCTGAAATGAGCCGTGCCCAACGCTTTCGCCACGCCCTGCGTGCGCTGAACCGATATATCGTATTCTTTTTGCTCATCTCGTTTGTCATCACCTGCTCCATGCTGCTTTTTATCACCACGCTGACCGTGGTAATGGATATTACCCTGACCGAGCACGACGTGGCCGCCGCCGCCAAGCTGACGCTTGGGAACGTGATATTGTTAAGCGCCATCGTCACAGCGATCGACGGCGTGCGCCGCAAGCTGATGTACACCGTGCCACAGCGCCGCATTGCCGCGGCCGCAAGGGAAATGATGCGCGGCAATTTTGACGTGCGTATCCGCCCCGGGCGCCTGCTCGGCACCGAGGAGCCCTTTGACGAGATCGTTGATTGCTTTAACGAAATGGCACAGGCGCTGCAAAGCACAGAAGCCCTGCACACAGACTTCATCGCCAACGTATCGCACGAGCTGAAGACCCCGCTGGCAGTTATTCAAAGCTATGCCACCATGCTACGCGACCCGCAGCTTGATGCCGCCACACGCACCGATTATACCCTTGCCATCATAACAGCCACCAAGCGGCTTTCAACACTGGTGAGCAATATTTTGCGCCTGACTAAGCTGGAACAGCAGCAGGCGGAGCAAAGCCCCACACGCTACGATCTTGGCGAGCAGCTGTGTGAATGTCTGCTCGGCTTTGAGGCCGTCTGGGAAGAAAAAAATATTACGATCGAAACCGATATTGCCGAGGAGATCTGCGTTTATAAGGACCGCGAAATGCTGTCTTTGGTATGGAACAACCTGCTTTCAAACGCCTTTAAATTCACTCCGGCGGGCGGCTCCGTGCGCCTTTCGCTTGGCGTGGAGAACGGTGATGCCGTCACCCGCATTTCAGATACAGGCTGCGGCATCTCCTGCGAGGTGGGAGCGAGGATCTTTGATAAGTTTTATCAGGGCGATACCTCACACCGTGGTGAGGGCAACGGGTTAGGGCTTGCACTTGTCAAGCGTGTCATTGCCATTACGGGCAGCGAGATCTCAGTTGTCAGCGACCTCGGAAAAGGCACCACCTTTACCGTTAGCATGGAGGCCCTTCACGATGACACGCACTAAACGCCTTTTGCGCGCACTCCTCTTTCCCCCGATGCTGATCCCCCTTCTGCTTACGCCCCTCTCGGCCATAGCACTGAGCGCCGTATTTATAACGGGTCATACCGCACATCCGCTCGCCTATGCCGCATATACGCTATCCTTTTACACGCTCTTGGTCATATCCCTGCGTATACCGGATATCTATCGTTGGTGGCAACGCCTGCTAGAAAAAAATCCCCTGCTGCACCGCTTGACAACCGACGCACGCTTTCGCCTGAGAGTCATACTGCATACCTCGCTTTTCGTGAACACCTCATATGCACTTTTTCAGCTCAGCATGGGACTCCTCTACCGCTCGCGCTGGTTTTATGCCCTTGCCGCTTACTATGCTCTGCTGACCGTCATGCGCTACTATCTGTTGCGCGACCTGAAGCAGCTCACCCCCGGTGAGGATTACGCCGAGGAGCTGCACCGCTACCGCTTTTGCGGCATCGCACTGGCGGCCATGACCCCCGCTCTGCTTGTCATCGTTGCCTTTATCGTCTGGCAAGATCGCGGCTTTTCTTATCACAGCATCACCACCATTGCCATAGCCGCCTACACCTTTTCGGCCTTTACCGTGGCCGTGGTGAATATCATCAAATATCGCAAATACAACAGCCCCCTGCTTTCGGCCGCCAAGGCCGTGAGTCTGACAACGGCCAGCGTATCGATGCTCTCCCTTGAGACCGCGATGCTCTCGGCCTTCGGTAATGAGAGCGATGCCGTGCTAAGACAGCTGATCACAGCGATTTCCGGCGTTGCCGTTTGCGTGTTTGTGCTTGGCATGGCCGTATTTATGATCACACACGCAGCAAAAGAACTGAAAATTTTGTCCCCAAAAGGAGATCAACATGGAACACCGTAACCACACCCCCCACCAAAGCTTTTCTTACACCTATTCCCCCTCGCGCGAGGACGAGCTCCTGAAAATACGCAAAAAATATACCGCTGACGAGACCGAGGCCAAATGGGCGCGCCTGCAAGCACTGGATGCCAGTGTGACCGGCAGGGCCCAGCTGGTGGCGCTTATCATCGGTATCCTCAGCGCATTGGTGCTGGGGCTTGGCATGTGCTGCGTGCTGGTCTGGGGCACAAACACCGCAATGATCATCCTTGGCGTTTTCGTGGGGCTCATCGGCATTATCGGTATTGCCGTTGCCTACCCCGTGTATCTGAGCATCATGCGCCGTCGGCGCGACCGCGTAGCACCCGAGATCCTCCGCCTGACAGAGGAATTGATGAATAAATGATCCCAAAAGGGGCGGCCTGCTATGTAGGTCGCCCCTTCGTTTTTAAAAATTTGCGCGTGTTTTTATATTCTTTGACAAAACGGAGAAAATATGGTATAATACAAAAAAGCGGTCATACCGCCGGGAAAGGAGATTATACAATGTCCGTTTTAAAGATCACCCAAGAAAATTTTGAAGCCGAGGTGCTTTCCTCACAAAAACCCGTACTAATAGATTTTTATGCCGATTGGTGCGGCCCCTGCCGCATGCTCGCCCCCACGATCGACGAGATCGCCGCCGAGCGCGACGACGTTAAGGTGTGCAAGGTCAACGTAGATGAGCAGGGGGACCTCGCCGCGCGCTTTGGCGTAATGAGCATTCCCTCTTTGTTTGTCCTGAAAAACGGTGAGATCGTCGCGCAGTCCCTTGGCGCTAAGCCCAAGGCACAGATCCTTGAGATGCTGAACTGAGCTATGGGGGACACAACTGTTTTTGACGTATTGGTCATTGGCGGCGGACCTGCCGGCTATACCGCCGCGCTTTACGCCGTACGCGCAGGCCTTTCGTGTCTGGTGATCGAAAAAATGGCTGCGGGCGGCCAGATGTGTGAAACCGCAATGATCGATAATTACCCCGGCTTTCCCGAGGGCGTCGACGGCTTTACGCTGGGTGACGCCATGGGAAAGGGGGCTGCGCGCTTTGGTGCCAAAACGGTCTTTGCCGAGGTGACTGCGCTGAGGCTTACCGAAAGCCCCAAGGTAGCCGTGACCGCCGAGGGCAGCTTTTTTGCCAGGACCGTGATCGTAGCAACGGGAGCCACGCACCGTCATCTTGGCCTTGACGGCGAGCAAGCTATGATCGGGCGCGGCGTTGGCTACTGTGCGACCTGCGACGGTATGTTTTACCGCGGCAAGCGCGTCGCAGTGGTCGGCGGCGGAAATTCAGCGGTGGCAGACGCCCTGTATCTTTCAGGTATTTGTCAGCACGTCACACTCATCCACCGCCGCCATGAGCTGCGCGCCTCACCGATCTATCTTGCCCCCCTGAAAGCAAAGGAAAATCTCACGCTAACACTGAACAGCCGTGCCGTAGCACTTTTGGGCGACACGCGCATTACGGGCGTAACGGTAGAAGAAAACGAAAGCGGCACGCGCTACGACCTGCCCGTTGACGGCGTATTTATCAGCATCGGGCGCGACCCCATCACCGCACTCGTCAAGGGGCAGCTGACGCTCGATGATAGTGGCTATATCGTTGCCGACGAAACCACCAAAACAAACCTTGCAGGTGTATTCGCCGCAGGCGACGTGCGCACCAAGCCCCTGCGCCAAATCGTCACCGCTACCGCAGACGGCGCCACTGCCGCCTATTTCGCCGAGGAATATCTGCGACAAAATAACAACGCTTAATAAAAAACCGCTTTTTCTGCGATACCACAGAAAAAGCGGTTTTTTTATTCCCTTACAACGGCTATTTCATGAACACCGTAATAAGAAAGCCAAGCAAGCACCGCATCGTCAATGATCTCCCCTGCGACCGCGATCGGCACCGCAGGCGGACAGGAAACGGTGGGGGCGGCGCAAATGCGCCCCTTGGCATGAGCAAGTGCCACCCTTTCGGCAGGGGCGAGCATCGCTTCTCTCACCGATAACACGGCCTTGGGGCAGAGCTGCGGCAGCGATGGGCGCACAAGCGCCTCACGCAACGGCACACTACACAAAACCGTGCACAGATGCACCAGCTCGTCCTCACGGTTTTCGGGTGTGCACATCAGCACCAGCACGTCACGATCGGCAAGCTCGGGCTCGATACCGTTTTCACGCAGGATCCCGGCAAGCTCCTCCCCTGTATAGCCACACCTTGACGCCTCAATGACAATTTTCAGTGCCTCCCCCTCAAGCACCGTATAACCGTGTGCCCGCAGGACCGCACGCACCCCCGCAGCACGCGCGACGGTGGCACAAAGGCATTCCCTGTAGCCCTCGGCAAGGTAGGCATTGCAGCTATCAAGAGATTGCAGCAAAAGATACGAGGGACTGGTCGAGGCAAACAGCGAGAGCGCATCCTTCGCGCGTGCAAGATAAGCCTCGGGGGCATCCTTGGCAATATGCAGATATGCACCACCCGTTAAAACGGGCAGGGTCTTATGTGCCGAATCGGCGCACATCGTAGCGCCCAGCGCAAGGGGATGCTGATCCTCGGCTAAAAAGTGTAAATACGCACCGTGGGCATTATCCACCAGAAGCGGTACGCCGTGAGCACGGCAAACGGCGGCGATCCCCGCCACCTCCGCCACGTTCCCGAGATAATCGGGTGAGGTGAGATACACTGCGTGCGGCTTTTCGGTGCACGCAGAAAGCGCGCCTGCCACGTCGTCAGCCGACACAGGGCACGCACAAATATGCGTGGACAGCGATGGATAAAGCCACGAAACCTCAATATCCAGCAATGCCGCGCCATACAAAAACGACTTATGCGCGTTTCTTGCAGCAAGCACGCGTAAGCGCGTGCCGCGCGGCAAGCCCATTGCCACGACAGCAAGCATCGCCTTGATGGCAAGCGTCGCCCCCTCGGTAGAATAAAAGGTGCCGGCACTGCCAAACAGGGCCGTTGCATTCTGCTCACTCTCAGCGATCACGCCCGTGGCATCATACAGCACGTCAGCCCCTGCTATCTCTGTAATATCAAGGGGCTCACAGCCAAGGCGCGGCTTTCCCTTGTGCCCGGGCATGTGCAATCGCACGGCATTTTGTGCAACGTAGCGACGCACAAAATCAATAATAGGTGTCGTCATACCTGCTCCGATTTGGCGACCTGCATCATCACGGCGCACTCGATGCGCTTTTTGAACAGCTCACACCCGTAGGCATAAACGCCGCCGATGCTGCCCGTTGCGTGATAGGCATTCGCGGCACATCCACCCGAGCAGTACATTCTTGCCCAGCACGCCTTGCATTCGGGACGCGCATAGGCGTTGCAGTGACGGAATTCATCCTGCACGGCGGTATTGGAAACACCGTGCCACACGTCGCCAAGACGGTAACGCTCATCACCCACGAACTGGTGGCAAGGGTAAAGCTCACCTGTGGGCGTTACGGCCATATATTCCGTGCCCGACCCACAGCCCGTAATGCGCTTATAGATGCAGGGGCCGTTTTTGAGGTCAAGCATGTAATGATAAAAGGTGAAGGGCCTGCCCTCCCTTTCGCGCTTCAGCATCTCCTTGGCGAGGATCTCATACTGCTCAAACAGCACAGGAAGATCCTCCTTGGTAAGAGCATACGGATCATCGGGCGGACATACCACAGGCTCCATGCTGAGCTCGGTAAATCCAAGATCTGCCATATGGAACAGGTCGTTGGTGAAGTCGACGTTTTGATGCGTGAACGTGCCGCGCACGTAATAATTTTTACCGCCGCGCTTTTCGACCAGGCGCTGGAATTTGGGCACGATGATATCGTAGCTGCCGCGCCCTGCCGCGTTCTTGCGGAAGTGGTCGTTTATCTCCTTTCGCCCGTCGAGCGAAAGCACCACGTTGCTCATCTCGCGATTGAGAAAATCCATCACCTCATCATCAAGCAGCACACCGTTGGTGGTAAAGGTAAAGCGGAAGTTCTTGCCCTTCTGTGCCTCGACCTCGCGGGCATAAGCCACCAGCTGCTTGACGACCTCAAAATTCATCATCGGCTCACCGCCGAAGAAATCGACCTCGAGATTGCGCCGTGTACCCGAATTGGCAATGAGAAAATCAAGCGCCTGTCGGCCGACCTCAAAGCTCATCACAGCGTCCTTGCCCTGATACTTGCCCTGCCCCGCAAAGCAATATTCACAGCAAAGATTGCAGGTGTGTGCCACGTGCAGGCAAAGCGCCTTGACCACGTTACCCGTGGCCTTATACTCGTATGCCAGCTTTTCGTAAGGGTCTGTGGAAAAGAGCTTGCCCGCCGCCTTCAGAGCCGCAATATCGTCAAGGCAAAGCAGCAGCTCCTCACGCGTCACGTCAGCACGGTCACCGTATTTTTCAAGCATGGCCGAAACGATCTGCTCTGCCTCTGTTTCCTCGTACATCGCGATCATATCATACGCGACCTCATCGACCGCGTGCACCGATCCGCTTGCCGTATCAAGCACGATATTATATCCGTTCAATTTGTACTGATGTACCATAGTCATCTCCTCATAACAAATATAAAACGCTGCCGCGAGGGCAGCGTTTTATGTGTGAAACAATTACTTGTTCTCGCACTGCTGATTTGCAACGCCGCAAGAGGTTTTGCAAGCAGACTGGCAAGAGGTCTGGCACTCGCCACAGCCGCCGGTCGTTACGGTTTTTGCAATATCCTTGGTCTCAATCGTCGTAATTCTTTTCATGAGAATATTCTCCTTTGCTATTGGTTGATAAAATTCTATCACAAAAGCCCCTGTTTGTCAATGGGCTTTTTATTTTTTTGACCAATTATTCTGCCCTGTAATATACGTAATGCGCGATGATGGTGCGCACCCTGCCGCCATGCTCAAGATCAGGGGCGGTAATGACCACACCGTCACGCGACATCAGAAAGGCCGCCTGCATCTCTTCGATCTTACAGCGCATCACCACATTAAAGGAGGCATAGACCAGCAGCTCGTCATCCTTGATATTCAGCGACCCCGATTTACCGATGACCTCGTCTATGTTATCGATGCGCTCACTGACGTACTTTACGTGGTGACCGCAAATACGGCGTGCCATATCCCACTTATAGCGGCGGCTGTTGGGGTTTTTGCTTTTTGTAAAATGCTCAATAACGCGACGAAGCATAAGGAAGCCTCCAAATGTAAAATTCACCTTGTGCAAGCGTGACGCGCGTTGTGCGCATACGCTTACCCGAGATCAGGTCAACGGCGCCGCGCGGCAGTGTCAGCGAGAAGGGCTCTTGCCCATTGCTTGCCGCCACCATCAAGCGCCCCTTTTCATTTTCACGCACGTAGCAAAGCGCGTGCGGTGTTTCGCAGACAATACGAAAATCACCCTCGGCCAGCACGGGATTTTCCCGTCTGATACGCCCGAGCTGCTGATAATATACCACCAGCTCCTTGTCTTCCTTCCCCCAAGGATACGGACGGCGGCAAAACGGATCGTGATATCCCTCCATCCCCGCCTCATCGCCGTAAAAGAGCGACGGCACGCCAAACACGGTATATTGCAGGGCTGCCGCCATTTTCAGGCGTTGCTTGGCGAGTGCCCGCTCAGCGCCTGTCATACGCATCACGCGAAGCTCGGCGTTGGTAAAGCGCCCGTCGTCAGCCTCGCCGCCAAACGTCGTCAGAATGCGCTCGGTATCGTGGGTCGAGAGAATGTTCATCAGGCTGTGACAAACACACAGTGGATACGAGCCCCACAGCTCGCGCAAAACCGAGGTGAGCGCCGTGGCGTTGCCGTCCTTTACAAAGGAGATCAGCCCCCGTCTTAGGGGATAATTCATCACACTGTCAAGCTGCGCCCCCTCAAAATAACGGCGACGCTTACCATAGGCGATTTTGTCAGCAGCGTTTTCCCACACCTCACCGAGCATCACGCCCCGACCGTTTGTGGCGCTTTTCACGCGCACGCGCAGCTCATCGAGAAAGGCATTTGGCAGCTCATCGGCCACGTCAAGACGCCAGCCGCATACACCCATTTTGGTATAAGTATCGATAATACCGCCCTCTCCCACGAAATAACGGTGGCAGGCGGGGTTGGATAAATTGAGCTTGGGTAAGATCGGGATATCCCACCAGCACAGATACTGATCGGGATAGCTTTTAAAATAAAACCAGTCGTAATAGGGCGAGGAGCTTTTAGAAAACGCACCGTTGCCCCCGTAAGCACCCTCGCGGTCAAAATAACGGCTGTTGTCGCCCGTATGGTTGAAAACGCCGTCAAGCATCACGCCCATACCGCGCGCACGCGCCGCCTCGATGAGCGCCAGGAGGGCTTCGCGCCCGCCAAACTGCGCATCGACCGTTTCGTAGTCACCCGTATCGTATTTATGGTTGGATACCGAGCGAAAGATCGGGGAAAGGTACAACACACCAACGCCGAGCGAGGCAAGGTAGTCAAGCTTGTCGATCACGCCCCACAGGGTGCCGCCAAAAAACTCATTGTTGGCAACAGGTGCCCCGGGATATGCGCCAAACTGCTCGATCTCCTCATGCCAATCCTCGTGATAAACGGCCCCCGCCACGCGCGTACCCCCACGGGGCGCAAAGCGGTCAACAAAGATATGATACATCGTCTTGCCGTGGAACCACGCAGGCGTGTCAAATTCGTTTTGTGACACCACCAGACGAAAGCGACCGCGCGACCGAGGCGCAAGCGCAAACGTAACGTTATCCTGCGCGGTATCGGTAAAAAGCGTATCGGCACCGCGTACAAACAGCATTTCATAGTAAAAAAGACCGTGGTCGTCCGGTGCGCATAAGGATGCCAGCGACAAGGACAGACGGTACGTGTCCGTCCCCCCACGTGTGGCTATAAAAGATAACGGCATATCGCGATCCGCTTGTCCGTCACGCGCGATACGCAGCACCACGCCCGCAGCGCCCAGCGCGCGCGGCACCTCTGCCGTGAGCACCAGAGTGTCACGGCAGAAAAACGCCCCACGTCCCGACACGTCCTTGCCGTCAATGCTTTTCAAAAGCCGCGGCAGCTCAGTGTCGTATGCTTGCTTCATCAACATTATTTACCCTCTTTGGACATGCGCTCAAGGTGCCAGATATCGCGCGCATAATCGTGGATGCTGCGATCGGCGGCAAAGAAGCCTGCGCCCGCAATATTCGAAAGCGACATGCGGTTCCAGCGTGCCTTGTCGGCATAAGCCGCAAGCGCCGCCACGTGTGCCTGACGGTAGGACTCGAAGTCTGCAAGGCAAAGATAAGGGTCAGCCACCCCGGGGCCTGCAAGCAGATAGGTGGCGATATCCGAGAAGCTTTCGCCGGCAAAGCCGACGTTAAGATAATTGACGATGCGCGCCAGGCGCTCGTTTTGTGCATAATAGAGCGCGGAATTGTAGCCCTTGTTCCAGAGCTCACTGACCTCGGCACTGGTAAGACCGAAGATAAACATATTCTCAGCCCCCGTGGCCGCCTGCATCTCTACGTTAGCACCGTCAAGCGTACCGATCGTCAGGGCACCGTTGATCATCAGCTTCATACATCCCGTACCGCTGGCCTCCTTGCCCGCCATCGAGATCTGCTCACTGATCTCGGCTGAGGGAATAAGCGCCTCTGCAGTGCTGACGTTATAGTCCTCAAGAAAGATCACGCGCAGCTTGGCCGCGATCTGGGGGTGCTGCTCGATATCCTTGCTGATCATGCAAAGCAGCTTGATGATGCGCTTGGCCATCGCATAGCCGGGGGCAGCCTTGGCACCAAAAATAAAGGTCTGAGGCTGGATATCAAGGTTGGGATCTTCCCTAAGATCAAGATAAAGGCCGATGATATTGAGGGCGTTGAGAAGCTGACGCTTGTATTCATGCAAGCGCTTGATCTGCACGTCAAACACCGAGTCGGTATCAAGCACCACGCCGGTTTTTTTCTTCAGCATCGCGGCAAATCTCACCTTGTTATTATGCTTGATCTCAGCAAGGCGCTCCAGCACGGCGGCATCGTCGCTGTACTTTAAGAGATCGGCCAGCCTTTCGGGACTGTGACGGTAATCGGGCCCAATGCACTCATCAAGCAGGGCAGCCAGCTCGGGGTTGGAATACACCAGCCAGCGACGGTGTGCGATGCCGTTTGTCACGTTGGTAAAGCGGTCGGGATACATACGGTAAAAGTCCCTGAATACGGTATCCACGAGAATGTCCGAGTGCAGCTTTGACACGCCGTTGATCTTGTGCGAGCCGATCACGGAAAGATTGGCCATACGCACCTGCCCGTAGGCGATGACGCTGAGTGCTGAAATGCGATTCCAGTTGCCGGGGAAATAGTTCCATGCCTCACGGCAGAAGCGCTCATTGATCTCCTTCACGATCATGTGAATGCGTGGCAGCTTCAAGGCAAACAGATCCTCATTCCAGGTCTCAAGTGCCTCGGGCATCACGGTGTGGTTGGTATAGGATACGGTACGGGTCACGATATCCCACGCCTTCTCCCAGCTGAAGCAATAGTCGTCAATGAGAATACGCATCAGCTCGGGGATACAGAGTGCGGGGTGCGTATCGTTGATATGCACCGACGCCTTTTCGGGGAGATTATCAAGATTGCCGTACACCGCCATATGGTCGCGGATGATGCTCTGGCAGGAGGCGGATACCAGGAAATATTGCTGCGTCAGGCGCAAAAGCTTACCCTCGGTATGATTATCGGAGGGATAAAGGACCTTGGTGATGATATCGGCGTTGTTGCTCTCTTCCATCGCACGGGTATATTGCCCCTGCGAGAAAAGGCCCATGTTAAATTTGCTCACGGGTCTTGCCTTCCACAAGCGGAGCTGGGAAACGGCGTCGCTGTCAGCACCCGAGATCATCATATCGTAGGGCACGGCCTCATAATCCTCGCCGCCCTCGTAAATGATCTCAAGCTTACCCTCGCGCCACTCCTCCTTTACGTGGCCGCCGAAATGCACCTGATATACACGGTCGGCACGGGGCGCCAACCACACCTCGCCACCGGGAAGCCAGGCATCGGGGAGCTCGATCTGCATGCCGTCGACGATCATTTGCTTGAAAAGGCCGTATTCGTAGCAAAGCGAAAAGCCCGTAGCGGGATAATCAAGCGAGGAGAGCGAATCCATAAAGCAAGCGGCAAGACGGCCAAGACCGCCGTTACCAAGACCCGCATCGGGCTCGCACTCATAAAGCTCCTCCAGCTCAAACCCAAGGGCCTTCAAGGCCTTCCCGTAGCTTTCCTGCAGGCCGAGATTGCAAAGATTGGTTTTCAGCGACCGACCGAGCAAGAATTCCATGCACATATAATACACACGCTTGGCGCCCGCCTCATTGACACGCTTTTTAAAGGCGCTGCGCTTCTCAGAGAGAATATCCTTGACCGTAAGGGCCGCGGCCTTATACAGCTGCTCGCGCGTGGCATCCTTGGCCACGGTCCCGAAATAACGGGAAAGCTTTTCCTCAATATTTCTCTTTACTTCTTTTGCGTTGGGGGTATAGTTCATCTTAGGGGTTCCTCCGGAAAATGCGTTAGTTAAGTTTGTCATACATAGCAAGGTAGTCGCGCGCCGCGGCGGCCCAAGAAAAATCAGTTCTCATGATCTTACCGATCAGGCGCTGGCGCTTTTCTTCGTTGCGCCACAGGGAAAGGGCGGCGCCCACACGCTCATAAAGCTCGGCACCGCTGTACCCCGCAAAGGTAAAGCCGTTGCCGTGAATTTTTTTCCCTTCCTCCCAGTAGCCCTTGATAGAATCGTAAAGCCCGCCTGTTTCGCGCACAACGGGGATCGAGCCGTAGCGCGAGGCGATCATCTGCGAAAGGCCGCAGGGCTCAGATCTTGAGGGCATCAGGAAGATGTCACTGGCGGCATAGATCTGCTTGGCAAGGTCGCGGTCGTACTTAAGCAGCACCGATACCTTATCGGGGAAGCAGCGTGCAAGCTCGGTAAAGTAATGCTCAAAGCGCTCCTCACCGCAGCCAAGCACGACCAGCTGCACGTCACTCTCACCCACCAGCTTGCTTAAGATCTCGGTCATAATATCCAGGCCCTTGTGCGCCACAAGACGTGTGATCACCGCCATCATCGGCACGTCGCGACGTGCGGGAAGCCCGAGGGCACTCTGCAAAGCCAGTTTATTCTCGCACTTCAATGCGCGTGTGCGCCAATTATAGCGCACGGGAATAACGGGATCCTTTGCGGGGTCGTAGTACCGATAATCAATGCCGTTGAGAATACCGCAGAGCTTGTGGCGGTTTTCCCTTAAAATGCCGTCAAGACCGTGCCCAAAGGTGGGCGTGCAGATCTCCTCTGCATAGCGGGGGCTGACGGTGCTGACGGTGTCAGCCGACACGATAGCCGCCTTCATCAGATTGATGCAGCCGCTGAAATCAAGAAGCTCGTAATGCTCAACGCCAAGGCCAAACACGTCACCGAGAATACCAAAGTTATACTGCCCCTGATATTCAATATTATGAATGGTAAAGACCGAGCGGATGCTTTCATACCCTGCCCTTGTGCGATACAGGGTATTCAGATATACGACCGACAGCGCCGCCTGCCAGTCGTGAGCGTGCAGCACGTCGGGATAAAAATCAAGCTGTGAGAGCGATTCAAGCACCGCCTTTGAAAAGTAAGCAAAGCGCTCGCCGTCGTCAAAGCTGCCGTAAAGCGCATCACGCTTGAAATAATATTCATTGTCTATAAAATAGTAGATGACACCGTCCTTTTTAAGGGATTTGATGCCACAGTAAAGCGAGCGCCATGCAAGGTCGACGTTAAATACCGCCTCATCCTTCATCTTAGCGCGCCATTCCGCCTTCACCTGTCCGTAAAGAGGCATGATCACGCGCACGTCAGCGCCCTCCCTTGCCAGGGCCGCAGGCAGGGAGCCCATGACGTCACCAAGTCCGCCCGTGGCAGCAAAGGGCATTACCTCCGCGCCAACAAATAATATTTTTTTCATATATTCTCCTAAAGATCAGATTAAGTCCTTTGTTGCCGCGGCGCTCGCGCGCCGCGGCGTTGAGGCGATCACACCATAATACCCTTGCCGATATAAAACGGCATGCTTTCGCATCCGCACAGCTCACGCCCGTCACGCACCGTGACGTTCTTATCGGTGATCACACAGGAAAGCCGCACGTTATCTCCCGTCACGGTGTCCTGCATCAGAATAGAGTTCTTCACGACCGTTCCCTTGCCGACCTTTACCCCG
>SVSV01000017.1 GCA_015064125.1 Oscillospiraceae bacterium
AAAATGCGCGGTGTCGCGCATTTTCGGCGTTGGTCTTGCTGCTTTTTTATCACTTGGTGCCGTGCTTGCCATACTGATGGCATTGCTTGCACCGCAAATTGCTGTCGCGCTGGCCATGCCGGAGGCGGCAAAGGCACTTGTTGCGATTGCCCCCGCGCTTTTCCTTTCTGCCTTTACGGGTGCCGTGCGCGGCTTGTTTCAAGGCCATCATAACATGCTCCCCTCTGCTGTTTGTGAGGTCGTTGAGGCGATCTCTAAGCTGGTGTTTGGTATTTTACTGGCAAGCCTTGCGAGAGCCCGTGGGCTTGATACCCCCACTGTTGCGGCGGCGGCTATTTTGGGCATTACGCTTGGCACTGTGCTTTCGGCCCTTCTGCTTGCCCTGTGGCTTTTTTGCTGCCGTCGACAGCTGTTTGTGTCGGGTAGCACACATTCACTTAAAAAGAGCCGCGCTTTGTCGGCTGTAGTGCGTGTGGCGCTGCCCGTGACCTTCAGCGCTGCCGTGATGGGGCTCGTGACGCTTGTGGATACCGCTCTGATCTCTGCGCGTCTGCAAGCGGTGGGCTTTGCCCCTGCCGTTGCGAATTTGCTCTATAGCAGCTACGGTAATCTTGCCGTGCCGCTATATAATCTTGTGCCCGCGCTGCTTACCCCTGTTACGCTTTCGCTCGTGCCTGTTTTAAGTGCCGCTCTCGCGAGGGACGATCATACAGCCGCTGAGCTCGCTTTTTTGAATGCCACACGCCTGATCACCCTCGTTACGTTTCCCGCTCTTTGCGGCCTCGCACTCTTTTCAAAGCCTCTGCTGAGCTTGCTGTTTGTCGGGCAAGGGGAGGCTGTTGGGATCGCCGCGCCACTTTTATCCGCGCTGGCACCGGCCCTACTGCCAACAGCCCTGATCGCGCTGACAAGCGCTGCACTGCAAGCGGCAGGCAAAACCGCTTTCCCGGTATATTCCATGCTCATCGGCGCATCGGTAAAGCTGTTGTTGGAGGCTTTTTTACTGGGCGTGCCACAGATCGGCATTTTGGGCGCGCCTGTGAGCACACTTGTTTGTAATTTGTTGGTTTTAACATTGAATACCGTAGCACTTTCGCGCGTGGCAACGTATCGCTTGTTCACACCGGGCGTTTTTTGGCGTCCGCTGCTGGCGGCGCTGTCGGCATCGCTTTTAGGCGGTGCCCTTTATCGGTTTGTCGGTAGGGTCTTGGGCTTTGCCTTATGGCAGGTGCCGCTGCTTATTTTGCTTGTGGGGCTTTTTTACGCCCTGCTGGCGTTGCTGTATGGCGCGGTGCAGCGCGAGGATCTGATAGACCTGCCGTGCGGTGCCGCATTGTGCCGCCTGCTTGATCGGTGTAGCTTAATACACAAGGAGAATAAAAATGACAAGAGAAGAAAAATTGCAGCAGATATTGGGCAAAAATGAATATGACGTGGCCGACCTGGTTACCATAGTAGAGCTGTTGCGTGCCCCCGGTGGGTGTCCATGGGACAGAGAACAGACGCATCGATCCCTGCGCCGTGACTTTATTGAAGAAACCTATGAGGTCATTGAGGCTATCGATAATAATGATCCCGTGCTTCTGCGTGAGGAGCTTGGTGATGCCTTGCTGCAGATCGTCATGCATGCACGCATTGAGGAGGAGGAGGGGCGCGCTGATTTTCGCGCCATCGCCGCTGACGTGTGCCGAAAGATGATCCACCGACATCCTCACGTTTTTGGTGAGGTGAAGGCTGACAGCGTTGGTGAGGTGCTCGCCAACTGGGAGCAGATCAAAAGCGATGAGAAAAGCCGCAATACCGTGACCGATAAGCTGAATGCCATTCCGCGTCAGCTACCCGCTTTGATGCGTGCCGCAAAGGTTGGCAAAAAGGCCAAGGAGCTTGATTTTCCCGACATTGGCGCTGTGCTTGAAAAGCTTGAGGAGGAGACTGCTGAGGTAAGGGCGGCACTTGACAGCGGTGATCGTGGTGCGTGCGCCGAGGAGATCGGTGATCTGCTATTTACCGTCGCGCAGCTTTCACGCTTTGCAGGTGTTGAGGCTGAGGAAGCACTCACGCGTGCCACGGATAAATTCGTCAGGCGTTTTAGTGCCGTGGAGGCGGCTGTTACGGCTGATGGAAAAGATCTTGGCGAAATGAGCGATGCTGAAAAGGACCTTTATTGGCAAAAAGTAAAAAAAATGTGAAAATATGAGAAAAATTGACAATTTTTTAAAAAATACTATTGATTTTTTGTTTAAAATATGTTAAAATAGCCATAATGATAGGCAGATGCCTATCTGGCGTTGCTTAAACATAATAGAAAGGATGTATACACCTATGAACAAAGCAGAACTGATTGAAGCTGTTGCAGCGAAGAGCGAACTCTCCAAAAAGGATGCCGAGGCAGCTGTAAACGCTACCGTTGAGGCAATCAAAGAAGCACTTAAGGCAGGTGACAAGGTGCAGCTTGTTGGCTTTGGCACTTTTGCAGTGAAGGCTCGTGCAGCACGCTCTGCTCGCAATCCTCGCACCGGTGAGGCCATTGAGGTTCCCGCTGCTAAGGTACCCACCTTTGCTGCAGGCAAGGCATTGAAGGACTCCGTTCAATAATTTCAGAATAGCTATTGGCTATGTACGCGGCGGGGGGCCCCCCGCCGCGTATTTTTTGGGAGCGTTATGAGAATTGATAAATATTTAAAGGTGTCGCGCATCATCAAGCGCCGCACAGTGGCAAACGATGCGTGCGATGCTGCCCGTGTCAGCGTTAACGGACGCCCTGTTAAGGCCTCTTATGAGGTCAAGGAAAATGATGTGCTTTCGATCGCTTTCGGTGCACGTACTCTCACGGTGCGTGTGCTGTCAGTCAAGGAAAGCGTTGGCAAGGCAGATGCCTCGCTACTCTATGAGGTTATCGAATAAATGATTTTTACCGCGCATATAGTATAGTACACTGATGAAAAGAGGTGCTATATGGCGGATATAAATAGGGATAAGGCGCAAAATGAGTCGGCGCACACCGTCTCGCTTGCTGCGCGCTCTCACGCTGAGATCGCAGGCGTGATTGAGGTAAAGAGCTTTGATGAGCAAAGCGTTGTGTTGGATACCGTTTGCGGTCAGCTGGTGCTGGAGGGAGAAGGACTGCACGTGGGGACGCTTGATATGACGCGCGGCGTGCTGGTGATCGATGGGAGGCAAACGGCATTTTATTACATGGATGCGCCTACCACGCGTAAAAAAGGCTTTTTCCGGGGCTGACAGAATACAGTATGCTGATCTACCCCGTTTTGCAGGGCAAGCTGTTTCTGCTTGCCTTTTTGTGCGGCATTGTCATGGGGGCGCTGTGGGATCTTGTGTTTGTTTTGCGCGTGCTTACGGGAGCGTATCCCAAGGCTGCACGCTTAAAGGCGCTTTATCAGCGCCCCTTGCCCCTTGTGGGACGTGCTGTAGGCTTTTCCACCGGCTCCTTACATCGTGCATGGCAAGTGCTTTCGCTTGCGTTTTGGCAGCTGCTTTTTCCCGTTTTTGGGGCGCTTGCCGTATTGGTCTTGTGCTTTGGATATCATAACGGCGCCCTTCGCCTGCCTGTGCCGCTGCTGCTTGTTCTGGGCTTTTTCCTTTGGCGACGGCTTTTTTCAAGACGTCTTGCCCGCGCGTTTGATCTGCTTGCCTTTTTGCTGGCGGCGCTATCGCTATATTTTCGCGCGCTCGTGTGGCTGCCGATCGGCATTTTTTGTCGGTTTTTCTGCCGTTTTGTGTGGCGCCCCATACAGGCGCTCGCCGCAAAGTGGCAGTGCAAGCACCTTTCTTACCGTTCGCGCTTGTTGTGTGAGGCCCAACTGGCGGCCGCTGAGGATGGAAGTCTTTTTGTGAAAAAATCTATTTATAAAAGAAAACGGAATTTGAAATTATGGCAAACAATAAAAAAAGAGGGGGCGCCACCTCACCCTTAACGGTGCTGATACGCATTCTCGTCGTTATTATTTTTGTGGTGGCCCTGGTGATCACCTTTATGCGTATAGCCGAGGTCAATCAAAATGACCGCAAGGCCAAGGAGCTTGCAGGCGAGCAGGCTACGATCGATCAGCTTTTTACACAACTTTAATCTGTGTTAACTGCATAAAATCCCCTTTTGGTGTAAAAAATGGAATTGATACACGTTTGGTGTGTTCTATTTTTTTACACAGAAAGGGGATTTTTTATGTCGGATATGCTCAAGGGCCTGAAGGGGTGCTGCTGCTCTATTAAAAATGACGAGGAGGAATACCTTACGGGGAGTCCTGATATCGTTTGCGAGGTGTTGGATATTGATGATGAATGGATCAAGATCTACTACACCGACAAAACCGGGTGCCGCATCGTGAAGGTGGAGCGCACCGAAACGATCTGGGGGGTAAAGATCTTTCAGGCGTGATGGCAGGCGATCAAGGCAAGCACAAAGCAGGGGCGCTTTCCGTGAGCGCCCTATTGCTTTTTGAAGCAATGCGAAAAATAGCGGAGAATAGTTGTAAAAATCGAAAAATTAAGAACAAGGAAAGTAGAATGTATTTTTTGTAAAATTGGAAAATATCAAAAAATATTTGGAAAAGCAGAAAAAAAGTCGTTGTCCACAGAAAAGAAGATCGCTAAAAAAGCCACGGCACGCAGGAAAAGCTGCGTGCCGTGGCTCTGTTCTTTGGATTGCTTTATGATTGGGCTTGCGCTAAAAAGCGTATGGCGAGTCGATATCCCTCAAACCCTTTTCCCATAAAGGTCTTTTTGGCGATGGGTGCAACAAAGGAGTGGCGGCGAAACGCCTCGCGCTCATTGATATCCGATAAATGCACCTCGACTGTGGGCAGTGCTACGGCGGCAAGTGCGTCGGCAATGGCTACGCTGGTGTGGGTGTAGGCGGCGGGGTTTATCACAATGCCGTCAAAGTGCCCGAGAGACTCCTGGATCTTATCAACGATCGCACCTTCGTGATTGGATTGAAAGATCTCACATGCAGCGCCCACCTCTTCGGCTGCGGCGTTGATGAACGCACAAAGAGCACGGTAATCCTCTTTGCCGTAAATTTGCGGCTCACGAATCCCGAGCATATTGAGGTTGGGGCCGTTAATGATCAGTAATTTCATAAAAGTGCCTCCTTGATGCGTGTTAAGTTTTCTTCAATATCGCGTGTGATCTTTACAGTGACGTCGGCAAACGCACGGTAAAGCGGTAAGCGCTTTTGGTATAGCTCCTCGGGGGTGTGCGCTGCGGAAAGGGGGCGGCCCTCGGTCGGCAGGCCTGTGGGCGGAATATCCAAAAAGATCATTTTGCCGTTCTGGTGCAGATAAGGATAGTTTTGTGCAATCGTTACAGCACCGCCACCCGTTGCGATCACAAGCCCGCGCTCCCGTCCCAGCTTTTTCAGGATCTCGCTTTCGCGTATGCGGAAGCCGGATTCACCCTCTTTTTGAAAAATATCGGGTATTTTCATGCCGCATGCCTCCTCAAGTGCTTCATCTGCGTCAACAAAGCTGCGGGAAAGGTCAGCAGCGATGCGTCGTCCGAGCGTGGTCTTACCGCATCCGGGCATACCGATCAAAATAATATTTTCGGCGCGCGCGGTCATGTCCTTGGTGATCTGAGCGACAAACGCTTGCTTTTGTGCTTCACCCGTGAAAAGCGCACAGGCGGCAGCGGCTTGTGCTACCAGCATATGAAGCCCGTTTACTGCGGTGATGCCAAGCACTTCTGCTTCCAGCAGCAGGGCGGTGCGTAAGGGGTTGTAAATGAGATCGACGACCGCCTCAAGCTTGGGAAAGTGGGAAAGTGATAGGGGGGAGCTCCCGTTTTCGGGGAACATGCCGACGGGGGTGGCGTTGATAAGAATGGCTGCGTCGGCGTGCTTTGAGAGATTCTGATAATTATTCTCGCCCTTGCGCGAAATGATAACGGGTGTGCCGCCCATATCCTCTACGACACAGGTGGCAGCCTTTGAGGCACCGCCCGAGCCGAGTATGAGCACCTTTTTACCTATGGGGGAAATGTCATTTGCGCGAAGCAGAGCGGCAAGTCCCTCGTAGTCGGTATTATGACCGCACAGCTTGCCATCCTGGCCGCGCACGATGGTGTTCACAGCCCCGATCCTTGCGGCAACGGGGGAAAGCGTGTCTAAATAGGGAATAACGGCCTCTTTATAGGGAATGGTGACGTTCAGACCGTCAAAGGCACCTTTTTTTAAAAAGTCTGCCAGTCTGTCAGGCTTTAATTCAATTAAGCGGTAATCGTAATCGGCAAGCCTTTCGTGGATCTCGGGTGAGTAGCTGTGCCCCAGGTGCTCGCCCAGAAGTCCTATTTGTAATTTTTTTGGCATAGCGGCTCCTATTCCATCTCGGCGTAGGTGCCAAGATACCGAAATTCCTCACATTCTCCCGCCAGCTCGGAAAGCAGCGGCAACAGGCACTTGTCTGTCGCAGGGCAGGCGAGGTCAAAATAAAAGCGGAACTCAAAATTGCGCTCGCGTATGGGGCGTGATTCAAGCTTTGTCAGGTTAATGCCGAGTGCATCAAATCGCACGAGAACACGCGACAGTGCCCCCGCCTTGTGGGGCAGGGTCAGAATGATGCTGGTCTTATCGGCACCCTCGTAGATCTCCAGATCCTTGGTGATGCAGATAAAGCGCGTCTGATTGTTCTTTTGGTCACTGACGTGCAAAGCCAACGTGTCAAGGCCGTAAAGCGCTGCACAATCGGGGCTTGCGATAGCGGCCACACCGTGCGTGGCACTCGCCGCATATTGAGCAGCATTTGCAGTGTTTGCGGTGGGGGTGACTTTTACGTTGTCAAGTCCCGCGATAAAATCAGCGCATTGCGCCAGTGCCTGCGGATGAGAAACGATCTCGGTCAAATCTTCGATTTTTTCACCCCGTTTGGCCAGTAAAGCGTGATCCACGTCAAGGCAAAGGGCGCGCACCACGAAGAAACGGTGCTTGGCAAGCAGGTCGTAGATCTCAGTGACAGAGCCTGCGGTGCTGTTTTCGATCGGCAAAACACCATAACGGCATTCTCCTCGCTCGATGGCCTCAAAAACGTCGGCAAATTGACCGTAATACGTGATAGCGGGCTTGGCAAATATCCTTTGGGCTGCGTGTGAGGCGTAAGAGCCCGCAACGCCCTGACAGGCGACCGTCGCACTGTCAGGCAAGGGGGATGAGGTTTTGGCGATCGCATTTGTGATCGCTCTTGTTAAAGGGGTATCGCTGCCCAGAGCCGTGTGCTGATAGGCGCGTGAGAGTGACATGATGTTGGTGTAAAGTGTGCGCGTGTAATCGGCGGTTTCTGCGGGAGAAAGGGCCGCTACGCGGTCAAGGAGTGCCGCCTCACGCTTGGCGTCTGTGACGGGCATACCGATTTGGCGCTTGTAGGCCGCCACGTCGGCACTCACCCCCATACGTGCTGAGAAAAGTGCGACTAACTCGCGGTCTATGCGATCGATCTTGCGGCGCGAGGCAGCAAGGTCGGGGGTGCCGTTTTTTGCCGTTGGCTGCTCGTCAAGCAAAAGATCGAGCACGGCAAGGGCAGCCGCAGCCTCCACCACGGGTACGACGCGCGGCAAGATGCAGGGGTCGTGCCTGCCACCGATTGACAGGGTCGTGTTTTCCATGCGCGAAAGCGATACCGTCTGCTGCTCCTTTGCGATCGAGGGGGTGGGCTTCACGGCAACGGTAAATAAGACGGGCATGCCGTTTGTCATGCCGCCAAGGATACCGCCTGCGTGGTTGGTCCGCGTTGTGATGCGCTTGCCGTCTGTCAGAAACGCGTCGTTGTTTTGACTGCCTGTCATTTCAGCCACACCAAAGCCCGCGCCAAAGGCCACGCCCTTCACTGCGGGAATGGCGTACATCATCGAGGCAATGCGTCCCTCAACACCGTCAAACATATGCTCGCCAAGGCCGATTTCAAGCCCCGTTATCATACATTCAACAATACCGCCAAGTGAATCGCCCGCGCGCTTGGCTGTCAATACGGCCTGTGCCATTGCCTCGCCCTTTTCCTCATCGATCACGGGCAGTGCACGGGTGGCGATCGTATCAAACAGGGTACTGTCGCCCGCTACACCATCAAAGGGTGTGTCTTTTATTTCACCGATCTGCGCAATATGTGCTCCCACGCGGATACCGCGTGCGGCAAGATATTGCAAAGCCAGCCCTCCCGCAATGGTCAAGGGGGCGGTGAGGCGCCCCGAAAAGCGGCCGCCACCGCGCAGATCCACGTCGGGGCCGTATTTTTGCAGTGCCACAAAATCGGCGTGCCCCGGGCGAGGTGTATCGTAGATAAAGCTGTAGTCACTTGAACGGGTGTTTTGGTTTTTTATAATGGCACGAATGGTGCCGCCTGTGGTGGTGCCGGTTTCATCTACACCCTCGGTGAAAATGGGCAGATCGGCCTCGCGGCGCGGTGTGCCGAGTGGTGTGCTGCCGGGTGCGCGCCGTGCCATCAGCGCGTGCAGGCGCGGCATATCGATTTCAAATCCCGCGGGAAAGCCCGAGAGCGTCATGCCGATCTCGGGGTCGTGTGAGCCACCGAAAACCGAAAGAGAAAGGTTTTGGCCATATGTGTTCTTCATGCTTTACTCCTGTTGTGATTGGTCGGATGCTTTTTTGAAAACGACCTCATCAAAAAACGTCGGGTAGGATTTTGCTACGCATGCGGCATCGGAGAGCGTCACGGGCTCCGATATCAGCACCGAGGCGACAGCGGCGCTCATAGCAATACGGTGATCGCCGAAGGTGGTGACGCATCCACCCGTTAAGGGGGTGCCGCCGTTGATGAGAAGTCCGTCCGCATTGACGGAAATATCACCGCCAACGGTACTCAAAAACGCGTGCATAGCAGCCAGCCTGTCGCTTTCCTTCAAGCGAAGGCGCGCAGCCCCCGTGATGGTAGTGGTGCCGCTTGCCGCAGCCCCCAGCACTGCCAGCACGGGGACAAGATCGGGGATCTGCTTGGCGTTAATGTTAATGCCCCTCAGGGGTGAAGGAAAAACCGTCACGGCATCGCTGTTTACCGTTACCCTTGCACCGAAGCGCACCAGCAGATCAAGGATCTCCTTGTCGCCCTGTGTGCTGTCAGGATCAAGCCCCTTTACGGTCACGGCGTGCGTGCCGATGGCGCCAAGCGCCAAGGGGAAGGCCGCTCCCGAAAAATCTCCCTCTGGGGTAAGGGCGTGCGGGGAACGTAGCGGCGCTTTGGTATAGCCGGGGATGCGATAAGCGCGGCCGTTGCCTTCTACCGCGGGTGCGGCGGAAAATTGTCCGAGGGCCGCCAAGGTCATGTTGATATACGGCGCCGATTCTACCTCGCCCGTCAGGGTAAGCGTCGAGGGGGCGTCAAGCAGAGAAAGCGCGAGTAAGAGGCCTGTTACGTACTGCGAGGAAACCTGTGCATCAATACTGTAATCGCTCGCCTCGATGCGTCCCCTTGTGATAAGTAATTCTCCTTGCTCACAAAGTGAAAGCCCATGTGCCTCCAGCACCTCCCATAAGGGAGAAAGCGGTCTTTGCGGAAGTCTGCCGCGCCGCATAAATCGCGCGTTTGCGCCAAGTGCCGCACAAACGGGTAGTAAAAAGCGCAGGGTCGAGCCCGATTCACCGCAGTCAAGCAGGGCGTTTTGGCGCACGCTTTTCCGCGCTACGGGGATAACCGTTAAGGTTTGATCTTCTTGCGTAATTCCGACACCGAGGGCGGCAAGACAGCGGCACGTGGCCTCAATATCGTCGCACACGGTGTTGATATATAGGGTGGTGGGGGCATCGGCGAAGGCTGCGGCGCAAAGTGCACGGTGCGCTGCGGATTTCGAGGTCGGTGCCACGACCTCGTATGCATACGCGGGATTTTGCAGGGTAAGCGTGCTCATCGTGCGCCTCCTTTTCGGAAAAAGTCAGCCAGCTCGTCGGTCGGCAGGGGTAAAAGGGTGCTTTCACCGAGGGCGGTCGGGATCACCAGCGTTATCGTGCTGCCGCGTCGCTTCTTGTCTGAAAGAGCGGCCTCGGCCAGCGCCTGGGCCTCAAAAGGGCAAACGGTGGGCAGGCTGTAGCGGTTGAGCATTGCTTCCAAATGCGTCGGCACGTCGGGGGTGCAAAGATCCATTGCTACGGCTGCCCTTGCGGCCATAAGCATACCGATGGCCACGGCGCTGCCGTGTGTTATGCTGAAATGAGAAAGCTTTTCTATGGCGTGACCGCCCGTATGCCCCAAATTGAGCAGCTGACGGGGGCCGTTATCAAGCTCGTCCTTTTCCACTATGTCACGCTTGTCAGCAATACAGCGGGCAATGATCGAAACGGGATCATCAGCAAAGGAAGCCTCCAGCAAAGAGAGCAGGGGCTTGTCACCGATATAGCCGTATTTGATCACCTCGGCGCAGCCGTCGGTGAATACGGCCTCGGGCAGGGTCCCAAGCACGTCGGGGTCGCAAAGCACCCCAATGGGCTGTGAAAATGCACCGCAAAGATTTTTGCCTTGAGGCAGGTCAACGGCGGTTTTTCCGCCAACTGAGGAATCCACCATAGCAAGCAGAGAGGTTGGGATCTGATAGCAGGCAATGCCGCGCAGATACGTGGCGGCGGCAAAGCCCGTCATGTCGCCTATCACACCGCCGCCAAGAGCCACGGCGCAGTCAGTGCGCGTAAGGCCCACCTTGGCCATAGCCTCCCACAAAGACACCAGTGTATCGGTGGTTTTTGATGCCTCGCCTGCCGCAAAAACAAAGGTGCTTACGGTATAGCCCGCCTTTTCCAGCGCGCCCTGTACGTGCTCGGCGTATAAGGGTGCCACGTTGTCGTCACTGACCAGCATCAGATGGCGCGGCGGTGGCAGGAGCGTCGCCAATTGTGAGCCCACCTCGGCAAGCAGTCCACACCCCACGGTGACCTCATAGCTTTTTGATGCTCTTACAAGAATTTTTTCCATTAAATATCATCTCCGTTTTTATCGGCGGCCTCCTTGGCCAATCGTCCCTCTCGCAAAAGGTCCTCCAGAGCCTTGGCGTCATTTTTATCAAGTGCCTTTTTATACGCACCGAGTGCAGTTATGATATGCTCTATTTCTTCTGTTAAAAAATCACGGTTTTCAAGAAAGAGCTCGCACCACATTTTTTCATTCAGCCATGCAACACGTGTGAGGTCACGGTAAGAGCCTGCGGAAAATCCGTGGTGGATCTGCGCCATCGGGCTTTTTACGTAGGCGTTTGATACCACGTGCGCCAGTTGAGAGGTAAAGGCGATCACACGGTCGTGCGCTTCTGCCGTTGTGACGGCAAATGAGCCGAAGTGGATCGGTGCGAGGAGTGCCTCTGCGCGCACGCGTGCGTTTTCGCTCTCGCCGTCGGGCAGTACCAGCACCATCGGGGCGCCCTCAAATAGCCCTGCGCGGCTGTTTTCGTATCCCGAAAATTGTGTGCCTGCCATCGGGTGACCACCGATAAAGGTAAAGCCACTCTCATTGGCGATCTCAAAGCAGGCGCGGCATACGTCGCGCTTGGTGCCGCAAAGGTCAATTGCCACGGCATCTTTTCTTATATAGGGCGCAAGGCGTCGCAGACTTTCAATGGCGGCCGCAGGGTAAACGGCCAATAACAGCAGGTCGCAAAGTGGCACGGTCTGGTCAGTCAGCTCAGCACACACCACGCCGTCGGTAATGGCCTTTGACAACGTGCAGGGAAGTGCATCCGTTGCAAGGACCCTATGACCCTCAGCGGCAAAGCTGCGCGCCATAGAGCCGCCGATCAGTCCGAGCCCAACGATGCCTACTGTAAAATGGCTGTGCGCAGTCATTTTGCATCTACCTCATCAAAGGGGGTGGGGCAACCGTTGGTGGCCATTTCGGCACAGATCTTTGCCATCATGGCGGGGGATTCGTGGGAGCCGCCCTTTAACCATTCAATGAATACGTTATAAAACGCGCCTGCGAGGAAAAAGCGATGGTAACGCTCCTCAGCGCTGTTGTCGGGGGGCGGGAAGGTGATGAACATATTTTTGATCAGCGCTGCCAGGATCAGCTCACCAAGGTGCGCGCGGTAGGCGACGATGGCGAGGTCGCTGTATTTACCCAGCTGCTCAAACAGCGCATAAAAATAATCGTAGGGAACGGCAGAGGAATTGCCGTTGGCGATCATCTGATGAATATTTTCGCCAACCTCTTCGATATATTTGTTTAAAATATCGTCCTTTGAGTTGTAATTGCGATAGTACGCCATACGCGACACGCCTGCTTTTTTGGAAATGTCGGTGATGGTAATAGAATCGTAGTCCCGCATTTTCATCAGCTCGACCAGCGCGGTCACGATGCATTCTTTTGCTAAGCGATTGGATTCACTGCCCTTTGACACGAACAAAAACCTCCATTTTGTCACACTTACAATGCAAGTGATTGACATTTTTTCTTTGTGGTGGTACAATCGTAACTGTTACGAGTGTAACAATTACAAGTGTAACACATTACATGGCGCTTGTCAAGTGTTACGGCAAATTTTCTTGTAATAATTTTAAACCTGAAAAGAGAAGAGTGATTTTTATGTCAATGCAGTTCGTTCACACGCTCCCCACGCCCGAGGAGGTCAAGCAAAAATATCCCGTTGGCGCCGCTGCGGCCGCATGCAAGGCGGTGCACGATGCTGAGCTTGCCAAAATTTTTAGTGGTGAGAGCGAAAAAAAGGTTTTGCTGATCGGCCCTTGCTCAGTGGACAGCGAGCCGCCTGTGCTTGAATATGCTGCGCGCCTTGCACGCTTGCAGGAGCGCGTTGCCGATAAGCTGCTGCTGGTGATGCGCGTATACACCAATAAGCCGCGTACCACGGGTGACGGTTATAAGGGTATGCTTCATCAGCCCGACCCCACCAAAAAGCCCGATCTTTATAGCGGTCTTCTTGCCATTCGTGAGCTTCACACGCGCATCTTGACCGATATGGGCTTGTCTACGGCTGACGAAATGCTGTACCCCTCTAATTATCAGTATCTGTCGGATCTGCTTTCCTACGTGGCTGTTGGAGCACGGTCTGTTGAAAATCAGGAGCATCGCCTGGTTTCCAGCGGTATGGATGTGCCTGTAGGTATGAAAAATCCCACGGGCGGAGATCTTTCGGTCATGATGAATTCGATCACCGCCGCCCAGCATGCGCACGTATTCCAGTACCGCACCTTTGAGGTGCATACCACAGGCAACCCGCTTGCCCATGCCATTTTACGCGGCTATGTTGACCGCCACGGACAAACTCTGCCAAACTATCATTATGAGGATCTGGCGCATCTGGTGGAGCTGTACGACAAGGCAAATCTTGCCAATCCTTCGGTGATCGTTGATTGCAATCACGCCAATTCGGGTAAAAAATACGACCAGCAGCCGCGCATCGCCAAGGAGGTCCTGCACGCCTGCCGTCACAATGCCGAGATCAGTCGCCTTGTCAAGGGCTTTATGATCGAAAGCTATCTCGAGGACGGATGCCAGAAGATCGGTGAGGGCGTGTTTGGTAAGTCGATCACCGATCCCTGCCTTGGCTGGGAGAGGACTGAGGCACTTGTGATGGATCTCGCTTCGCTGATCTGAAAATCCAAAAAAAGCAAGCCTCGTGCTTGCTTTTTTGCTAAAATTCGCAAAAATTCTTGACAAGGTACACAAAGAATGGTATATTTTTATTAAGTTATTTTCAGGAGGTTTATATGGGAAAAGCGGATATGGAGCATCTGCAGGCACGCATTGAGGCGGCCGAACAAGCACAAAGAAAGGATAAAGCAAAGAAAATGAGAAAAGAACTTAAAGCAAAAAAAGACGGCTTCTTTAAGGATTTTAAGAAGTTCATCACACGCGGCAACGTGCTTGACATGGCCGTTGGTGTTATCGTTGGCGGTGCCTTTACGGCCATCATCAACGCACTCAGTAATAACATTTTAAAGCCCGTCATCAACTGGATCCTCGCATTGATCGTCGGTACGGACAGCCTGAGCGAGGTCTTTACTTATCTTAAGGTCGTTTATGCCGCCGACGGCACGATTGATTTGGCGCAGTCTATCTATATTGACTGGGGCGCATTTATTAATGCGATCATCAATTTCCTGCTGATTGCATTCACCCTGTTTGTCATTGTACGTACCATCAATAACGTGCGCAAGCGTCTTGATGCGAAGGAGCTGGCACAGGCGGCTGCTAAGGCAAAGGCCGAGGAGGAAAAGAAGAAGGCAGAGGAGGCCGCAAAGGCCGAGGCTGCTGCCGCAGCTGCAAAGGCTGAGGCTGACCGTCTTGCTGCATTCTTTGCAAACGTTGAAAAGCAGACCAAGCTTTTAGAGGAGCTTGCTAAAAAGTAAAAAAGTACACAGCGCTGTAGCGTGATACCTTTAACGGAGTATTCACCCTACAGCGCTGTACGCTTTTTTATACGCTTTGTCGGATCTTATCATATCCTGTTAATGCGGATCCAAGATCCGCAGAAAGGAAGATGGAAGATCATATGGCAACCTTAATCAATCAAGGCACGCTGCGCTTTACACCAACCTACGGCACGCAGCAAAGCCTTGTTTCCAATACCACCGTGACCGAGGTCAGTATCTCGTACGCACTTGAGCTGACGCACGCCGCCAGCCCCACCACCTTTTCTGTTGGCGACACGATCGTTTATACCGTCCTTATGCGCAATACGGGCACAGGGACGCTTTATAATCCCTTTGTCAATATTGACGTAACGGGCGGTGAGCTTTCACTTGTACCTGAAAGCGCCGTCGCCTTTTTGTATGCCAACGGCAGTGCTGATGCGGTGCCTGTGACGGCTACGCAGGCCTCGCCGATTACCCTTGTGCTTGACACGGTGATCCCCGCGGGTGGGTTTGTGTATCTCACGTACAGTGCTGTGGTGACAAGTGCTGAGGGTGCTGAGATCGTTTCCGTTGCAACGGGTGGTGCCAATGAAGGTAGTCCCACGGGCCCCACGATCAGCGATAGCGACTCTGCCATTATTACCCGTGTGCTGCTTTCCGTTGTGAAAAACGCACCCGATACTGCCGAGGTAGGGGATAGCATCAGCTATCAATTTGTGATCGAAAACACCTCGGGTGCACCCGTGACGCTGGATAGTCTCACGGATGAGTTGCCCGAGGGCTTTTCCTTTACCACCGCCACCTTGAGCGTGAATGGGGTGGAATTTCCGCTTGTAGCGGGCACGGATTACAGCATTAGTGCCGAGGGCGTATTTGTCCTTGACCCTGCAGCACCCGTGACGCTACCGGCAGGCGGCGTAGCAGTGCTGACGCTTAACGGTGTTGTAACGGCTTAACGCGCCTTAAAAAACCGCTCTCGGCTTAGCTGAGTATCATGCTAAGCCGAGAGTCTTTTTTTGATTTACGGTACTCTGACAGGAGAGGTGCGGCGCTTTATAAAACAAAACTTCTTTTGTGAAAAGCGGCGTTTTTGTTGACAGGAGCGGCTTAAAATGGTAAAATAATGATAACGTAAATATTAGGAGTGCGATTGTATGAAAAAAATTCCTCTTTTACCCGAGCTTGATGAAAACGGGCAGATTCCTGTGATTGTCGGCTCTTATCTGCGACGTGATGAGGCGTATCGCGCCATTGAATACCGCGGTGCTGCCCTTACACTTTCAAAGGGCGAAATGCTTGTTGAATTGACCGACCATACGGGTGCCGTTGCATTTGCGTGCACCCTGCCGTGTTGAGGTGGAACGATGGGTAAGTTTATTGTTTCGCGCACACAAAGCGGTGTCAGCTTTGATCTGCTGGATGATAAAGGGCGCCGCCTTGCTACGTCGCGCACGTATGCGACACTTGATGCCTGCAAGAAGGGTATCGCCAGTCTGATCGTGAACGCACCTGTGGTGCCGCTTTTGGATAGCAGTGCAGGGGAATACGGCCCCAATCCGAAATTTGAGGTCGTTGCGTCGGATGAGGGCTATGGCTTTATGTTGAAATCTGCCAACGGAAAAAGCGTGATCACGTCTCCCACGTATGCCACAAAAAAGGCCTGCCTGCGTGCCGCCTCTATGTTACGCAAGGGCGTTGTTGACGCCAAGGTGCTGTTTTTGCAAAAGCAGGGGCCGGTGTCCCTTACCATGACCGCACACATGGCGGCTGTGGGTGCTGTGACCGTGGAAAAGAAAGCTCCTGCTGCTTCAGATGCTCCGCTTTTGGAAGAACCGATCGCATCACCCGCCAGCGAGCCTTACGACGCCTCCTTACCCGCTGTGGAGGAGGTGGTGGCAGAGGCTGCTTCCGAGCCATTCGCGATCACGCCGCCCCCTGCTGCTCCTGCTCCCGCTGCATCAAAGCAGCACCGGGTGCCGCCCGCCGTGCCGCGTGTCATTCGTCTGCAGCCAAGTGGTGGCGTCAGGCAAGGGAATTCAAAAAAGACCGCTTCTCCCGTCAAAAAAGCATCCGTTTCTCTTAAAAGATCCTCTCGCGCACTCCTGGATTTTTTGTTGAAACGTAAATAATTTATAAAATAATTGAAAAAAACGCATAAACTCTCTTGCTAAAAGACGAATAATATGTTAAAATAATACTGTTTTGAAAAAATATTCCGCATACACGGAAATCAAACTTACGAAAGGTGGTTCATCAACATGACCTACAACAAGAAGACCATTGAAGACATTGAGGTTGCCGGCAAAAAGGTAATTGCCCGTTGCGACTTCAACGTACCGATGAAGGATGGCGTTATTACCGACGATAAGCGTATCGTTGGCGCTCTGCCCACGATCAAATATCTGCTTGAAAAGGGTGCCGCTCTGATCCTTTGCTCCCACTTTGGCAGACCCCACAACGTTCTTGATGCCAAGCTTGAGCTTGACAAAAAGGAAAAGAAAAAGGTGGAGGCTCTTCCCGAGGCTGAGCAGGCAGCCGCTACCGCAGAATATCTTGAAAAGGCAAAGGGTGACGACAAAAAGTTCTCTCTTGCCCCTGTTGCTGCGCGCCTGTCCGAGCTTCTTGGCTTTGAGGTAAAGATGGCAAAGGACGTTGTTGGCGCTGACGCCAAGGCAAAGGCCGCTGCCCTTAAGCCCGGCGAGGTCTTGTTGCTTGAAAACGTTCGCTTCCACAAGAAGGAAACCAAAAACGACCCCGAGTTTGCTAAGGAAATGGCTTCCATGGCCGAGATCTTTGTAAACGATGCCTTTGGCACCGCACACCGTGCACACGCCTCTACTGCAGGTCTTGCTGATTATCTGCCTGCCGTTTGCGGTTACCTCATTCAGAAGGAGATCTCTATTATGGGCGGCGCATTGGCAGATCCCAAGCGTCCCTTCGTTGCCATCCTTGGCGGTGCTAAGGTTTCCGATAAGATCGGCGTGATCAACAATCTTATTGAGAAGGTCGATACCCTCATCGTCGGCGGCGGCATGGCATACACCTTCTTCAAGGCACAGGGCCTTGAGATCGGTACCTCTATTTGCGAGCACGATAAGCTTGACCTTGCACTTGAGCTGATGGAGAAGGCAAAGGCAAAGGGCGTGAAGTTCCTGCTTCCTCTTGACAACAAGCTCGGTCGTGAGTACGCACCCGATACCGAAAGCATGCTTGCTGACTCCGATTCCATTCCCGAGGGCTGGATGGGCCTTGACGTTGGTCCTAAGACTCAGAAGCTGTTTGCCGAGGTTCTTGCAAATGCCGGCACTGTGATCTGGAACGGCCCGATGGGCGTTTCCGAGTGGGAAAGCTTTGCCGCAGGCACCGAGGCTGTTGCCAAGGCCGTGGCTGAAAGCGGCGCTATCTCCATTATCGGCGGCGGCGATTCTGCAGCAGCCGTTGAAAAGCTCGGCTTTGCCGATAAGATGACGCACGTGTCCACCGGTGGCGGTGCCTCCCTTGAGTTCCTTGAGGGCAAGACGCTTCCCGGCATTGCTTGCCTGCTTGACAAATAATAAAATATCCGAAAAGAGAGGAATTGCAATGAATCCCGCAAAAAGAAGAACTGTAATTGCAGGCAACTGGAAGATGAACATGACGCCTGCTGAGGCAACTGCCTTCATCAATGAGATCAAGCCCATGGTTGCAGGCAAGGCTAACTGCGACATCATTTTCTGCGCTCCTTACGTAACCATTGCCGCCGCAATGGAGGCTGCAAAGGGGTCTAATATCGTGATCGGTGCCGAGAATGTGCACTTTGCCGCTAAGGGTGCTTATACGGGCGAGGTATCTGCCGAGATGCTTAAGGCTATCGGTGTTGATACCGTTATCATCGGCCACTCCGAGCGCCGTCAGTATTTCGGTGAAACCGACGAGACCGTTAATCTGCGCACCAAGTCTGCACTCGCTGCAGGCCTGCGCGTGATCTTGTGCATGGGCGAGGTGAAGGAGCAGCGTGTGGCAGGCATCACCAATGAGGTGTGCGCTATGCAGATCAAGCTTGACCTTGCCGGTGTCAGCGCGGAGGATATGAAGAACGTCGTTATTGCGTACGAGCCCGTTTGGGCGATCGGCACGGGTCTTACCGCTACGCCCGAGCAGGCAGAAGAGACCTGCGGTGTCATTCGTGAGGTCTTGGCAGAGCTTTACGGGGCTGAGGTTGCCGAGGCTACCACGATTCAGTACGGTGGCTCTATGAACGAAAAGAACGCAGCGGAGCTTCTCGCTAAGCCCAATGTTGACGGCGGTCTTATCGGTGGCGCATCGCTGGTTGCTGAAAAGTTTACTGCTATTGTTGACGCAGCACAATAAGCTATCCAATTTAGGGGCTGCCTTTGCGGCAGCCCTCTTTTTCAAAAGCGAGGAAGGAAAAAGCTATGGCAAATTACCGTAGAGGGCGTATCAACGACGAGATGCAAAAGGAGCTGGCCGCAATTATGCGCGAGGTCAAGGATCCACGCGTGTGCGACGCCTTTATCAGCATTACGGGTGTTGACGTTACGCCCGATTTAAAATATGCAAAGGTCTATTATTCCGCCATGCGTGGCGAGCCTAAGGAGGTTCGCGCGGGTCTTAGATCCTCGGCAGGGTATATCCGTCGTCAGGTGGCGCAGCGTCTTAATTTGCGCGCCACACCCGAATTCATCTTTATAGAGGACACCTCACTTGCGTACGGTGCCCATATTTCAAAATTGCTCGGTTCTATTGAAATCAGCGAAGAGGAAGAAAATAACGATGAAAGCTGAGTATCGCGCGCGCTCGCTTGCTGAGGCGCTGGATATTTTAAGAATAAAAGCCCCCACGCTCGTGGCCTTTCACGTGCGCCCCGATGCTGATGCCGTCGGCTCAGCCTTTGCGTTAGCTATGCTGCTTCGGGCGCTTGGCAGTGAGGCGTATTGCATTTGCTCTGATGAGATTCCCGAAAGACTGCGCTTTTTGACCGCAGGTCTGCAAGAAAGCGTACTGCCCACAAGCGTACCTGAGCGGCTCCAGGATGCGCGTGTGATCTCGGTGGACACCGCATCGCCTGCACAGCTGGGTGCTCTTTTTGAAACGCTTGGAGAACGCGTTTGTCTGATGATCGATCATCACGGCACAGGTGCGCCCTATGCCGATCATGCTGTAATACCGACTGCTGCCGCGTGTGCGGAGATCGTGCAGGACCTGATCGCATTATCGGGTGTTACGCTGACGGGTGAGATGGCAACGCTCCTGTATGCTGCCCTTGCCGGTGACACAGGATCGTTTCGCTTTTCTAACGTCACAGCGAGCACGCATATGCATGCGGCAGCACTGATCGATGCGGGTATTGACGTGGCTGCTATTTCACAAAAACTGTTTGAGAGTAAGCTCTATCAGAGCCTTTTGGCTGAAAAGCTCGGCTTTGAGCGCCTGCAGCTGCTTGAGCACGGTAAGCTGGCCGTGCTGACCTTTCCGTATGCTCTGTGCATGGAATATGACCTTGCCGATGAGCATCTCGGCACACTTATTGACGTGGCGCGATGCGTAGCGGGCGTTGAAATTGCCGCCGCCATTCGCGGTACTGCCGATGGGCGTTACCGTGTGTCTTTGCGTGCAAACGGCGATTTTGACGTGGCCTCGGTGGCCGCACGCTTTGGTGGTGGCGGTCACAGGCGCGCCGCGGGCGCGACCCTTGAGGCTGAGAATATCGAGGTGGCCAAGCGCCTGATCGTTGATGCTGCAGCACCGTTGCTGCGGGGTGAATAGATGTCAGACAGACCAAGTCCCTGCGGCTTTGCTTCGCCGCTTTGCATCGGCATTGCGTATCTTGGCTGTTGTATCGGTGCAGGGTATCTCTCGGGGCAGGAGCTGGTGCAGTTTTTCCTCTCCAAGGGTCCTGTTGGGTTTCTCGCGCTTGCGATCGCCACGGTGTGCATCTTTGTGGCAGGCGCGGTGATCCTTTCACTTGCCGTCGATAGCGGCGAGCACCGTATGGATCGCATTGTGGTCTTTTTTGACTGTAAGCCGTTGCGTTTGCTCGTTGCGGCATTTGAGATCGTGTTTTTATTTATGGTCTATACACTGTGTGTGGCGGCCTTCGGATCGCTGATCTCACAGCTAACGGGCCTTTGGCAGATTTGCGGCTCGGTCGCCTTTTGCGCGCTTTCCACGCTTCTCGCGCTTTTTGGCGTGCGTGGTCTGTTGCGTTTTTTCTCTTACGTAATGCCCGTGCTGGTGTGTGTCACGGCTTTGATCGCGCTGCTTGCCCTTGTCACCTCAAAATCGCTTTCCTTTCCGAAAATAGCGGTGGGAGGGCTGATGACGGGCATCTGGGTGCTTGATGCAGTGACCTATGCGGTGTTCACGCTTTTTTGCGCACTTCCCGTTCTGGTGCCGCTTGGTGCCAACGTCAGGAACGCCAAAACAGCGTGTCACGGTGCACTTGTGGGCGCCTTGCTGATCGGCGGTCTTGCCGCCATGATCATGCTGGCTATCGCCACGGCGCCTGAGGTGGCCTGTGTCGCTATGCCGATGCTGGCGCTTGGAGATCAGCTTCACGTGGTAGCGGGCGGTGTATATGCCGCACTGTTGGTCTGCGGTATCTTTTCGGCGGGGCTTTCCTCACAGGCAGCCATCAGCGAATATCTTTTGCAGCGCTACGGTGCTGAAAAACGCGTGTTGCTGCCCGTAATGATCGGTATTTCCGCGGTGGCATGCTGTCTCGGCCTGCTCGGCTTTGAGGAGCTGATCGGTGTTTTGTATCCTGTGTTCGGCTACGTTGGCATCTTGCCGCTTATACTCTTGTTTGTTCACGCGTTTTTATTTTACCGCCGCCGCAAGGGTGTAAAAAACAAAGATTAAAGTCTGCTGCTTTTGGCAATCATGATAAAAAAAGGGGAGGGGAATATGAAAAAACGAATTGCTTTCGTATTGGTGCTGTTGCTGCTGCTTTCGTGCACCTTACCTGTTGCCGCCGTTGCCCCTGCCGACGACGCTGTTGCCGCGGCACATCTCGCCGTTTCCAACGCCGTCGGTACCGATACACCGGGCGCCGCCGTGGTGCTGCTTGAGGGCGGAATACTTAAAGTGATGGATGGCTTTGGGTATGCCGATCTTGATACGCGTGTGCTCGTTACCCCAGATACGGTGTTTGAAATCGGCGATTTTTCCGCGCTTTTTGTTGCCATAGCTGCCTTGCAGCTGGCAGATGACGGCGCACTGTCACTTGATGCGGATATCGCCGCTTATCTGCCCGAGCGCTTTATGAGCAAGCTGGATCTTACCTATCCTGTTACCACGCGTCAGCTTTTAAGCGGGCGTGCAGGCTTTGGCGGGCGCTTGTTCGATCTTTCCTTTAAAAAGCCAGAGCACGGCTTTGAGAGCTTGGAGGAGGCACTGCTCGCGGATGTCCCTGCCCAGATCCTTGCGCCCGATACGGTGTCACATTACTCGCCATTTGGCGTGGCGCTTGTTGCCTTCCTGATTGAAAACGTGACGGGTGTGAGCTATGAGAAATACGTCGAGGCCGAGATCTTGTCACCGCTTGGTATGAAGGACACCGTCCTTCGCTTCTCTGATGACGAGTCGTCGCAAAAGACTGCGGCGGGCTACGTTTGTCAGGCAGACGGCAGCTTTACTGCGGCACCTCGTGCGGGGCGCAGCTATGCAGGCCTGTATCCCGCTACGGGCGCTCTTTCTACTGCTGCTGATATGGCACGCTTTCTCGCGTGGCTTGTTTCCCCTGCCAATGATACCGTAAGGGAGCAGCTGCTTGCTACTGCATCAAGCGACGTGTTCGGCAGGGGTGGTATGGTGCTCACTGCCGTTGGTACGCGCGCCGTGCTGCAAACGGCCACCGCTTATTTCAGTCTTTCCTTTTCCCTGGATCATGCAAGCGGCAGTGCTGCGATGGTGCTTGCTAACGTCAGCGATACAGCACTCCTTGATCTTCCCGCCGCATATTTGCCCCTTGTCGGCAATGCGTCCTCGCTACCCGACGGAGAAATGCTTGACCTGAAGGATCTGCGCGGCACGTACGTGAGTGCCGATGCGGAATTCCGTACCTTTGTCGGCCGACTTGACGTAGCGGAAAAGCGTATCAGTGTACGCGTCAATGACGATGGCACCTTGCAATTCCTTGATATGCGTCTGGTGCAGATCGCACGCGGTGTATTTGCCGATGCTGATGCCGATACCAATCAGCCTGTGGTGCAGTTTCTGCTTGATGAGGAAGGGGAGGTCAGCGCTATCCTGACCTCGTCGGGGGATGTCTATACGTCCTTGCCGTTTTATCTGTCCCGCGTGCCTGCGGCGCTTCTGTACGGCTTGCTGCTGCTTCTTACCGCGTGGTTTCTGATCAGCGGTGTGTTTGCGCTTTTGCGTTATATCACAGACCGCTATAATGGCGATAGATCCGAGCGTGCCGTGGTGCTGATACCGCAGCTTGTCGCATTGCTCCTGGCTGCTTTCGTAGGCATGCAGGTGTTGGTCGCCTACCGTATGGGCGCTTTTGCGCTTTCCTCGTTTTATTTTGCGATGCGGGTGATGACCCTGCTTGCCGCCATCGGTACGACGGTCGCTTATATTATCGGGTTTGTTGCTACTATGATCGAGCGCGAGCAGCACCGCCGTATTGCCTATACGGGCATTATGCTTGTGGTATATTTGTTTTTGGTGGGCTTCTGGGGCCTGACAATTATTTAGCTTCACGTAAAAAGGGGCTTCCTCAAATTTGTATTTGAGGAAGCCCCTTTTTGTTATATAAGCAGTAAATTCAAAATCACTACAAAAACAGAGGAAAGCATAGCAAGCACCGCTGCTACAATGGCAATAATGCCGCAAATACGGCCTGTGGCCGCATCGGGCGGCTCAAAGCCCATATCCTTTTTGGCGCGAGCGGCGCGTGTGCAGGCAAGGATACCCAGGATAAGACCTGCAAGAGGACAGCAAAAGAGTGATAATATCAGCCCGATGATGCCCAATGTCTTTGAGGTCGAGGCGTCCTTGCTCTCATCCGGCATTTGCATAGGGGGGTAATAGGGGGCACTTTGCTGTTGCCAGCCGCCTTGAGCTTGTTGCCAACCACCTTGATTTTGTTGCCAGCCGCCTTGAGCTTGTTGCCAACCACCCTGATTTTGTTGCCAGCCGCCTTGAGCTTGCTGCCAACCACCCTGGTTTTGTTGCCAGCCACCTTGGCCCTGCCAAGAGCCTTGCTGTTGCCCTTGTGTATTGCTCTCGTTTGGTGCGGTGTGATCAGTGTTGTTGTTGTTTTCTGTATTGTAAGAGTTGTTTTGGTCGTAATTCATAAACAATCTCCTTTCCTCTCATTGGTCCTATTATAGCGCAATCCGACGAAAAATGCAACCCCCTTGGGAAGAGTTATTTCTTGCTTTTTTAAAGAAAAGATGCTATACTTTATGCAGTACGATAAAAAGAAGGGTAACGGTACGATGAAAAAATGGCTTTTCGGGCATCTTGTGTTGCTGCTGGCGATGGCGGCCTTTGCGCTTTACGGCGTGGTGGTGCTGTATTTGCTGCCTACGATGCCTTATCATTGCTTTATGCACGACGTGCTGCATTTATACTGCCCGCTTTGCGGTGGCACGCGTGCCTTTATGGCGGTCTTTCACTTCGATCTTGTCACTGTGATCACGTATAATCCGGCTGTTTTTCTGGCCACGCTCGTTTTTTTGTGCTTTGATCTGCGCGCCCTTTTTTTGGCGTGGCGGGGGAGCGAGCGGCCGCTTTTTCCACGGTTTTTGTTGCCGCTCGCCGTTGTTTGGTTTATAGGATATACGGTGCTGCGAAACATTCTGCTTTTTTTCGGTGTAGATGCCATCGGTGATCTTGTGCCCTATATTTCGCAGCATCTGACAGGGAAAGAGCCGTTTTTTGCCGCTGCTTTTCTCCTGATGCTTGGCATTTTTCTCGCACGTGCGCTTCTCAGTCCACGCGCTGCCTGTTGGTGGTTGCTTACCGCACTCTCACTGGCGCTTTTTTTGGCTGTTTGGGTACATCCACTTTGTCTGCTGGCATTGTTGCCCTTGTTCGGTATCGTACTTTATTTATATGTGTTAAAAAGGGGCTGCGTCATTTACGCAGTCCCTGCGCAAAAAAGCCGACGGTAGGCTTTTTTGACGCGCGGAATTTGCGGTTTTTGCCTGCAAAACAGGCAAAAATTGCGGTGTTTAGCCGCAAAGCAAAAACGATGGGGGTGAGTACCAAATGCATTTTTGCATTTGACTCACCCCCCGGTTTTTGTTATGCTTCAAACAGTGCGGTGGAGAGATAGCGGTCACCGCCGTCAGGCAGGATGGTCACGATCGTTTTACCGCGGTTTTCGGGACGCTTGGCAAGCACAGTTGCTGCATGCAGTGCGGCACCCGAGGAAATGCCCACTAAAATCCCCTCGGCCTTCGCCAAGGCGCGTGCCGCCTCGTAGGCATCGGCCTCGCAGACGGGCAAAATTTCGTCAATTTGCGCGCGGTCAAGGTTCTGCGGCACGAAGTTGGCGCCAATGCCCTGCAAGCCGTGTGGGCCCGCTTTTCCGCCCGATAACAGGGGAGAGGCGGCTGGCTCTACGCCAACGGCCCAAAGCGCGGGATTTTTCTCCTTTAAAAAACTTGCCGTACCCGAGATCGTGCCCCCCGTGCCGATGCCGGCTACCAAAATATCCACCTTGCCTTCGGTATCGGCGAAGATCTCGGGGCCGGTGGTCGTGCGGTGAGCGAGCGGGTTGTCGGGATTTTCAAATTGGGAGGGGATAAAGCTGTTCTCAATGCTCCTTGCCAGCTCGTTTGCCTTATCGATGGCACCCTGCATGCCGAGCGTGCCGTCGGTCAGGATGATTTCGGCACCGTATGCCGCCAGTAAACGGCGTCGCTCAGCGGACATCGTGTCGGGCATGGTCAGGATCACGCGGTAACCGCGCGGCACGCCAATAGCAGCAAGCCCGATGCCCGTATTACCGCTGGTGGGCTCAATGATCGTGGCGCCGGGGACGAGTGCCCCTCTTTTCTCAGCCTCAGTGAGCATAGAAAGCGCCACACGGTCCTTGGCACTGCCCGCAGGGTTAAAGCATTCTAATTTCAGCAGAACGCGGGCGTGCAGATCTTCTTTCGTTTCATAGCGTGTCGCGCGCAGCAGCGGTGTGCGGCCAACCAATTCGTCAATGCTTTGGTAGATCATACGAGGGCTCCTTATACTTGATAACTACATTATATAATCTGCACGGTTATCTGTCAATAGAAAAATCATGGCAGGGAATTGACAAAAATAAAAAAGCGGAGTGCCTCGGGTTAAAGGCACCCCGTATTTTTTTGCAATCAAGCCATTGCGTTGAGCTTTTTGGTAAACTGGCTCTTCTTGTGAGCGGCAGCGTTCTTGTGGATGATACCACGGGTAACAGCCATATCGATCTTCTTTACGGCTGCCTTGTAGGTCTCCTGTGCAAGTGCTACGTCACCGGCCTCCACAGCAGCCTCGTACTTCTTCATAGCAGTTTTCATCTGTGTGCGGAAGATCTTGTTCTGCAGAGTTTTTGTTGCGGTAACCTTTACACGCTTTTTGGCACTTTTAATGTTCGGCATAATCGTTTTCCCTCCTATTACAAAATTTTCGGTTTAAACGACTGCGCCTGAGAGGGTGCGCCGTCGTAAAAGTCCATACAGTC
>SVSV01000018.1 GCA_015064125.1 Oscillospiraceae bacterium
CCTAATATTACTGGCGGCGCACAAGTGCGCTTTCTATTGGCCTGCCAGCCATGCATTTGTTACTTACTACCCATAAATGGGTCCCGTGGGTCGAACATTGCTAACTGGTCGCTTTCTTTATCACTTTTCAATTGTTGTGCTATATATTCCTTTATTGCTTTTGTGTTTTTCCCCACGGTATCAACGTAATATCCCTTACACCAAAATTCGCGATTTCGGTATGCAAACTTCATATTGCCCCACTTTTGGAATATTTGCATCGCACTTTTCCCTTTCAGATATCCCATAAACCCCGAAACGCTCATTTTGGGCGGGATACTGACCAGCATATGTATGTGATCGGGACATACTTCTCCCTCTATAATTTCTCCCCCTTTCCATTGGCATAATTTTCTCAATATCTCTCTGATTTCTAATCGTTTTTCTTCGAAAAACACTCTACGTCTATACTTTGGCGCAAACACAATATGGTACTTGCAATTCCATGATGTGTGTGCTAAAATATTTGTGTCTGTGGAAACTTCTTTCATAGATAATCCTCCGTTGTGCTTTTTTTGATTTTGACTGGCAGGTCTTTTTCATTATAGCACAACGGAGGATTTTTCTCATCGGTTAACCTCTACTGAACCACGCGACTATCGCGTGGTTTTCATTTTGCAATAAAAAAGGGAGCACACACGTGCTCCCTTTTTTATTTGCGCGCAATTAAGCCTCCTGCTTAATTACTTCTTTGCCGTCGTAAGAACCGCAGGCCTTGCAAACGTGATGAGCCAGAACGTACTCACCGCATTTGGCACACTTAACCATGCCGGGCATCTCAAGCTTAGAGTTGTTGGAACGTCTTTTATCTCTACGCGCTTTGGAAACTTTTTTCTTCGGAACTGCCATTTTATCTACACCTCCTTGGGATACTTTACATAAATTACAAGTTATTATAGCACTATTTTTCTTGTTTGTCAACCCATTTTTGCAAAATTGCTAATCTTGGATCGATTTCTTTTTTGTTGCACCCGCAATCCCCTGCCGAAAGCGGCTTTCCGCACTTATCGCAAAGCCCCGGGCAGTCCTCACGGCACAAAAGGCGCATCGGGAAGCACATCAAAAGCTCCTCGCGCAGTGCCACGTCCACGTCAAGCTTGCCCTCACGGATCATCACGTAGGCATCGTCCATTTCGGCCAGCTTTTCCTCGGTGATCGAGCCCTCGCTTGCGACTGTGCGCTCGAAATCGAGCGTGAAATCACCCTTTACCTCCGCTAAACAGCGTGCGCATTGGCCAACATAAGGGAGTGTAGCGCGCAGATATAAGCGCATATAGCCCGCATCGTCGGTAATATAGCCCTTAACGTGCGCGTTTTCGGGAAAGGTCACGTCAAAAATCGCCTCAGGCGCCAGATCGTATTCGATCTCCATGCGCGTGATCTCACCACGCAGGATCGGCCCCATATTTAAAACCATTCTTACACCTCCCTTTCAAAAAAAGCAACAGTTAATATTATAATCGCGCCACACACGCTTGTCAAGATGTTTTTCCTTGAAATTTTATGGCACCTCTATACTTTTCATATTCTTTATGCTATACTATATATATCTTATCGCAGGAGGTCCCCAATGGAGGCGATTCTGACTGCCGCCGAAATGCGCGCGGCCGACACAGCCGCGATCGCGCGCGGCACACCCTCAAGGGTGCTTATGGAACGTGCGGCACGTGCCGCGCTGACGGTTCTGAAGGAAAATTTCAACACCGAAAAAGTATTATTTTGCTGCGGCAGCGGCAACAACGGCGGCGACGGACTTGCCATGGCACGCTTTTTTGCCGCCGAAGGCGGCAATGCCGCGGTCTGCTATCTTGGCGCGCTCGATGATGAGGGCCGCCCCGACAAGACGGGAATGAGCGAGGAATGTGCCCGTCAGCTTGCCCTTCTGCCCGACACCGTGCCCCTGCTGACAGTGCCTGATCTGATCGGTGTCAGCACTGTGGTCGACGCGGTATTCGGTATCGGCCTGACGCGCCCCGTGACAGGCAGGTGCCGCGAAGCATTTGCAGCCATCAACGAGGGGGCTCTGCCTGTGCTGGCGCTTGATATTCCCTCAGGCATCAACGCCGACAGCGGCGCGATATGCGGCATCGCCATCAAGGCAACTCAAACCGTTGCCATCGCTGCACGAAAATATGCACACGTGCTTTTCCCCGGTGCCGCGCTTTGCGGCCGGGTGCACGTGGCCGATATCGGTATTACACCCCTTTCCTTTGTGGGAAGCCATCTGACACGCGACACGCTTTCACTGCTGCCGCCCCGTCCGCGTCGGGCGCACAAGGGCAGCTTCGGGCGTGTGCTGGTGGTGGGCGGCTCAGTTGAGATGAGCGGCGCTGCTTATCTTTCGGCCAAGGCCGCCTATCGTGCAGGGGCAGGCATCGTGGAGATCCTCACCCCTACCGAAAACCGTACGATCCTCGCCACTCTCCTGCCCGAGGCCATTCTCACCTGCTACACACCCCAAAACGCAAGCGAGCGCCTTCGTGAGGCGCTTGTACGCGCCAACGCCGTGGCGCTTGGTATGGGGCTTGGCCAAAGCGCGCTTGCTGCCACGCTCGTTGAGGAGGTGCTGAGGTCCACCGTCCCCGTAGTGATCGACGCCGATGCCTTAAACCTGATCGCCAAGGAGCAAAGGCTGGCGGCTTATCTGCAATGCCGCGAAAACGCCGTGCTGACACCCCATCTTGGAGAGCTTTCACGGCTCTGCGGCAAGAGCATTGGACACATTGCCGCAAATATGACAGCCGAGGCGCTTGCTTTTTCAAGGCAAAGCGGCGCGGTGGTAGTCTTAAAGGACGCGCACACCGTGATCGCCGACAAGGACAGGCTTTTCATCAACACACGCGGCAATAGCGGCATGGCGACCGCAGGCAGCGGCGACGTGCTATCGGGCATTACCGCGGCACTTTTAGCGGCAGGTGCCGACGTGCAGACAGCCGCCGCTTGCGGCGTGGTAGCACACGCGCTGGCAGGTGATGCCGCATACGCCGCTTGCGGCTCACATGGCCTGATGGCAAGCGACATCATTGAGGCACTTTGCAAGGTCTTGCCCTGAAAATTCCAAATTTTATTTTTCATTTTCCAATTTTTATTTTCCATAACCGACAAAAAATCCTATTTTTGCGCTTTTTTAAAAAGATACAAAACAGGGGCTGCGTCATTTACGCAGTCCCTGCGCAAAAAAGCCGACGGTAGGCTTTTTTGACGCGCGGAATTTGCGGTTTTTGCCTGCAAAACAGGCAAAAATTGCGGTGTTTAGCCGCAAAGCAAAAACGACGGGGGTGAGTACCAAATGCATTTTTGCATTTGACTCACCCCCTTGCTTTTTTATTGTGTGTCGCGCGGCGGCTTCGCGCCCTTAGAGAACAAAAACGCACCGAAAACAATGCCCCAGATAACGTAAATACCCGTCAGGATAAAGGCACCGTAAGCACCGAAGCGCAGAATATATCCCTCAGATTCGGTCAGAAAGATCAGGACCATAACGAAGCCCGTTAAAAAACGCGGGATCTCACGCTTGAAGCGCAGCCAATGATCCTCGACTAAGGCGATGCGGATGAGTGGCAAAATGACCGAATAGATACCAAGCAGCAAAAGCAGGAAATCGGTTTGCAAAAGCATGAGCGCCACACCAAGGCCGATGGCCGCCAGAGCCATCAGTAAATTGATCCATTCGCCGCGCTTATTCACGCAACGCAAGGAAAAAAAGAGCGCGGGCAGGTTCATCACAGCCGTCAGAAGCCCCAGCGCCACCACCGTGATATCAAAGACCTCGGCAGCATAGGGCGAGAGCAAGAGCAGCGCCACGCCAATGCCGATCAAAAACAAGGCAGTGGCACATAAGCGCATATAATAATAGATTTTTAACTCTTTCATAAAGAACTCCTTTTCTTGTAGCAAAGCCGGATCCGTGTTACTCTTTATTGGCCAGCGCCTCGGCAACCGCCTCGGGCAGGAGCGCGCGGGGGCAGGCTCCTGTGGCAAGTGCGGCGCGCACACGTGTCGAGGATAGGTCGGATAAGGCAGGGTCGGCATCAAGCAAAAGTGTTTTGGCACGCGGATTTTGCGCGAGGTTGTATGCCGCCATCCGCTGCTCATAGGCGCGGTCCTTGTCGTTGCGCACACCCTTAACGATCACGTCAGCGCCAAGGCGATCAAACAGATCCACCAGCATGCCGTCATCGGCTACCACGCGCACGTTCGCAAGGTCCGCCACAGCCAGGCGCGCGAGCATTGCGCGCGTTTCCATATCAAAGGTATAGACCTTGGCGTCGTTGTTCATAACGGCCACCACCACCTCGTCGGCAACGGCAAGGGCGCGCTTGATAATATCAAGATGGCCGAGTGTGATCGGGTCAAAGCTCCCGGGGACGATCGCAATGCTCATACCTGCCCCTCCCTCACGGGCGAGAGCAACGCAATATGCGCCACGCCATAGCGCGCACGGCGCAGCACCTCGTACTGCGCCTCAAGCGCCGCATCACCCGCAAACACAGCCTCAGGGGCTGCTGTCTCACAAACCACCGTGCCACCGCAGCGCAGCAGTCCGCGCGCCGCGATCAGGGCAAGGCACTCGTACACCAGTGCCGTTGCGTAAGGGGGGTCAAGAAAGATCAGACCAAAGGGCGCGCCCGTATAAGTCCTTAAAAAGCTGATGGCATCGCCGCTTATAATATCCACGCGGTCAAAAAGCTTGGTATGCCGCGCGTTTTCGCGCATCACCTCGACGGCCGCCCTGTCATTATCCACGATCACGGCACGCGTAGCACCGCGGCTGACCGCCTCAAGACCCAGCTGCCCCGAGCCGCCGAACAGATCGAGCACGGGCCTTCCCACGACGCCCTCACCAAGCATAGAGAACACCGCCTCCTTGGTGCGCTCGGCCGTTGGGCGCGTATGCTCACCCGCAGGGGCCTGCAGCCGTGCACCGCGTGCGGCACCCGTTATAATACGCATCATATCAGGACTCCTTTCCGTGAAAATAAGTATAAATGACACGTGCCAGCACAGGGCCCACACCGGGGGCGGCGGCAAGCGCCGCCTCATCGGCACGGCGCACGGCACCAAGACCGCCGAAATGCGCCAGGATCACCTTGGCCTTTGCCTTGCCGACACCTGCGATCTTTTCAAGCTCGGAGGTTTTAACGCTCTTGCGCTTTGCCTCGCTCATACGGCGCACGGCATAGCGGTGCACCTCCTCCTGTATGCGGTAAATAAGCCCGAACACCGCCTTGTCAAGGGCGATCGAAATTTCCTCGCTGTCGGTACAGAGTGCCCGCGTTTTATGATATTCGTCCTTGACCATACCAAAGATCGGCACGGTAACACCGCACGAGCGTGCCACCTCACGCACAGCAGCCACGTGCGTGCGGCCGCCATCCAGCAGGATGAGGTCGGGCAATTTTGAAAACGAACCGTTTTCATCACCGAGATGCGCAAAGCGGCGCGAAAGAGCCTCGCGCATCGAGGCGTAATCGTCAGTCCCCTCTACGTCGCGGATACGGAACGTGCGGTACTCACTTGGTACAAGGCGCCCGTTTTCAAACACGATCATGCCGCAGGTCTTATGCTCGGCACCAAGGTTTGAGATATCGTAGGCCTCTATCCGCTCAGGCACGACCTCAAGGGCAAGCAGAGCGGCTAAGCGCACTGTCGTTTCATCGCTTTGCTCACGCTCACGGCGCACGGCGGCGGCACGCTCACGCGCATTGCTGACCGCCAGCTCGCACAGTGTTTTCAGCTCACCGCGCTCAGGCGTGTGCAGGACGGTACGACGCGCAGACCTTTCGCTGAGAAATGCGGAAAGCATTTCCTTATCCTCCTCGGGTAACGAAAAGGAAAGCAGCACACGCGGCGGCACGTCGGTGCGGGCTCGGTAGTGGTCGTACAAAAACGAAACGATCGCCTCGTTCTCATCAAGGAGCTCGTCCTGTGAAAAAACGACCTCCGTTTTATCGATCAGCGCCCCCTCTCGCACGTAAAACACCGCCATCACAGCGGTAAAATCGTCGCGATAAAAGCCAAATACGTCCTCAGCGGTATCGGGTGCCGCCACCACCTTCTGCTTCTCGGAAAGACTTTCCAGGGCAAAAAGCGTATCGCGCAGCGCCGCCGCCTTTTCAAATTCCTCACGCTGCGCAGCAGCGCCCATTTCCTCGCGCACCTGCCTGCGTGCGGCGGCCGAATTGCCGCGCAGGATATCCGCGGCATAGCGCACGCGCGCCGCATACGCCTCGGGCGTTACGTGTCCCGTGCAAACACCGCAGCACTGTCCCAGCTGATAATAAAGGCAGGGGCGCTCCTTACCGATGTCACGCGGGAAACGGCGCTTGCAGCTCGGCAGCCCCAAGGCCTTGTTCAGCGTACGCAGCACGGTGCCTGCGACCGAGGCCCCCGAATAGGGGCCGAAATAACGCCCTCTATCCGAAAGACGCGCACGCGTAAAGACCAGGCGCGGATAAAGCTCGTCGGTAATTTTAATAAAGGGATAGGACTTTGCGTCCTTCAAACGAATGTTATATTTGGGGCTGTGCTGCTTGATGAGCGTATTTTCAAGCGCCAAAGCCTCGATTTCCGTGTCACAAAGGAAATACTCAAAATCATCTACCTGTGACACCATGCGCGCAGTCTTATAGCTTTTTTCGCCATTTTGAAAATATTGCGACACACGGTTCTTCAGCTTGCGCGATTTGCCGACGTAAATGATCCTGCCGTGTGCATCGCGCATCAGATACACACCCGGGGAAAGGGGCAGACTGAGGGCCCTTTGCAATAATTTTTGACGGCATTGCTCATTCATTGCACCCACCTCCCTCGTGCTTGCCTTGATAAAAAAGAGAGCCCACAAAACGTGAGCTCTCCGCTTTTGCTTGCGGGAGACCCCGCGATGATTATTTAAACCTGAAAATCGCTGTTTATCAGCGCCTGCAGACCGTCAAGCGCCTCCACCTCGTCACTGCCTTCGGCGATCAAGGTGACGGTCATGCCCTGTGCGACCCCGAGGGAAAGCACACCAAGCAGACTTTTTGCATTTACTCTGCGATCGTCCTTTTCGATCCAAACAGAGCTCTTATAGCCAATGGCCTTTTGAATAAAAAAGGTTGCGGGCCGTGCGTGCAGGCCGATGGAATTTTTAATTGTAACCTCGCGAGAAATCATATCGGTCAACGCTCCAATTCTTTCAACGTTCCAAAAAATGTGACAGTTATCCTCTAATAGTATAACAAAAGCGCATTTAAAAATCAATGGGCATTTTTTTGGTATTTTTACACATCAGCACGCTAAAATATGTGCATTCTGACAAAAAATCACATGTTTTCGGTGATGGATACCACACGCAACAGTAGGTTATTGTACTCGGTCTGCACGACGAGCGTGGTATTCACAGCCAGCGAAAGTGAGGGCAACACCAGGGTAGCATCGCGCAAAACACCGCGGCAGACAAAGGTACCGCTCAGATCAACAAAGCGCTGTGGGTCGGTCTGCGGCATCAGCACAGAAACAGCGCCCGTGGCTGTTTGCGCCGTGCTCAGGCGCGGCAGCACATCAGGGGCATCCTGCAGGGTGCCAAGCTCAGCCTGCCCCTTATCGGTCATCACGTAGATCTTCGTGCCCTCAGCCAGCGTCTTAGTGGTATCGTAGCGCACGTTCTCTATCACAAAGGTGACCGAATAAGCCTTTTGCGTGGTATCGGCCTCAAAAAAGTAAGCAATATTATTTTTTTGCCACAGGCATACCGCCAGCAGCAGTGCCAGCAAAACAACGGCAACGTCTAAAATATAGACCTTTGCGCGCGGTGCCGTGCTTTTTTCTTCATTTGCCATCGTCAAGACTCCCCCTTCAGCATAGCAGTACAGACGCCGCTTGCCAGCGTGCCTGAAAACAAGACCGTATAGGCTTCACCCATTGCCAGCCGTACACCGTTTTTGGTATACCCCTGTCCTTCCTTATATGCCACTGTGGCGCGCACCGTGACAGAAACGATCTGCGCAGGCAGCGGCAGGGTGCTCGTCACGGCGTTTTCGGGCAGGGTCTGCCATCCATCCTGCCATACCACGGCATTGACCGTGGCGGGCTCGGCATAAACTGCGGTGATCTCACCAAGGACCGCACCCGTTGCAGGGTCGATCAGCGAGGTGCCCACGGCAGGCGCTGTCGCCATCGCGCCGCTCATATCGTAAAATTCAAGCGTGTAATAGATCTCCTTGTCCTCATAGCCGGCGCTTCGGCGCGTATCGGGCACGGCAAAGTGCCAGCAAATGATGCCTGTCACGGCAAGGGCAAAGAGCACCAGAACGACGTTGACGGTGATAAACAGCCACTTATTATATTGCACGTCGCTGATCACGCTATCCGACAGCTCACGGTAGGCAACGCTACCGCGCACGCCCTTCCCCTTTTCGGGAGAAGGCAGCGATCTTTCACGTTTTTTTAATGCCATGATCATCCCTCCCGACCGATCTTCTGGTACGCGACAGGCGCACGGTATACTCAAGCTCAGCGCGCAGCGTGCCGCCCGGCTCATCGTGCGCGATCTTGGTCTGACATCTGCGACGGTAGCGCATCGCGGCGGCTGTCATGCCGCTTGCGAGGAAAAAGGCCGTCAGCGCCGCCATATCGTACCATACGTAGTAAAAGGCGGCAAAAAATACAGCTCCTGCGACAAGGGCGATCCCGATAAAGGCAGTCTCAGGACGGTTTTCAGGGTCCGCCGCCAGCACCGAGAAGCAATTTTGCAGCAAAACGAACAGGAACACGGCAAATACCAAGGCGCCGCCAATGCCGTAATCCACGCACATGACCTGCCAATGATTATAGGCCGTGTAGGCAAAGGGGGCGGCAGCGTTTGAAAAATAAGGATGAAGCGTCTCCAAGGCCCCGTGGCCGCTGCCACAGAAAAAGCGTATCATACCGCCCGTGCGCGAGAAAAAGCCCTCACCCTGTCCGAAAAAGAGTCTGCTGAGCGTTGCCTTTCCCTGTGCGCGCGCTGCCTGATATGCAGGATTTGTAAGGTCACGGAAAATACCGAGCACACGTGCCTTGACATTCGTGGGCAGCAACAGCAGCGCAGAGGTAACACCCGTGCCCGTCAAGGCAAAAAAGGGCATCGTGCGGTAATCGTAAAAGAGCAAGAACACCACTAAGATCAACGCCATCGCAAGCCAGGCAACAGACACGAACGTAAGGACTGCCGCCCCTGCGATCAACGCCGTCATTAAAACGAACGCCATACGGTAGCGACGGGGGGCATGCACGGTCATCGGCAGGGCAAACGCAAAGGCCAGCACCAGATAATAGGCATACGATACGTGATCCCCAAAGCCTGCGGTCACGTATTTGCCAAGCGGCGGCAGCAGAAGCACGGAGGCAGCGCCCTTCCCCACCGTCATCATCAGCAGCTGGCACGCACCGACCAGGGCGGAGAGCGCCGCCGACACCACAAAGCTCATGCGTACGCAAACGAGCCATCGCTGTGCTGCCAATATATTTACTGCTGTAAGATAGGACAGTGCCAGCAGGATCTCAAGCAAGACCGTTGGTAGGACACGCCCCTCGGAGAGCGTGCCAAGCGACACGGCAAACATCAGGATCATCAGTAAGACAGGGATATCCTGCCACTCAACACGGAAGGTGCGGTTGCCGCGCAACAGCTTGCCAAAATAGCCAAGCAGCATCAGGAGAAGAAAAGCAAACACCAGGAAATAGCTCCCCACCAGCAAGCGCGAAAACGGCAGGAAGAAAAGTGCCAGCAAAAAGCCTGCCTCCGGCACGGACAGGATCATCAGCACCATAAGGAGCGAGCCGAGGATCAGCAGCACGGACAAGGGAGATACCCAAAGACCGAGCGCCGCCAGCAGCAGCGCAAGAATGCTTGCCATCAGATAATGCTGTGCGCCGCGCAAGGGCGCCTCCTTGACCATGTCGTCAGGGACACCGAGCAGCGAGAAAAGTACCCTGCCCACCAGCGCACTGCGGTGAAGGGCTGCGCCGAGCGAGCGATCGGAAAACAAAAGTAAAATACCCACGGCAAGGCAAACGCCACCCGAGATCAGATGCACCCACGTAACGATCCCACCAAGCGACACGAAAAGCGACACGCCGTAAAGCGCCACCCAAAGGCCACCCGCCACAGTGAAGAAAAAGCCAAACGTGCGTAAATTGCAAAGGGTAAGGACGGTGAGCACACGCCGAACGGCGCGCGAGAGCAGATTTTGCTCCATCGCACACGCCAGTGCGCGACGCAGAGTATGGCGGCGCGGTGTACGTGCGTGCTCTTTTTTACGCAGGATCGCACTCCCCGCCCCCGCGATCGCACTGTTGACGGCAATATAGGAGGTAAAGAGCTTGCCGAGAAACGATGCGGCAATCAACTGATAGATCAAGCGGCTCAGGCGCGAAACAACGCGCAGTATGCCACGCTCACGCTTCATACCTTCCTCCTCCTTTCATATTCTGAGATCCATTATTCGTTCTTATCTTCAAGCAGATCGGGACGCAGGCGCGCCGTCTCGGAAAGCGCCGCCGCCTCGCGCCACCTGGCAATGTTGGCATGATGCCCCGAGATCAGCACCTCGGGCACGGCCTTGCCGTGAAACTCAAACGGACGGGTGTATTGCGGATATTCCACCAGCCCTGAGGAAATGCTTTCGTTTTCATAGCATTCAGGGGCTGCCAGCACGCCGTCGACCAGACGCGCCACGGCATCGGTCACGATACAGGCAGGCAGCTCCCCGCCCGTCAGCACGAAATCGCCGATGGATACCTCCTCGTCAACGATCTCCTCGATCACGCGCGCATCAACACCCTCGTAATGGCCGCACAAAATGATCAGCTGATCAAGTGCGGCAAGCTCCTTAGCCTTTTCCTGGTTAAATACCTTGCCGCGCGGCGACATATAGATAACACGGCGCTTCGCGCCCTCGTCGCTTTTGGCAATAATATCGGCATAGCAATCGTAAATGGGCGGTGCCATCATCAGCATGCCGCGCCCACCCCCGTAAGGGGTGTCGTCGACGCGCTTATGCTTATCCTTGCTGTAATCGCGGATATTATAAGTATTGACCGTAATATGCCCCGCCTTTTGCGCGCGGCCGATAATGCTTTCGGAAAGCACCCCCGACACAAAATCGGGAAAGAGTGTCATAATATCAAATCTCATCACGGCAGCAGCCCCTCGATCGGTCGGATGACGATGCCCTTTTCCATGCTGACCTCAAGCACAAATTCGGGCACCACGGGCACCATCGCCTGCCCCCGCGGAGTGTCGATCACGTAAATATCGCTCGCGCCGGGATGGATCACATCGGTAAGCACGCCCAGCCTCTCACCGCTTTCGGCGTGATAAACGGGCAGGCCCAAAAGCTCTGCCACCAGCAAAACACCTGCAGGCAAATGCAGATCCTCCCGCTTGGCATAGAGCACGCGCCCACGAAGCGCATCGGCCTCCTCCATCGTGCTCACACCCTCAAGCTCTGCGCTGACAAAGCGACCGCCAAGCACCGCCGCGCGCTGTAAGCGACGGGGGTGATACGTGCCGTTTTCCTTCAAATAGACAACGGGCAGTGCCGCAAAGACCGCGGGGCTGTCACACCACGGCTCCACCTTTACACCGCCGTGGCAGCCGTGCGTATTGATGATCTTTCCGCACTCGGGATACTCAATAAATGCCATACTACACCTGACCTGAATTAAAATTATAAATATTATAGCATATCAAATATAATTTTTCAACACCTCGGCGCGCTTTTTTACCAAGCCTGCTCATTTTTTCCATATTTTGAAAAATTTACACAAAAAAGGCTTGTAAACAAGGGCGTTTTGTGCTATAATATTTGAAAATGTTTTTTGGAGGTCAAAAAATGGATATTTGGGTAACACTCGGCATGGTTGCCGTTGTCGTTGTTGTATTTTACTTCTTCGGTATCCGCCCGCAGAAAAAGCAGGAGCAGGCTATGGCACAGATGCGTGACAGCCTGCAGGTAGGTGACGAGATCACCACCATCGGCGGCATCATCGGCAAGATCGTCAGCATCAAAGAGGAAACGATGATCATTGAAACAGGCCGTGACCACACGCGTATCCGCCTGCTCAAGACCGCCGTACGTAACGTAGACGTACGTGCAGAGGATGCACGCGCCGCAAAGCAGGACTAAAAATAACCCCCTTGGCATAAGATGAAGCAGATCATCATGCGAAGGGGGATATTTTTATGCATGCACAGAAAAAACGACAAGGATACGAGCCAAGGGCTGCCATAACACCGCAAACGGTATTGAAAAACTGCTTTTTCGCCCTGCTCATCAGCGCAGGGCTTGCCCTGCTGCTTTGCACGCTTGCCACCGCGCTGCTGCTAAAAACGGCAGATCCGGGGAGCTATGACGATGCGGTGGGCATCGGCGTTATGTATTTGATCTGCTTTCTTTGCGGTGGCATCGCCACACGCCTCTCGGGGCGGCGTGTGCCGCTTTTGTGCGGTGCCGTCTCGGGCGCCATGCTGCTTCTGGCGACGTTGGCTTTTCTGCCGTTTTACGGAAAAGGGAGTGAAAATGCCGCGCTTTCCTTCGGGCTTCACGCCCTGCTGCTGCCCGTTTGTGTGTGCGGCGCACTGCTTGCCGCACGTCAAAAGCAGGCCACGCGCCGTAAGCGCCGCATGAGATAAAAAAACAAAAAAAGCCGCCTTACCATCAAGACCTTGGTGATAAAGCGGCTAACTTTATTTCTTTTATGTGCTTTTGGTCTGCGCGGATAAGGCAGCCCCTTCTTGTTTTTTTATTGGTTCCCGTCGGGCTCATCCCTGCTTTTGATAAACGTGAATATCCATCTGTGCCCCCACGTCAAGCGCATTGAGTGCTTCAAGGCGCGCCGCACCCTCTCTTGAGGTGCGATAATAATACGGCGTCATTGCAAACAGATCGGCAAGCGCGCCCTTTTGCAGCTGCATCGTAAAGTCCAGCGTCTCGGTATGCAGCGCATGCATGGTCGTGGGCAGGTCGGCGCGCGCCTCGTTTTCGCGCGGCGTATCGTAAAGCACGCGCTTCAGATCAAAAAGATGCGCGCGCCCTGCCCCCGCGGTGATCAGAATGCCCCCGGGCTTTAACACACGCAAGAACTCCGCCTCAGCGATCGGGGCAAAAAGGCTGACCACGGCATCAAGCACCCCGTCAAGCACGGGCAGCGTATAGATCCCCGCCACCGCAAAAAGCGTATCAAGCCCCTCGCGCTGAGCGGCCTTAGCACCCGCGCGCACACCGCGCTTCGAGAGGTCTACACCGATCACACGGTAGCCCGCACGCGCCACCGTATTCGTATAATATCCCTCGCCACAGCCTGCATCAAGCACGCATCTGCCCCCCGCGTAAGCATCAAGCAGCGCACAGATCCTTGCGGCAAACGGCGAATAATGCCCCGCTGACAAAAAGGCGGTGCGCGCTGCGATCAGCGTGGCATCGTCACCGCCGCCTGCGGCCTTAGCACCTGCTACGTTAACGTAGCCCTGTGCGGCAAAATCAAAGCAGTGCCTGCGTGCGCCAACGCAAAGCAGGCTGTTTTCTTTTTTCTCGATCCCCGCGCCGCATACGGGGCAACGAAGCAGCTCAGTCCACCACATACCATCCTCAAAAAACGCCCTCTGCAAGCTCACCTTGCAGAGGGCAAAACTTTATTATACTATACCACACCTTTTCGAAAAAAGCAAGTTAATTATCAGCCTTGCTTACAGGCATTTCAAACCAGAACACGCTTCCCACACCGACAGCGCTATCGACACCGTAAAGCGCGCCGTGCGCGTCAAGAATGCTCTTGACGATCGAAAGCCCGAGGCCCGTGCCGATCACAGCACGGTTGTGCACCTTATCCACGCGATAATATCTGTCCCAGATGCTTTCGATCATCTCGGGCTCAATGCCCTCTCCGTCGTCGGCCACGGAAAAGCGCACGCGGTCGTCCTTGAGGGTGATAGCAACGCGCACACGAAGCGAAGAACCGGTATAGTTCACGGCGTTGTTGATCAGATTATAGATCACCTGCAGGATCATACCGCGGTCGGCCAGCACGGTCGCCTCCCCTTCGCTTTCAAACAGGATACGGTAGCCGTTATGACGCACGAGCGCATCGTAACGCACCAGTGTATCCTTGGCAAGCTGGGTGAGATCAAAAAGCTCATACTCGGGCTTGATGGTGCCCGCTTGCAGCTTGGAAAGGTCAAGCAGATCGCTGACAAGCTCTGACAGGCGCGTGGTCTCATCAATGATGATCTGCGCATTTTCGGCATTGTTCTCGCCGGGCAGATCGCGCATGATCTCGCTGTATCCCTTGATCATCGTCAGGGGCGTTCGCAGGTCGTGCGAGATATTGGCGATAAGCTCCTTTTGCAAATGGTCAGTGGCGCCGATTTCGCGTGCGGCAAAGTTCAGGGCATCAGCCAGCTCCACCACCTCACGGTAGCCGCTGGCCTCGAAGTCAGCCTCATAGTTGCCTGCGGCAAGCTTGGCAGCCTTTTGCGTAATGGCGCTGAGGGGCGTGGCGATAAGGCGCGACAGGATCAGCGCAAACACCAATGCCGCCACCAGCAGGAAGCAGGCCGTCCACATAAACTGCACCTGCAGGGTGTTGATGGTCGCGCTCACGGGTGTCAGCTCGCTGTCAAGCAACGCAAAATAAACGTTGCCCCCGTTTTCAAAGATACGCACACAGATGGCACTGACAGCGTTGGCGGGATTGTGGATACCGGGCAGATAAAATTTTTCCCCATCCTTTTCCACAAAATTCTGGTTAAACTCCATGCGCTTGTCATAGCTGCCACCGTTTTCCGCGGCAGATTGGTAGAGATTAGAGAGCAGACGCGTAGGCAGATGGTGTATCATACAGCTCGCGCTCACCTCAGCACCGCCGATCTCCTTGGCCATACCGTCAATGATCTGAAACACACGCACGCAGACCCCATGCTGCTCTGCTGTTTTTTGCACCTGTGCCTTAAAATCACTATCCGTGATACGCGTATAGATCTCCTCGTACGCGTCCTCAAGCTCTTCAAACTTCTCTTTTTCGTAGAAATAAGAAAGCAAACGGATCTGCAGGACCCAGATAGCGATCAGCACCAGGGCGGTAAAGATCACCAACGCACAGATCAGCTTAATGCGAATGCCCGCCTGCGTCCTCCTTTTGGTGACAGCACGCTCCTGATTATTCATTTGCTCTCCTCAAAGCGATAGCCCACGCCACGCAGCGTTACTACGTAATTGCTGTACTTACCAAGACTCTTACGCAAGAGCTTGATATGCGTATCCAGCGTGCGCGCATCGCCAAAGAAGTCGTAGCCCCACACCTCGCTGATAAGGCGCTCACGCGTGAGCGCCACGTTGCGGTTGCGCAGCAGATAGAAGAACAGATCGTATTCCTTCGGGGACATATCCACGCGCTTGCCATCGATATACACGATACGGGCGGTCAGATCAACGCGCAGACCGCCGTTATCAAATTCCATGATCTGATTTTCGGTGCGCTCCTCCTTTTGGGTGCGCTTCATGCGCTTCATCACAGCCTCCACGCGCAGCATCAGCTCACGGGGTGAGAAGGGCTTGACCACGTAATCGTCAACACCGAGCTCAAAGCCGTTGATCTTGTCATATTCCTCACCGCGTGCGGAAAGCATGATGATCGGCACATGACTGGTCTTTCGGATCTCACGGCAGGCAGAAAAACCGTCGAGCTCGGGCATCATAATATCAAGAATGATGATGTCAAAGTCCTCGCTGCGCGCTACGCGCACGGCCTCCATACCGTCACCGGCCTCCACCACCGTATGACCCTCAAATTCGGCGTATTTGCGGATAATGGAACGAATACGCACCTCGTCGTCAACCACTAAAATCTTGTACATCTCATTTTTCCTTTCAAAAGTCGTTGGGGACTTAATTAAAGCTTACGCTGCTGTTTTCGGGAATATATTCGACCAGCGTGACGTCAACGGTCATTTGCTGGTTGTTGCGATAGACGGTCAGCGTGACGGTATCACCCACCTCGTAGGTGCGCACCGCGCGCTTGAGGGCGCTGGCAGTAGATACCACCGTGTCGTCGATCTTATAGATCCAGTCGCCTGCCTTCAGGGCGGAGCTGCTGCCGTCAACTGCGTAGACGTAGGGCAGATTCACGTATTGGAAAAAGCTGACCTGCATGGTGCTATCGACGATCGTGGCACCAAGCGAAGGGAGCCCGGGGATATAGCCGTGGTCGAGCAGGCTTCTCACAGACTGCAGGGCCGAATCGATCGGGATCGCAAAGCCAAGCCCCTCAACACCCGTGGCAGAATACTTGGCGTTCACCACGCCGATCAGCTCGCCCGCCATGTTAAAAAGTCCACCGCCCGAGTTGCCCGAGTTGATGGCAGCACTGGTCTGCAGCAATGTCATCACCACGCCGTCATCCATTTCCACCTCACGCTCCAGAGCACTGATGATACCCTCGGTGACGGTGCCGCCAAGCTGACCTAAGGGGTTGCCGATGGCAAAGACGTCCTCACCGTAGCGAAGCGAAGCACTGGAGCCCAGCCTTGCCACCGTCAGGGCCTCCCTTGGGGTGATCTTCAGCACCGCGATATCGTTTTCCTCATCGGTGCCGCGCAAATAGGCCTCGTAGGTATTGCCGTTGGCCAGGCGCACGTAAATATGGGCAGCGCCCTCGATCACGTGATTGTTCGTGACGATGATGCCGTCGGCGTGAATGATCACGCCACTGCCGGCACCCGCCACCAGCTGACCGCGGTTCGATACGGTCGTGGTGGTGATCTCCACCACCGAGTTGCGTACGGCTGCCACAGCCGCAATGCGCGTGGTAGCAGCATCGCCCGCCGACCCGTTTGCGTGGCCGTCAAGGCCCGTGCCATCGTTTTTCGGCAGCACTACGGCTGCATAGTTGTAGCTCTGTGCCCCTTCACTTTCATATACCGTCTGATTGCCAAGGCCGCCCGTCTGACTGTTCGGAAGCGTCACGGTGGGCGGCTCTCCACCCCCGTCGTCACTGTTCATATCACGGTACAGCTCGTTGATAAAATAGCCGCCGACAAAGGCCACGGTGCCAATGACCACCGTGATCGCCAAAATGACCGCCACCAGCGCAAGCCTGACGCCGCGACGGGGACGTGCGGCCTCGGGCGAGGTCAGCACAGGCGGGTAATTGGTCTGGTAAGAAACGCCGTACCATCTTGCCTCGGGGGCTTGATATCCGTCAGGCTCCCGTTGATCCTCAGCAGTCTGAGCGTTCTCCTTGGGAACATTTTCAAATTCATCGAAATCGCTCATACAAATCTCCCTCTCTTTCGCTAACACCCCATACGGTGCGATAGCAGATCCTCTTAAAATATCGTGACCACAGTATACCGCCGCAATGTGACGATTTTATGACATCGTATAAAAAATGGCTTGAAAATCGCGTGGTGAGCGCGTTTTCATCTTGCAAAAGGGTTTTTTATTTGATATAATAAGCTTAAAGTATTATGGAAGGGGGTGCCTGTTGATGCAAAGCACCGTCAAAGCGATTTTAAAGGAGCACGGCATTTCGCTGGTGGCCCCCGTTTCGCTGTCATATCTGACACTCACGCGCCCCTATCTGCTGGCGCGCCACGGCATCACCGACGGCACTGCATTTATGCTTGCTGTACCCTATTATACCACACATTGTGACGATTGTGCAAGAAATATTTCATCTTATGCCGTTTCGCGCGATTATCACCGCTTTTTTGAGGCGCTGTTTGCCGACGTTCTGCCAAGGCTTGCCGCCGCCTTTCCCCAAAATCGCTTTGTCGGATTTACCGACCATTCCCCGATCGCCGAGGTCGAGGCCGCGGCCTTAGCGGGACTGGGGCAGATCGGGTGCAATCACTTGTTTTTGACAAAGGAGCACAGCTCCTTCGTTTTTCTCGGCGAGATCATCACCGATGCCGTACTGTCGGCACCGCCGCACCCCATCACGGTGTGCACCGCCTGCGGGGCGTGCAAGCGCGCTTGCCCCACAGGCCTTGAGATCGACGGGTGCCTGTCCGCCCTCACGCAAAAGAAGGGGGCGCTTACAGAGGAGGAGAGGGCTGCCGTTTTGTCAGGGGGGCTTGCCTGGGGGTGCGACACCTGTCAGCTTGTCTGCCCCGTGACGAGAGCCGCCAAAGCGGCAGGAACGCTGTATTCCACCGTTCCCTTCTTTGAGGAGCAGGCCATTGCGCACCTCACCGCAGACAGGCTCAACGCGATGAGCGACGCCACGCTTGCCACACGCGCTTACGGCTGGCGCGGCCGCGCTGTGATCTTACGCAACCTTACATTATTTGAGAAGCACGGGAAGGGAGAGCCGCTATGATGCGCTTTTTATTCGGCAACGATGAAAAAAAGAAGAACGAGCGCCTTCTTTCTCTTTTGCGCGAGGTGCTTGACGAGGGGCACGAGGCGATCCTGCTGGTACCCGAGCAGGAGACCGTGACCGTGGAGCGCCGCATGGTAGAGGCGCTGCCGCCACGCGCCCAGCTTTCCTTTGAGGTCTCCAACTTCTCGCGCCTTGCCAACCGCATCTTTCGCGCGGTGGGCGGTCTTTCCTACCGCTACGCCACCAAGGGGGCCACGGCGCTGGTCATGTGGCGCACACTCTCCGCGATCGCACCGATGCTGACGCAATATGCCGCACACGCCGCCACTGACCTGCGCCTGACCGAGCAGATGCTGGGGGCTGTCATGCAATTCAAGGCCTATGCCATCGCGCCCGAGCAGCTGACCGAGGCCGCCGCTGCCCTGCCCGAAGATGATCCCTTAGCCCTTAAGCTAAACGATCTTGCTCTGGTATACGGCACCTATACGACCGAGCTTGCCAAGCGCTACGACGACAGCGCCGACGACGTGGCACGCGCCACCAAGCTGCTTCGTGCCAACTGCGGGCTGCTTGCCAACACGCATATCTTTATTTCCTCGTTTACCGACTTTACCGCAGCAGAGCTGGGGCTTCTTGGCGCGCTGCTTGCCATCTGCCCCGAGATCACCGTGCTCTCGCCGCTCTCCGACCGCCGCGAAACGGGCATTCATCTTGCCTCAGCCACCGCGACCTGCCACAAGCTGATCGCCATGGCAAAAAAAGCGGACAAGCCCGTATTTTTCGAGTCCCACGAGGCATCTGCCCCCAAGCGTGCGCTTGATTTTGTGCGCCGCGACCTCTTTGCCCTGCACGCCGACCCTGCCCCCATGATGCTGTCTGACACGGGCGAGATCACCCTGACCGCCTGTGCCAACCCCTACGAGGAGGCGGAATACGCCGCCACCCTCATCGCGCGCGCCGTGCGCGCAGGGGCGCGCTATCGCGATTTCACCGTGGTGGTACGCGATACCGCCGCTTACGTGGGTATTCTTGACGCCGCCCTTGAAAAGGAAAACATTCCCTATTATCTTTCCGAAAAGACCGACGTCACCGTGCGCCCCCTGATCAAGCTTTTGCAATTTGCCCTGCGCATCGGGCGCTACGGCTGGCAAAAGGAGGACGTGGTGGGCTATCTCAAAACAGGCCTTGCCGGCATCTGCCCCGACGACGTCAACTTCTTTGAGGAATACGCCGAGGTCTGGCACGTATCGGGCAAAAAGACCTTTGCCACCCCCTTCACCATGAACCCCGACGGCTACAGTGAGCGCACCTCGGCACGCGCCACGCGCATTTTAGCGGGCGCCAACCGTGCACGTGAGGCGCTTTTGCCGCCTCTTGATGCTTACCTTGGCGCACTTGAGGGCCATTTTACCGCGGCAGAGGCAGCCAAGGCCACGTATGACTTTTTACTGGCCCTCAACGTGCCCGAGACCATGAAGGCACGCGCCGCGGCACGCCTTGCCGCAGGTGAACGGCGTGACGCCGAGGAGGAAACGCGCCTGTTCTCGGTGGTGGTAGATGCACTTGAGACCGCCGCCAAGGCACTCGGCACACACGAGCTTGATCTGGCCGCCTTTGCCGACGCGCTTTCCCTGCTCTTTACCGCCACTGATATCGGTGCCATTCCCACCTCCTGCGACGAGGTGATGATCGGCTCGGCTTCAACGTTGCGCGCAGCACCCACCAAAAACGTTCTCGTGATGGGCCTTTGCGACGGCATCTTTCCCCAGACCGTCACCGACAAGGGGCTGCTGTCCGATGCCGAAAAGCGCCGCCTGGCAGAGCTTGATATCCACCTTTCCGCCGATCTTGCGACCTCTGCCTCAGACGAGCTGTTTTATCTTTACCGCGCCCTCACCCTGCCCGACGAGCGCCTGTACCTTTCCTTTGTAAGATCCGCCACGGACGGACGGCACACCGAGCCCTCGATCGCCATTTCCCGCATCAAGGCACTCTTTCCCGCGCTGAGGACCATCGACTATGCCGCCGTCGCGCCCCTTGAAAAGATCTATTCCAAGGCAGGCGCCATTGAGCATTTGCGCGAGCTCGGCAAGGACGAGCGCGCGGCCGTCCTCACGCTGCTGAACGAGTCCCCCGACACCGCCGAGAGGATCACGCATCTGCAAAAGCCCGTGACCGACCGCGATGCCTTTGTATCGCCCGAGGTCGCCAGGGATCTCTTCCCCCCAACCGCCTTTAACCCGACAGGGCTTGAAAAATTCGTTTCCTGCAAATTTGCGTACTACTGCGATAAGATCCTGCACCTGCGCGCCGAGCCCACCGATTCGCTCGATGCCGCCGCCATCGGCACGTTTATTCATTACGTCCTTGAAAACACGCTCAAGGAGATCAGCGAAAGCGGGCGCGACTTTGCCGAGTATACAGAGGAGCAGACAAACGCCATCGTAGAAAAGAGCCTGTTGGCCTACCGCGAGTATCTGGTCAAGGCAGGCGGCGGCATTTCGCCGCGCGCTGAGGTGCTGCTGACACGCCTTTCGTCCCTGGCGCGTATCGTGGTGGGGGCACTGGTGACAGAATTTGCCGACAGCAGCTTTTCCCCCGCCTTCTTTGAGCTTGACCTGCGGCGCTTCGGCGGCGCCTCGGAGGTCACCCTGACCGACGGCTCCACCATTCCGCTGTCGGGCAAGGCCGACCGCGTTGACCTTTACCGCGCCGAAAGCGGCGAGGCCTATTTGCGCGTAGCCGACTATAAAACAGGGCGCAAGAGCTTTTGCCGCGAGGACATCTCCAAGGGCTTTTGCCTGCAGATGCCGCTATACCTCTTTGCCCTTTGTAAAAACCAAAGCGCCGCCCTTGCCGAGGAGCTGGGCCTTGACGGCGACACCCCCATCAAGCCTGCGGGCGTCACTTATCTTTCAACCGCCATCAGCAACAACGATACCCCCTGCCGCATCGGGCACGAGGAGGCTGTCAAAAGTGCCGCCTCACGCCTGCGCCGCGAGGGGCTGCTGCCCGACAGCAAGGAGCTTTTACACGCCATTTCTCATTCGAACAGCTCAAGCGTCCTCGGCTCAACGAGAACGCGCAAGGCGCGCCTGACCAGCGAGGTGGAATTCGAGGCTCTCTTTACCGAGCTGACCGACACCGTCGCACGCATCGGTGCTGAGATGAAAAGCGGCAGTGCCACCGTGGCACCCACCGACCACAACGGCAAAAACGCCTGCGCCTACTGCCCCTATCGGGCAGTTTGCCGCGGTGCGGAAAAAGCATGAAAGGAGGGCCGTTATGCCCCGTAACTGGACGATCCCACAGCAAAACGCCATCAACGAGCGCAGTCGCACCCTCTTGGTTTCTGCCGCCGCAGGGTCGGGCAAGACCGCCGTGCTGACCGAGCGCATCATCCGCTCACTGTGCGACACCGAGGCCCCCACGGATATCTCGCGCCTGCTTGTCGTCACCTTTACGCGCGCCGCCGCCGCAGAAATGCGCGCACGCATCGCAAAAGCACTTACCGAGGCGATGGCGCTCCATCCCGATAACAAAGCCCTGCCCCGTCAGCTGATGCTCCTTGGCAGTGCCAGGATCTGCACCATCGACTCCTTTTACCTCGAGCTGGTACGCGCCAACTTTGAGGGTGCGGGCCTTTCGCCTTCCTTCCGCATGGCCGACGAGGGCGAGCTTCTCACCCTCAGACACGACATGATGAACGAGGCCATCGACGAGCTTTTTGCCGCCGATCCCGACTTTATTCTGGTGGCCGATCTGCTCTCGGACGTGCGCACCGAGGAGTCGCTTTGCACGCGACTGTTAAAGCTGGCGACAAGCCTCGATAAGCTTCCCGAGCGCTATGATATCCTGCTGCGTGCCGCCCGTGATAACGAAAATCTCCACGAGGCACCCTTCGATACCCCTCAGGGGCAGCTGATCTACGGTGAGCTTGAGAGACTGACAGGCGAATTGCTGCGCCTGCTTACCGCATATGAGGAGATGACGGCTGCCCACCCCGAGCAAGCGGCGTTTGAAAAGAAATACGGCGCTTGCTTCAGTGACCTGCGGGAGCGCGCGACGGAGCTTGCCGTCGCGCTGGAGCAAAAGAACGCCGATGCAGTGGCAATGGTGCTGAGCATGGGCCTTTGCGGCAGCATCAGCAGTGCCAAGCGCCCTGCATGCGAGGAGGAGCTGATCGCCGTGATCAACGCCATCACTGCCCTGCGCGAGGAATACAAGGACCGTGCCAAGACGCTTTCGGGCTTTACCACCAAGGAGCTCCGCGAGGGCGGGGCGGAAGCTGCCACGATCCTGCGCCTGCTTTTCCGTGTGCTGTCTGTGTTTGACAAGAAATACACCGCCGCCAAGCGCGAACGGGACGTGGCCGAGTTTGGCGACGTGTCGCGCGCCGCTTACCACCTGTTGGTGGACGGGCAGGGCGGTCCCACGCCCCTGGCGCTTTCCCTGCGCAGCTCCTACGATGCCGTTTACGTTGACGAGTATCAGGACGTGGACGCCATGCAGGACGCCACCTTCCGCGCCATTTCCACCCCCAAAAACCGCTTTATGGTAGGTGACGTCAAGCAAAGCATCTACCGCTTCCGCGGCGCCGAGCCCGCCGTATTCACGGGCTACCGTCGCGCCTTCCCCGATCTTGACGCCGCGACAGAGGTGGACGATGCCGCCACGGTGTTTATGTCGGATTGCTTCCGCTGTGACGAGAATATCATTCACTTTTCCAATGCCGTTTCGGGGTTTTTATTCCGCGAACGTGCAAAGGCCATCGGCTACCGTGACTCAGACGACCTGCGCTTCAGCAAGCCCCTGCCGCACGAGGACTATGCTTCCCCCAAATGCCGTGTACTGATCTATGACGACGAGGAGGAGCGCGAGGCCGAAAAGAAAAAGCGGGGGCAAAGCGGGGGCGAGGCCGAGGAGGATGCCAAGCAGAGCGCCATCATCAGCGATTGCGAGGCCGAGATCATCGTGCGCGAGATCGTGCGCCTGTTAAACGGCGAAAAAAAAGCCGACGGCACCCCCATCGTGCCCGGTGACATTGCCGTGCTTTCGCGCAGTGCCGCCTTTGCCGCCCCGCTTGCAGCACGCCTGAAGGCACTTCATATCCCCGTCAACGACACCTCAAAGGAAAGCTTTTTTGAAAATCCCGAGGTGCTTTGCATGTACGCACTCCTGGCAACGATCGACAACCCCTTCCGCGACGTGTATCTTGCCGCCGTGCTGCGCTCGCCCCTTTTTGGCTTTACCCTGGAGGAGCTTGTCGCCATCAGGGGCGCCGCCGATACCTCGTTTTCGCTTTACGAGGCGCTTACCGCCGCGCGTGACAGGGCGGAAGACAGCGCTCTTTGTGCCCGTATCGGGGGCTTTCTTGACAAGCTTGCCTGTTACCGTGAAAAGGCCGAATTGCTTCCCGTTGATAAGCTGCTGCGCTACCTTTATGCCGACACGGCGGTTTTGGCGCTGGCTGAGAGCGAGCAGGAGCAGGGCCACCTGTATCTCACGCGCAAGCAAAACCTGCGCCGCCTTTACGAATACGCGCGCTCGTTTGAGGCGGGCGGCTTCAAGGGCTTGTACCGCTTTGTCAGATACGTTGAGGACATTATGCAAAACGGCACCGAGATGCCTAATCCCGAGGGGCCGCAGAATGCCGTTTCGCTGATCACCATTCACCACTCAAAGGGGCTTGAATACCCCGTTTGCTTCGTGGCGACCACGGGCAAGACCTTTAACCGCGACGATCTTAAGGGTCAGGTGCTCATTGACAGCACACTCGGCTGCGGCACACGTGTGCCGAACAAGGGTGCCTTCTCACGCGCCAACACCTTTGCACGCGAGGCGATCAAGCTCCGCCTCAGAGAGCTTGGCGACGAGGAGGAGATGCGCGTTTTATACGTCGCGATGACGCGTGCGCGCGAGCGCCTGTACATCACCGCAAAGCCCCGATACGGTATGAAAAACGTGCGCGAGCACCTGGCTCTTGCGACCAGCCCCGTGAGCAATTATTTTACCCTTTGCGGTGCTTCCTTTATCGAATGGATCCTGACCGCTCTTGCCAAAACGCCAAGCGAGTCGTTTTGTGAGGTGACCTACGTGCACCCCAAGGATCTGGAAACGCCGATCAATGCCATAACGGTAGAGGAAAACACAGAACAAACGCCCGCCGTGGCCGATGCATCGGTCATGCGCATGCTGCGCGAGCGCTTTGATTTCAGCTATCACCGCGATCACCTCTCCCGTCTGCCAGCCAAGCTTTCCGTATCGCGACTCGCGCCCACGGTGCTTGACGTTTACGACGAGGGAGAGGCCACGGATAAGGACCTGAACGACCCCGATACCGAAACGCTGCTGCACACCTTTGACCGTGCCCCTGTCTTTAC
>SVSV01000019.1 GCA_015064125.1 Oscillospiraceae bacterium
GAACCACCGAACAAGAAGGTCACTGCAAGGACCAAAGCAAGAAGTCGTTGGAGCATCTTCTTTTTCATGTTTTTCCTCCTCTACCGCAACTCGCGGTTCATCGTAATTTGCGCGGCAACGGCAACGGGTCACCCCACCGCGCAACGCATACCTGCACGTGCACGCACGTAAATAAGAAAACGGCAAAGCGCCGTTTCCGATCCGCCATACAAATGCAAGCATCCAAGGCCGTGCTTCGCACAACTCTCGGAGTATGGCAACATTCTACCACGCAAAGCCCTGCAAAGTCAAGCAAAATTTTCTCGCGCATTATGCACACGTGCGCGTCAGCGCGCGTGCGCTTCACACAGCAGCACCTACGCGCATTTTGTTTTTTGGAAAAATTTCGTCGTTTTTTCACGCGATTTGTTTTTGATGTTAAATTTTATTTACCCTTGCATGTGCAAAGCCTTTTTGGCAAATCTTTTTCCCCTGCTTTTTTGTGACATTTCGCCAAAGAGCTTTTTTTCAGCCGTTTACACGTAAATAAAATTTAACACGCCTTACAAAAGGCCTTTCAGAGCAAGCGGCGGCTTGAATTCCTGCGCAACGCAAAAATTTTGTGCAGGTTTACTAAATTTTCCACCCTATTTTCTACACCTTAATCCGCAAGACAGATCACCGCTTTTTTACAAAAAATTCACATTTGTTCGCTGTTTTTTCATATTTAAAATTCCCACCCTCAAAATACACACACTGTCTACCTTCTCGACTTCCAATTTGCGCCAGTTATAAAAGGGAAAAATCGGCGCAAAATAACGACATACCGCAACGTGCGTTGCGAACTCAAACGCGAGGTAATATTAAGATGAAGATAAGATTTTCAGCCCTATTTCTCATGCTCTGCTTACTGCTCCCCTCCTTTATTGCTTGCAGCGGTGGCCGACAAGCAGACGTGCACGTTTTTTACTACAATTACAGTGACACGTATATTTCCTCTGTGCGCAGTGCACTTGACAGTGAGCTTTCCGCCGCAGGTATTTCCTATCAGGATTATGACGGCGCCGGTAGCCAGACCACCCAGACCGAGCAGATCCGCACCGCACTTACCAAGGGTGCAAAAGCAATTCTTGTCAACATTGTAAATACCGGCTCCGACGACGCGGCCAAGGAGATCACGGCGCTGGCAAAGGAAGCAAGCGTGCCATTGGTCTTTTTCAATCGCGAGGTAAGCGATGCGGCGATCGCCGACTATGATAACAGCGCCTTTGTCGGCACACGCGCCGAGGAGGCGGGCATTTTACAGGGTGAGCTCATTGGCGAATACCTTTCAAAAAACTTTGCCGCCTGCGACCTGAACGGTGATGGGGAGATCTCCTATATCCTTTTTAAGGGCGAGGAAGGTAACAACGAGGCAATTTTCCGCACCAAATACAGCGTTGAGGAGGCCAATGCCGTGCTTGAAAGAAACGGCAAAAAGCCGTTGCGTTTTTATGACAAAACAAATCCCAATGCCTATCTGGTAGATAAAAACGGCCTATGGTCAGCAACTGCGGCAAATGAATATATGACGACCGCACTTACCGCCTACAATGCGTCGGGTAATAATATGATCGAGCTTGTTATCTGCAACAACGACGGTATGGCCGAGGGTGCTATTTCAGCCCTGAATGCCGCCGGCTATAACAAAGGCGAGGGCACACCCGCAATACCTGTATTTGGCGTTGATGCCACCGATGCCGCTAAAAATTTAATCCGTAACGGACAAATGGCCGGCACCATCAAGCAGGACGGAGAAGGCATGGCCAAGGCTCTGCTGCATCTTGCCAGAAACGTGATCGAGGGACGCGAATTGATGGCGGACACGAGCGAATTCACCATTGACGACGGCAGCCGCAAGATTCGCATTCATTACGAAAAATATGTAGGCTAACGGTATGGAAAACAGCACACTTTTACTGGAAATGCGGCACATGCAAAAGAGCTTTCCCGGCGTCATGGCTCTGCGCGACGTGTCACTTTCGGTGCGCCGTGGCACCGTCCACGCCCTGATGGGCGAGAACGGTGCGGGAAAATCCACCTTAATGAAATGCTTATTCGGCATTTATCACGAGGATAGCGGAGAGATCTTTTTAGAGGGGACGCGTGTACAATTTCAAAATCCGCGCGAAGCACTTTCACACGGTGTTGCCATGGTGCATCAGGAATTAAACCAGGCACTGCGCCGTAGTATCATGGATAACATCTGGCTCGGTCGTTATCCTACGCGCCTCGGGATCTTCACATCGGAGAAGGAAATGGTGAAAAAGACCGCAGACGTGCTTGAAAATCTTGGTATTTCACTGGATCCGCGCCGCATCATGTCCACGCTTTCAGTGGCCAGCAGACAAATGGTTGAGATCGCTAAAGCAGTGTCTTACGATGCCAAGATCATTGTGCTTGACGAACCGACCTCATCACTGACTGAGAGTGAGATCGAGCACTTATTCCGCATTATCGACCTGCTTAAAAAACGCGGCTGTGGCATTATCTATATTTCGCACAAAATGGAGGAGATCCTGCGCATTTCCGACGATATCACCGTTATGCGTGACGGTGCCCTGATCGCAACCGAGCCTGCCCCCAATATGACAATGGAAAAGATCATTCGCTTGATGGTCGGGCGTGAGCTTTCGCAGCGCTTCCCGCCAAAAACAGCCACGCAGGGCGAGATCCTGCTGGAGGCAAAAAATATCACCTCCAAGCATCAGCGCGTGCTGGGGGTTTCTCTGACGGCCCGTCGTGGTGAGATTGTGGGCCTGGCAGGGCTTGCAGGCGCCGGACGTAGTGAGTTTTTCGAAAACATTTTTGGAATTTCCGCACGCGCCGAGGGCAAGCTTTTTGTAGATGGCAAGCCCGTACAAAACAAAAACGCAAGACAAGCACGCAAAAACGGCTTTGCTTTTGTCACTGAGGAGCGACGTGCCACGGGCATTTTCGGCATTTTAAGCATTACTGAAAACATGACCATTTCTTCCCTATCCTCGTTTCTCTTTGGTAAGCTTTTCATAAATGACCGCAAACGTGCCGAGAAAACCGACCATTTTATCAAATTGCTCAATATAAAAACGCCCTCGCGAAAAACACAGATCCGCGCACTGTCGGGTGGCAATCAGCAAAAGGTTATTTTTGGGCGCTGGCTTCTGACAGATCCGGATATCCTGCTGCTTGATGAACCCACACGCGGGATCGACGTCGGGGCAAAATACGAAATCTATCAACTTATCGAGGACCTTGCCGCGCGCGGCAAGGCTGTGCTTCTGATCTCAAGTGAGCTTCCTGAATTACTGGGGATCTGCCACCGCATTTACGTAATGTCGGAGGGCGAGATCACGGGTGAGGTCAATGCCGCCACCACTACCCAGGAGGAAATTATGCGCTTAGCCTCACGGGAATAGAGCCCACAAGCCCTGAACAATAAATTTTTGACGGATTTTGCTGTGGTAAAGCGCAGATAAGTGCGGACTTTGCAAGAGTGACAAGTGCAGAAAGCGCCAAAAAGCAAGGCTTTAGGGCGGGTTCGGATTATTCACTCTTGCCTAACCTCCCAAAACGCATAACACAAGCAGAAAGGCTACCCTATGAAACTTAAATGTATCGAAAAAATAAAAAGTATGGACAAACGCGAAAAAAAGGCTTACCTGGGAGAATTGTTGATCAGCAATTCCCTTTATATCTTCCTGATTGCCGCCATTGCTTTGATCGCTATTCTGAACCCAAGATTTCTCTCGTGGTCATCGATCATCAATATCATCTCGCTTTCAGCGGCTAATCTGCCAATAGCCCTTGGTATTGCCGGCGCCATTATTTTAACCGGCACCGACCTGTCGGCCGGGCGCATCGTTGGTCTTGTGGCCTGTGTTTCGGCCGCACTTCTACAGGCGACGGGATATGCAAGCAAGATGTTTCCTACCCTGAATACACCCCCCGTATGGCTGGTTTTTTTGCTTGTGATCGCGATCGGTGCCCTCGCGGGCTTTATCAACGGCTATTGCACTGCCACCTTTCATTTGCACCCCTTTATCGTCACACTTTCGACACAGCTGATCATTTACGGTGCTCTTTTGCTGTTTTTGATGATAGGCAATAACAACGGACAATCTATTTCGGGACTCGACCCTGCATTTACGAGTCTTATTAAGGGCAGCATCATTTCCTTTGGCGGGACACCAATTCCCAATTACGTGTGGTACGTGATAGGGATCACGGCCATTATGTGGGTCGTATGGAATAAAACGCCCTTTGGCAAAAACATGTTTGCCGTTGGCTCCAACCCCGATGCCGCTACAGTATCAGGTGTTAACGTCAAGCGCGTTATTATTTTGGTGTTTACACTGGCAGGCGTGCTTTACGGTGTCACGGGCTTTATTGAAGCAGCACGTATTGGCTCAAACAGCGCCGCAACGGGTCTTAATTACGAGTTGGATGCTATTGCCGCATGTGTCATTGGCGGCGTTTCCTTTGTAGGCGGTACGGGGAAGATCGGCGGTGTGATCCTCGGTGTTGTGCTGCTTCGCCTCATCTTTGTAGGCTTGACGTTTCTTGGCATTGATGCCAATATGCAATACGTCATCAAGGGCCTTATCATTTTAATTGCATGCGCCATAGATATGCGTAAGTATTTGGTGAAAAAATAAAAAAATGCGGCCACTCCTCCTGCTTGTGGCCGCATTTTTTTGCTTGTGCATTGCATTTTGAGAAAAACCGTGCTATAATGAAAGATAGGCATGGTATTTTGCCAAATTTGCGCCTTAACTCCATAATAAGGAGGCTTTTATGAAGGATATCCTACGCGCAGCGGTTGCGGTGCCCGCACTTCGTGTGGCTGCCCCCGCCCACAACGCAGTTGAAATCGAAAAAAAGATACGGGAAGCAGCAAACGAAGGCGTGACGCTCCTCACCTTCCCCGAGCTCTCACTGACGGGCTATACCTGCGGTGATCTGTTTTTGTCGGATCTGCTTTTAGATCGCACGGCCGAAGCACTTTGCTCACTGGCCGTCGCCGTACCCGAAACCATGCTGGTATCAGTAGGTGCACCCCTGCTGATTCACGGGCAGCTCTTTAACTGCGCCGTGCTCCTTTCCGGTGGCAAAATTGTGGGCGCCGTCCCTAAGACCTTTGTGCCACAGTACGGCACCTTGGATGAGCGCCGCCATTTTTCGGGCGCTGATACTCTTGGCGACACCGTATTGCTTACGATCGGGTGCTTCACCTTCCCCGTTGGCACAGGGCTATTGTTTCGTGCCGCAGACGGCACTACGGTAGGTGTGGAGATTTGTGAGGACCTGTTTTCACCGATCCCCCCCTCATCGTGGCTGACGCTCGCCGGGGCCGAGGTCATTCTCTGCCCTGCTGCCTGCGCTGAGGTCGTAACAGGTCGCGCCAAACGCCGTGATGCAGTACTCTCACAGTCAGCACGCACCACCTGCGCCTACTTGTTTGCAAGTGCAAGCAAGGACGAGTCAACGGCTGATCTGATCTTCTCCGGCCAAGGCCTGATCGCACAGAACGGCCATTGCGAGGCCGAAAACAGCAAGCTGATCGACGGTAACTACTTGCTGATTGCCGACCTGGATCTTGGGAAGATCCGACATGACCGTCGCCATGGTCGCACATTCGGCGAGGCCGCCACACGCTACGGTGTCTTGGGCAATATGGAAACGATCGACTTGCCGCTTTCCCTGACAACCTCAAACGGTGAAAAATTAAAGGTAGGACGCCTTCCCTTTGTCCCCGACGACGCAAAAACACGCGCCTCGCACGCAAATGAAATTTTTGAAATGCAAGCAAGCGCCCTTGCACGCCGCCTCAGTGTCATTGGCGGCAAATTAACAGTGGGTATCTCAGGCGGCCTTGATTCCACCCTTGCCCTGCTGGTTGCCGTGCGTGCCATGGACAAGCTGGAGCTTCCTCATACCAATATCACCGCTGTCACAATGCCCTGCTTTGGCACCTCTGACGATACACTGAAAAATGCACTCGAGCTGATGGAGCGACTTGGCGTTACAGCCCTCACAGTGCCGATCCGTGATGCTGTCCTGCAGCATTTCAAGGATATCGGCCATGCTGCTGATGATTTCTCCGTCACCTATGAAAATGCGCAGGCACGCGAGCGCACGCAGGTCCTGATGGACTTGGCCAATAAGCATGGCGGTATTGTACTCGGCACGGGCGACCTTTCAGAGATGGCGCTTGGCTGGTGCACCTATAACGGTGACCATATGAGCATGTACGGCGTAAATTGCGGTGTGCCCAAGACCCTGATCAGATGGATCATTGAAACCGTCATTGACGAAAAGCTGCTGCCAAACGCCGCTGACGTGCTTCACCGCATTATCGATACCCCCATCAGCCCCGAGCTTTTGCCCCCTGACGCTGTCGGAAGGATCGCGCAGAAAACCGAGGATATCGTAGGTCCCTATGCACTGCACGACTTTTTCCTTTACTACACCGTGCGATACGCCTACCGACCCGCTAAAATATACGCACTGGCAAAGCTCGCGTTTGCAGATGCTTTTGACGGCGCAACCATCAAAAAATGGCTTGCCGTATTTGCAAAGCGCTTCTTTACACAGCAATTTAAGCGCAACTGTGTGCCTGACGGCATCAAAATCGGCTCAGTAGCCCTTTCCCCACGTGGTGATTGGCGCATGCCCTCCGATGCATCCTCAACAGAATGGCTGCTTGAAATTGACGAAATTGACGAGAACTAAAATTTTTAAGGTGCCTCACGCCGTAGCGTGAGGCACCTTTTTTGTATAACGAAAACCCCGCCATCATGGCGGGGTTTTCGTTATACAAGAACACCCGACTGCCGAAGCAGTCGGGTGTTTTGATTTGTGAGCCGCTGCTCACGTGGTTTAATTATTTTTCATGCTTGGGCATGCGCTCGCTTTCAGGAAGATACTTTCTCAAGGAATCCTGCTGTGCGGGCGTGTAACGGCTGAAGAACATGCCTTCCTTCATAATGGTTGCGTAGCAATATATGCGGCCATTATTCTCCCAAGGCTTGGTATTCAGGTCGTAAAGAGCTGCCTTTGCAATCGTGCGCATATCCTGCGTTACAGACGCAGATACGTGCGTTGCGTAATGATAGGTAACAGCACCCTTCGCATCAACAAGCTTGATGTAGGCGATACCTGTCATAGCGCGATCGTAGTTTTCCTCCTTAAGGTTGATCAAGGAAGCGTAGTAGGTCACCGAGCCATCCTCAGCAACGACCTTGCCCTTATCAGCCACGACATCTACGTAAACGCTGCTTTCGGGCTTGCCGCTTTCCTGTGCATAGGCCTTGAGGTCAGCCAGGAAATCGGTGGTATTATCCCATTCACCATCGTTGAGATACTCAGTCGGGAAGATCAGCGTACCGTAGGTTACGGTGCCCATGGAGCCCAGATACTCAAGCGTTGCTGCAGGAATGGTTGCAGCGTAGGTGATGCCTTCAGCACCAAGCACAGGACGAAGCATGGGTGCAGAGGTGATAACAGGACCGTACGGACGGTAGTAACCGAAGCATACGTAGTAATCATCACCGTCAATCGTTTCTATCGAAGCGTACTTCGTGATGGGCATGGAGTTAACGTTGTAGTCGTAGTCGTAGAAGAAGTTGGCCTTCTTTTCGCGCACGTACATCTTGAAGTTACCTGCGAAGTTGAACACGGCTTCCGGGTTCATCTTGAGGAAGGTCTGTTTGTTGCCGGTACGCTGGTCAATGAAGTCACCGCCCTCGATCGTGATAACGGAAGGCCTCTTACCTACAGCGCAAATAAGGCCGTTATCGGTGTTGTTGCCCGACTTAGGCAGCAGCGTAAACGTACCACCCTTAATGATCATGGGATTGGTGTTGCCGCCAAGGTAAATGAGGCTGGAAGCAGTGGTGCTGAAATCACCGCCCTCAACAGTTATGGTCATGCCCGTACCCGTGAGGAATACGTCGTAGGAGAATATACGAACGTTTTCGGAGTAGAACGTACCGCCCTTGATCACAAGCTCATACTGAGGAACGTCACCGGGCAGGTGGAACATCGTGGAGTTTTCAAGTGCTCTGAATGTACCGCCCTCAATCACGATTTGAGCGGGAGCAGCACCGCCAACCTGTTCAACATACCACAGCTCAGGCACGAGATAGAACATGTTACATACGTTGGAGGACGTATAAGTGCCGCCCGTGATATGAACGTTACCCTTAAGTGCGTTGGTAAGCTGGAACAGACGGTTAGGATGCTCTGCAACCACGCCGGGGCCAAAGGTGATCTCACCGCCCTCAATGACGAACATTGCACGGCTCGTCGAGTTTGTGGGAAGCACGAAGGTGCCGGAAATGAAGTTGATCTCACTGCCTACACAAAGAGTACCGATATATACGCCGTCACCGGCATCCTCGGAAAGAGGACCGAACTGGGGTGTGGTGGTTTCGGTCTTATCGAAGGTTACCTTCATGCTGGGTGCTACAAGGTAAGCCCAACGACGGCCCTTGTTGAAGGTGCCACCCACGATCGTGAGCTCCTGACGAGCTCCGCCATCGATATAAATATGGGCATACTGATACCTATTACCCACGAAATTACCACCCGCGATATAAATCGTGCTATCGGCATGATTCGAATAAATGGTGTTGGCCCAACCGTCACAATACTCGGTATTAGCGGTGAAGGTGCCACCCGTGATAACCAAATGGCCACGACCGCCATAGAACTGCACGGCACGAGGTGTCGTGAAGCTACCGCCCGTGATGGTGATATCCGCCCAAAGGCTGTCAGTCGAAGCGTAGGAAGCAAGCACTACTGTGTCATTGCGCGCGGTCTCGTTAGGTCTAACCGTGTAGGAGCCGCCCGAAACATTCACATCCATATCACCTTGAAGAACGAACATTACGCGGTCATAGGTGTCAAGCATCGAGAAATTACCGTCAGAAATCGTCAGGTCAATGTGCTTGCCTACAACGTTGATATCTAAGTAGAAGCCGTAACGGGTGAAGTTATCAGGTGCACGGAAGGTGGGTGCGCTTACGATCTCGGTCCAGGGGTTCGCCTTCTTAGCCATATTCATGGTAATAGAGTTGTTGCCATAGAACCAGTTGTAACCGCCGGTAAAGTCACCGCCGTAGAAGTTGAAGGTGCTACCACCCGCGCTACTGGAATCGGCATAGAAACCAATGATCGCGTAGTTATAACCACCGTTAAAGGTACCGCCGTAGATCGTAAGAGTGGTGTTCTTATCGGCTACGTTGAAAAGGAGGTTCTGCTTGTTATTGTAGAGAATGTTACCGTTGTTATCATAGATCACAGGGCCGTATTTGCTATCATACTCAAGATCAGAGCCATAGAGCGTGTCAAGAACCTGCTTGTTGAAGTTGCTCTTGAATACGCCGCCGCAGATAACGATCTCGCCGTAAGCGTCAGCATTCATCAGCACACGGGTCGCTTCATAGTAACCGTCGCAAATAACGATCGTAGGTCTGCCGCCGCCCGTGAAATAGAACAGAGGCGAGGTGCCGTTTTCATAGTCGATAATAGGAGTTACAGTAAGGTCATCGTTCAGGGTACCCTTGTAGAACTTACCGTTGTAGATCAGGAAGTTAGTGGGAGTGGAAGCCTGTGCATGAATGATATTACCGCCGGAGCCAACCGCAAACAGAGGCTGTGCAGTTGCATCAAACTCCTTACCGATCACGACATTGCAGTCACCCTCAAGGTAGAAGACGTCGCCGCCCTCGCTTGCGTAGAAGATACCGTCCTCAATGATCAGGTCAATGCCGTAAAGCTTAAAGAGTGTAGAGCCGGGGAAGCGGTAGTCGCCGCCCTTGATGGTGATCGTAATGTCACCCTCAAGCTGAAGTGCGTAAGTGCCTGCTGCACCGAAGGTCACCTTGCTCTCGCCAAAGAAGTCTCTGATGAAATGCTGGCCATCTGCAGAGGAGTTCCAGACCAGATCCTCAGTGACACCGATCGTAACACCAAGTCTTGCACTGCCGTTGATCTCATAGGTTGCATTATCAAGCAACGCCTTGACCGTAGCAGCAGGCATGGTGGTATCGATAATGGTTGCATAATTTTCAACCGTAAACTTCGTGGCAACAGTAAGGTCAAAGTTCTCGGAAGTAGGCTGCGTATTGCCGCTTGCGATAAACTCAAACAGCACGCTGCCGATACCGGTTGCCTTGAAGGTACCACCGTTAACGGTGATCTTCGAGTTGGTGGTAATGTGGAAGAGCGAGCCTGCGAAGGTACCGTCGCTCACGGAAAGCTCACCGTTTACCACGTGGAAGATATCAGAGGTACCGACCTTACCCTCGAAGGTACCGCCGCTGATGGTTACAACAGCCGAGCCGTTATTGAGATACAGGTAATGGTTATTTGCATAACCGTTGGTATCCTTAAAGGTACCACCACTGATCGTCAGGGTGGAAGCAGTAGAAGCAGTGTACCAACCGCTACCGCCATCAAAGGTACCGTCAGTGATAGTCGTTTTCGAGTCACTTTGCGTGAGGATGTAGCCACCCTGCTTATTGTCAAAGCTACCGCCACTGATAGTAAGCGTAGCACTGGAGCCACTCAGCGAGATCAGATTCGCGTTGGTAGGACGCACCTTGATATTGGTGCCATCCACCACACAGTTGCTGACAAACGTACCGTTTTCAATCGTTGCCTTTACAGGTGCGTTTTCGATCAGAAGCACACGGGTTGCCTCAAAGTAACCGTTCTTGACAGTGAAGGTTGCGCCTGCATTCTCGCCGTCAAATACGAACAAGGCGTCCTTCTGATCACCGTTTTCATCGTATGCCTTCTCTACAAAGCGACCGTTCTTTACGATGATTGTCACAGAAGATGCATCCTTTACGTAAACGACGCGACCTGTGGTGTAAAAGCCATTGGTTTCCTCAGCGCCGGTGTTGGGCAGTTCAAATTCTACTACAGCACCCGTGCCGCTGATCTGAATGATGTCGCCTACTTCATTGACAAACTTACCGCCCGTGAACTTCAGGGTACCTGCGGTGATCTTGAACATGTACGCAGAATTGGCGACGTACTCACCGCCCGTAAAGGTCACGGTAAGACCTGCATTATTCAGGTGAAGGGGTATAAAGCTATTGATACTTACAGTCAGATTTTCGAACTTGCTTGCCAAAGCACCCTGTACCAATGTGGTGATCCCGGAGATCTGGCTAATGGTATAGTCACCCGCCTGTGCCAGCTCGATCGCATCCATACCGTTTACGATGACCTGCTGGTTACTTACGTTAAAGCTGGCCTGAAGCTGTGCGTTACCCGCAGCACCTACCGTCATCTTAGCGTTGGTAACCGAAATATTCGTGGTATCCACACCGTCTGCAAGGTAGAGCAGATAGCTGTCAATACCGGATACGCTGTATGCGCCACCCGTGATCTGAACAGTTGCATCACCGATGACCTCAAACAGCTTTTCGCCGGCATCAGCAACAAAGTTACCGCCATTGACCTTCAGGGTACCCTTGTTGATCTTGATCAGCGTGGGCATAGCGTAGGTATCGTTGAAGTCCTTCAACGTTACGATAACGCCCTCGCCGTCGATCATCATGGGAAGCCACATGGTGAAGGCAGATTGGTCAGCATTAAAGGTTGCAAACTGATCTTTTACAAGCTTGTAAAGATCCGCAGGACCGCTAAGCACGTAGCCCTCGTTATTGGGGTCGTCACCGCTATAGGGCTTACGAATGATAATATCATTGGTAACCGCGCCGGAGAACGTCACGTGAAGCGAGGTAGTATCAATGTTCTGATAAATGGGCAGGAGTGCACCGTCACTGATCGTAACGTTAGCACCGGTGATCACCGTACCGGGCTTATCCATGCTGGAAGGCACGAGGCTTGCGCCCTCACCCGTTACGTTAAAGGTACCGCCCGTGATCTCGAATGCAGCAATACCCGCATCCGGGAATTCAAACCAAACGTTATCCTTATTTTCAATATTAAAGGTACCTGCACCGATCTTCAGCTGAGCGCCGGAGTTGGTGATTCTGAAGCCCTTAATATCCACAATAGTTTTACCGTCAGCAGTCATGGAGCGCTTCAAATAAAATTCAGGATCAGCACCATTGGGATTGGGGCCAATATTGAACTTTGCTGCACCGCCGATACGTGCGAAACAGTACCATTCACTGCCACTGTTTGCATGGACAGTACGGGAAACATAGGTACCGCCCGTAATGTTGATCGTAGCAGCAGCGTCTACTCTGAAGCAGTTCATGAATTCAAGGAACTGACCGCCGCTAATGTTTACGGTCGCCTCGCTATCCACAACGACCAAAACATTATTGGGCTGCTCGGGACGGTGAGTAAAGGTACCGCCCGAAATGTTAAGGGTAACGTTATCAAAGAGACGGAAGTTACGGTAACCAACGACCTTGATATCACCCGAGAAATTCAGCACGGCACCGGCAGAGCCACGGCGCGCTACGATAGCAGCACCCGAGTTACCGCCGATAAATTCACCGCCGGTCACGTTGAGTGTAATAGGTGCCCAGATCTGGATCGGGATCATAAACCAGCGCACAACGCCGTCAGCGCCACCGAAGCCACCGCCGCTGATCGTAATTTCAGCCTGCGATGCGTTGGGGGAGATATTGATGACACCGATCTCCGGATCGGGATCAAGGTCGGTCGTTATTGCAATTATATCACCGTCAGTCACAGTGAACTTCACAGGACCGTCAATGTGAACCACGTGAGAGCCGTTGGGGGCGTTTCTCACCACACCGCCGGTAATGTTCACAGTACCCTTGGTAGCGTGGATCGCGTGGTACATGTTTGTGATCTCACCGCCGCTGATGTTCAGCACGACGTTCTCAGAATAAAGCAGAATACCGTAAGCCATAGACAGGCCTTCGCGTCTGGACAGCAGACCGCCTGCAATGTTAACGGTCAGGGCTGCGGTTTCATCAACGTAAATAACCTTACCGCCGTTCAGCGTACCGCCATTGATGTTGATGTTGTTGTCAGCCTGCGCCGTAGTATAAATAATGTAGGCATCATCACCACGACCTGCATTGATCACGCCACCCGTAACGTTGATGACACCGGCCTTGTGCTCGATGACCTTAGCGTTATTGGCGCCGTTCAGCGTGGCGGAGATAGGTTCAGCGTACCGCCCTCCATCACGACGACGGTGCCCTTACTTGACGTAAAGGTTGCGCCGCGGATATTCAGCGTACCGGCCTTCAGGGTGAAGAAGTACGAGCCGGTGGTGATGTAATCACCGGCGATGATATCTACGACAGCATCAGCATGGTTGATCGTAAGCGGGATCCAACCGGCAAGCTGAAGCTCAGCCAGCGGGAAGCGCGTGCCATATTCCTCAGCAAAGTCGGCCAAAGCCTGAGCCTGAGAAACAGACAGGTAATCCTCGAGCGAATTGAAGGTATATTGGCCGGCCGCAGCGATCTCAAAGGTCGCCTCATACTCTGTAAAGGCAACAGCGATCTTAGTCCAGTCAATAACATTATCAAGGTCAGTGTCAGGAATAGCCGCACCCTTACCAAGCACCAGCGTACCGCTGGTAGAGGTGATGGTTGCGTTGACAAGATTGGTGTAAGCACCTTCCTTGGGGAAAAGAGCAGCATCGCCAACCAGCTCTAACGTAGCGCCTGCAAGCGTAATGGTGGAGGCGGATTCATTTGCCAGACCAAACATGTCGGCATCGGTAACCGTAATGGATGTGCCCGCATTCAGCGTCATCGTAACAGGGGCGGTCTTCTTATCCTCCAAGAAGGACTGACCCTCCTCTACGGTCATGGTTGCGTTAGCAATAGTTACCTCAGCAGTGCTTGCACCCACAAACATAGCGTTGTTACCGCTGGTGTAGGTACCACCCGAAATATTCAGCTCGACATACTTCGTAAGGTTTGCGATGATGCCGCTGGAGGTAAAGGTGCCGGCGGTGATATTGATCTCACCGTGCTTAGCCGCAGTACCTCTGTAGATACGAACGATCGCGGTGTTCTTTGCCTTGCTGGCCGTGCTGGAGGTCACCGAAATGTTGGTTCTGTCACCCGAAACGGTGAGCTTACCTTCAGCAGCCAGGAAGAATACCGCGGTTTCGGCATCTGCACTGATCTGCAGATTATTTGCCAAAAGCTCTGCCTCAGCGTTGCTGACAGCCATCACAGTCTTCGCCGCCCTGGTAGCAAGCTTCTGAATGGTCAGGCCATCGATCGTTACGTTACCATCAGATACTCTGACCAATGTGGTCTGGCCACCGGCAGTAAGAGTAGTAGCAAAGGTTACGGAAGCATCGGCTGTATCACCCTTAATGGTGTAGGTCTTATCAACATTCAGATCCCAAGCGTTGCTCTGGATCTGACCGAAAATGGTGATCACAGCACCGTCAGTGGTAACTGCTGCTACTGCATTTGCTACGGAGGTGTAATATCTCGTCTCCTGCCCGGCTGCATTCACCAGGGCGCAGACATGCTCAGGCAAGCGCACGTTAGCGCCATCGACGCTCAGCGTGCCACCCTTCACCTCAAAGCTTTCACAATCCTCAGCTGCGGTCATCTTGGAGGAGGTATAGTTTACGGCACCACCCTCAATAAGTACAATTGCACTGTCAGCTGCACCAACAAGCTCGCCACCCGCAAGGTTCAGTGTGCCGCTCTTCACAACGAACAAATACCCATCGTTGGCAGTATACTTGCCACCGGTGATATTCACCGTTGCACCATTGATCACGATCGGGATCCAGTGGGATACAAAATTGGTAATATGTGCAGGCACAAGTATATCAATGATCGCCGCCATATCGTCAGCGGAAGCAATATTGTACGTGCCCGTAACCAGCATGAACTCATCCATGGAAACGAGGACCTTGCTATAATCGATCTCAGTCCATGCCTCAGCGGGGAAATAAGCACCCTTCAGCAGCATGATGGAGGCTGCATTGGTGGTCACCTCGCAAGCAACGTTTTGAGTCTTATCAGAGAACAGGACGGCAGAAGTGCCGCTCATATAGAATTCCACGCCATTCAGCTCAAGCGTGCAGTTTGCATTCAGGCCCTCAAAAACAGTCGCGTTATTTGCATAGATCTTTGCACCGCTCTTGAGGTCGATCTTAGTCGACGCACCGGCCAGGGCATCGGTAATAGAAAACACAAGGTTGCCGGCATTTGCGACAAGCTCGCCACCCGAAACGGTGATCACAGAGCCGCTCTGGCCGGTCAGGCTAAATACCGCAGCCGTGCCGGCTACCAGCTTACCGCCGGTAACGTTGATCACGGTCGACTGGGACGAGGATACCACGCACTCCGTGCCGGACACTTCACCGCCCGCGAAGTTTACCGTAACACCCGCAACAGAAGCCTTGAGAAAACTCTGCGCACCGCTGATATCGGTGTTGTCACCGCTCACAGTAATAGGGGTTACAGACTTAACGTCAACCATATTGGTTACAGTTGCTTCGGTTTTTACGTTATTGAGCACGACCTCAGTCGCACCGTTCACGCAGAGCACGTTGACGGGAGTCTCGGCAAGCTGCGACGCAACGTAAGCAAAGCCGACGCTGTCAAACGTCACCTTGCCCGCAGTCACATTCACAAGCGACCCGTTAGCGTTAGCCGAAATGAAGTTGAACGTTACACGTGCACCGTCCGGGCTCTTGATGGTATACGTATAAGGTATATCAAGAGTCACGGCCTGTTCTGTTACCTTTTGCAGAACAGTGATCGTGTAGCCGTCAGCCTCAACGGACGCAAGGGCATTTTCCAAAGTAGTGTAATACTTCGGTTGCCTGTCTTTCGGCCCGGTGTGAACTGAGTAGTAGTGTCCGTTTTCGCGGACGGTGTCGCCCTCGGTCGCCGCAGAGGCAACCAGCGCCGAAGCCATGATAAGCACCATGACCAGTACCGCGAAAAGAACCAAACGCAGTTGTTTCTTCATAGGAAATTCTCCTTTTCTTGTATTGTGGGTCTACCCACTGTTTGTATGTTCGATTTGTGACGGTTATGTGCACAAATCGGAAAATGATACAATCATATTATATATGACTTCCGAAAAACAGTCAATCCTTTTTGCTCAATTTCGCGATTTTCACCAAAAATACAGTGGACAAAATATACAGTTTGACAGCATAAAAAAGCATTTTTTTAATACAACCTGTTTTACACCCGCCTCACACACCCCAAAAAGCAAAAAAAGGGCCGACAGATCAGCCCTTTTTGCCTATTGATTTTTGCTTGAATTCTCGTCCTCACTCGGTGGGAAGCTGTCAGCAAAGGCGGTGGCCAAACGGTCACAGCGCTCATTGTAGGCGTGGCCTGCGTGACCGCGCACCCAACAAAAGGTGACCTTATGCTTTTTTAGCAGTCCCAGGAGCTGCTCCCACAGATCTACGTTCAGTGCAGGTGACTTGTCCGCTTTTTTCCAGCCGCGCGCACGCCACCCCTCGGCCCAACCGTTGTTGATAGCCTCTACCACGTAACGGGAATCCGAGGTCAGCGTAACCTCACAGGGCTCCCGCAATGCTGAAAGCGCGGCGATCACACCGCAAAGCTCCATACGATTATTGGTGGTATGGGGCTCTCCGCCGGAGAGCTCACGCTCGTGCGCACCGTACACCAAAACAGCACCCCAACCGCCGCGCCCGGGGTTTCCCCTGCAGGCACCATCTGTATAAATATCAACGTGTTTCATTGGATTTATTCTTAAAGCTGAGCAAGTGCGCCTTCAGGCAAGCAATGGTCTCCTCACTGAGGTCGTGCTCTATTTTGCAGGCATCCTCGAGCGCCACCTCGCGTGAAACGCCCAGCGCCATCAGCGCCTCTGCCAGCAGGCAGTGTCGCTCATACATGCGCTCAGCCACAGCAAGACCCTTTTCGGTCAAGGCAAGACCGCCGTCTGCAGCGACGGTAACAAAGCCGTTTTCGCGCAGCTCACGCAGCATCACACTGACGGTAGGACGGGAAAATCCCAGCGCGGCGCAAAGATCCACGGCTCTGAGCCTTTCCTTCGTACCCGAGAGGATCAGGATCTGCTCAAGATAATTCTCTCCCGATTCATGAATAGCCAAAATTTTCCCTCCCTTCTCTTTCGTTTAAAGCTCTTCCTCGTCCTCTGCCTCGGGCAGGGGCTTGACAAACAGCGTGAGCTTGGTCACGCGCTCGTCATCCATACCCGACACAATGACAAAGAGATTCTCATACTCAAAGCTGTCACCTACGTGAGGATTAGCCTCCAGCATTTCAATGGCCCAACCGCCCATGGTGGTATACTCACAGGAAAAGTCCTCAGGGCAACGGAACGCGATCTCGTCAAAGCAGTCCTCGATATTCATATCACCCGATACCTCATAGGTGTTTTCACCCGTCGGGAAGCACTCGGTAACGATCACGTCGGTATCGTCCCAGATGTCGCCGACCAGCTCCTCCAGGATATCCTCCATGCTCACAACGCCGAGCGTGCCGCCGAACTCATCGATCACGATCGCAAGATGCATCTTTTGCTCACGCAGCCGCGAAAGAGCGGCAGGAAGCTTCATAGTCTTATGTAGCTTGCAGGGCTTTAACAAAAGTGCGCGGATATCGGGCTCGGGCGTATCCATAGCGGCCTTATAATAGCGATTCAGCGACAAGATACCGATGATATTGTCTATGCTCCCCTCGTATACGGGGATACGGGAATACTGTGCCGTATCGGCGAGCACAGCGCGCATGGTCTCCGTATCGTCGATGTCAACGGCCGTCACGTTGATACGCGGTGTCATGATTTTTTCCACCGTGATATCGTGGAACTCAAGTGCAGATTGCAGCAGCTCACCCTGCTCCTCGTCAATGACGCCTTCCTCCTCTACCGTTTCGATAATGGAAGAAAGCTCCTCCTCGGTCACAGTCGGATCACTGTCACTGCGGTCCTTGCCCCATAGCTTGCGCAGCACGAACAGCAATGCCATAACGATCAACACGATGGGACTGACAAGCACAGTCAGCACACGCGTAGGAATTGCCACGATACGCGCCACGGTATCAGCGTGCTGCTTGGCAACCACCTTAGGCACGATCTCACCGAAGATCAAGATCACGATGGTAACGATGACAGTCGCAATAAACGACGCCAGCCCTGCCATTTCGGGAGCAAACAGATTCATTACGATCAGTGTAGTACACGTCGAAACGGCAATGTTGGCCAGGTTATTGCCCACCAGAATAGTCGACAGGGACATCGTAAAGTTTTCAGCGATCTTATATGCCGTTTTTGCCGTGCGCGAGCCCTCCTCGGCTGCACGCCGCAAGCGCATTCTGTTGGCGGTATTAAAGGAGATCTCAGAAGCGGAAAAATAAGCGGAAAAGCAGATCATCACGAAGATGACGACGTATGCCCACCACATTTTTGCAAAATGCAGAGCCATCATGCCTCACCTCCCTGTTTCCCGGACTCAGCAGCAAGGGCTGCAAGGTCCTCCTCATCGAGCACATGCACGAAAGCACGCACAGGACGTTGATTTTCAACGGTCTCAACAGTAAACTCCAGCTCGTCGATCAGGAAGCTTTCTTCCTCAGCGGGCAGACGCCCCAAGGTTTCAAGCATCAGCGAAAGCAACGGCTTTTTAGCGATCTGCTTCGGTGCGTCAGATACACCGATGCGAGCATAAAGATCGCCCATCAGCATATGTGTGTTAACAAGGTAACGGTTGCCGCCAAGAGTCTGGAAATCCTTGTCGACGACGTCCTCCTCGTCAAAGATCTCGCCCACCAGCTCCTCAAGGATATCCTCAATGGTGGCAAGACCGACTATTTGCTTGTTTTTATCACGAACCAGTGCAATATGGTGCTTATGCTGACGCATATCTGTCAGGATCTCACCGATCTTGGTGTCCTCACTGACAAAATGCGGTTGCGAAAGCAGCCCACGCACCTTCACCTTTGGATTGCGACGGTACTCAGTTAAAAACGTGCGGATACGCAACGTACCGATGATGCGGTTGATGTCGCCTGCATACACCGGAATACGCGAATGGTTCGTGGTGCGGATCACCTCCAGCACCTCCTCGGTGCTGGCGGCGACGTTCAGCGCCTCAATATCGCGCGCCATCGTCATAATATCGCCCACTACCGTATCGCCGAATTCGAGTGCGGACTTAAGCATATCGCTTTGCTCCTCGTCCACGACCCCCTCCTCCTCAACGGTATCAATGATCTCGATCAGCTCATCCTCCGTAATAGAAGGCTCCGCCTCCTTTCGGGAAAAGGCCTTGGAGGCAGCAGTGGAGATCAAGCCGAAAAAGCCCGCGATCGGAGAGAGCACACGCATCAGAAAGCGCAGCGAGCCTTGAAAAAGCAACGACACGCTCTCGCTGCGGTCATTGGCAAAGCTTTTCGGGATCATTTCACTGAACAGGAAAACAACAGCCGTGCTCGCCGCGCTGCACATGATGGAAAAGGCAAACGAATTGATAAAATCCTCGCCCTTGTGTGCAAACATCTGCGAAGCGATCAGCGTAGCGACCGAGGCGGCCGCGATCTTGGTAATGTTGTTGCCAACGAGCAGGGTCGTCAGGGCCTTGTCGAAGCGATTGAGCACCCAAAGCACACCGCGTGCACGCTTTCTGCCGTCATCAGCCAGGGTCTTAATCTTGATTTTGTTCACCGCCGAAAATGAGCTTTCGGTAGCGGCAAAATAAGCGCCACCCACAATACAAATCGCAAACACAATCCATAAGGGTATACTGTCCATGAAAAAAACCAACTCCTTTTTAGGTCAAATTTTGAATGTGTTTAGATATTAATATAACATATTTGATTTTTTTTGTCAAGGGAAACGGTGAAAATAGGAGCTACGTCATTTACGCAGTCCCTGCGCAAAAAAGCCGACGGTAGGCTTTTTTGACGCGCGGAATTTGAGGTTTTTGCCTGCAAAACAGGCAAAAATTGCGGTGCTTAGCCGCAAAGCAAAAACGACGGGGGTGAGTACCAAATGCATTTTTGCATTTGACTCACCCCCATCAATCATCGTGCAAAAAGCGAAAACGGTGACGCAGGCGGTATAAATACGCCGTGATCAGGCGCGTGAGCGCTACATCGTAAAGCAAGAAGATCGCAGCACCTGCCGGAAATATTGCAAAATACCAAGGGTGCCACGTGATCTCGATCAGGAAAAACAGCTTTACACAAATAAGCAGGATCAGCCCCAATGCCACCTCGAAGATCAAAATTTTAAAAAACCACGAAACGGGGCGTGAAAATCGTCTTTCGAGCAGAGCCTTTACAATAGGATAGTACCCTGCAAAAAGAGCAAACAGCACGCAGGGTGTTTTAACGGGCAGTAAAAGCAGCGCCAGCAGGGAGATTCCAAGATACACAAGATAAGGATACTTCCCCTTTAATTCGATCACAGCAAACACCACGCAAAGCGAAGCAATAGCAGCCATAGAAAGGTCAAGCACCTCGATCAGGGCGCCAAGGGACAGCAAAACCACGCCCAAAGCCACCAAAATAGCGGCGGCTGTCATTTGACGTGTGGATCTTTTTCTGCGCGTGCCCATATCAGCAGCAAGGGATCAGGTCGCCGCCCATGCATTCGCAGCAGCAATCGGCACAGATCAAGGTCGTGCACCAATCGCACCCGCCGCCATTTGAGGTCTGATAGCCGCCGCCAAAGCCGTTTGCCTTTTGGTGCATTTTTTCCTTAAACTGCCAGTATTCATTGTTGGTGGGCTCCATACGGTAAGCCGTTTCAAACGAACGCTGTGCATCTACGTAATGCCCCTTATGCAGCTGAATACACCCCAGCAAGAATACCCATTCAGCGCCACGGTCGGCAGTGTCGATCTCCTCGAGCAGGCGCTCTGCCTCCGTGACGTTGCCCTGATTGATGCAGTTGCGGATCAACGTAAATTTGCTTTTTGCTTCAGCGGAATAATTTTGAGAATGATAGTTGGTGCCACCGCCCATATCGGCACGGTAGCCGCCCTCTCTTTTCCCACGCGCTTGAGTGCCATCGGCCCCATACGCGCTCCCGCTGCCAAAAGCAGTATCCCCAGCGGTCGCACCGCCCTCACGCAGGCGCAGAATTTCCTCGTAGGCGGCGTTGATCTCCTTCATCTTCTCCCCTGCAAGGTCAGCAAGGTCGGAATCGCTGTAACGGTCAGGATGATATTTACGCGCCAGCTCGCGATATGCTTTTTTGATCTCTTCATCATCGGCCTCAGGCGAAACGCCGAGGATCTTATAAGGGTTATTGCTCACTTGTGTCCTCCTTGCAGCCCGCCTCGCCGTAGATCACGCGCCTTGCCACGGCAGGCATGCCCAAATACAATATGTTTTTCAGTACCGCACGTCGCGGCGAAGCATCGCTCTCATCTATCAGGTCCAGTGCCGCCGCCGCATCGTCAAGACAAACGATCAACGCATCGTACAGCATCTGCTGCTCCTGTGCCTCGGGGCGCTTTCCGTAAAGCAAGAGCACGGGGTTATAGTTTTTACTTTTCTCGTCACGTGCCATATCATCTATCGCATCGACGATATAAATGAATCTGCCCACCTTGGTGCCGATCACACGCGCAATACGCGCCGGCTCCTCGGGCAGGTCTGCAGCAAACAGCAGGCCCAATACGTCACCGAACACATCGGCAGGCAGATCAACGCTGGCGCGCGCCTCGCGCTCGATCTGCGAAAGCCGAGCCAGCATCTCACGCAGCCCGATAGCAAGGGCCGGGTGCCGCTTTTTGGCACGGCGGTAAGCACCGTGCAGGAAAAGGCAACGCAGCGACGCCCACACACGCCCGAAAAAGCCTGCATCCGCTTTATCGTCGCGGCATTTTTCGTACGCCAGCAGGGCAGAAACGTCCGCGGCATAGGAAAGCGCCTCATTGGGCTCCATCATCATGCGTGATCTGAAGGGATGCACCAAGCAGCGACGCTTTTTGAACTGCGGCGTCACACCGCAAAGGGCCATACGCACCTGCGATAAAAAGGAAATATCATAGCTGAGTGTAAGGCGTGAGCACTGGCCTGTGCATTTGCCCATACTGCGGCAAAGACCGCAGTACGCTGCACGGTAATATTCATACTCGCTAACACGCAATTCCCCTTTGCTCACCTTTACGTAACCGAACATATTTTTACCGCCATTTTAAAATATTAAAGCATCTATGATACATATTACCAAATTTTGCCGACAAATACAAGTATTATTTTAAAAAATCAGCACACCGTCACAAAAACTTTTTGCGCCATTCAAGAGGTGAAGCACCCATATAACGCCGAAAGATCTCTGCGTAATAGCTGGCGCCCGAAAAGCCGACGCCGAGGGCCACCTCGAGCACAGAGTGCCGCGGCTCACGCAAAAGCACTAAGGAACGTAATACACGCTGATGCTGTAAATAATCAAAGGCCGTGCGCCCCGTATAACGGCGGAAGGTGCGACAAAACTCACTGCGCGACAGGTGCGCCTCGCGGGCCAAGTCGTCAAGAGAAAGCTTTTCGGCATAGTGGGCTTCCATAAAAGAAATGGCGCGCTTGATAGCCTGTGCACCCACCGTACGCTCCTCAGCACCCACGGGGCGGCGCAAATAAAAATAATACCATAAGCGGCAAAGCGCCGCCTTTAAAAGCAGCTCCCATCCATCAGGGTGCGTGCGCACAAGACAAGCTATTTCACCGACCGCTGCAAGCAGCGGCGCATCCTCGGCGCGATCGGCGCGCATCACCACGCTCGGCAGCAATGCCTCCCCCAGGAGAGGGGCTACATATTTGCGGTCAATACGGCTGTCCTCATGCCCCGATAAAAACAAAGGCCAAAAATTGATGGGGTAATAAATACACGAGCTACCCTCACAGCTGTGCCCTGCGTGCATCACGTTCGCATTGACGAATACCGCATCCCCCTCACCCAAAAGATATTCGGTGTCGTTGACACGGTAGTACATTTTCCCCGAAGCGATCAGCGTCAGCTCCGCCTCCGGGTGAAAATGACAGGCAAACTGCTCCCCCTCATACCGCGTAATATCCACGCCGCTCCGCCCCGCAACAAAGGGGAAATCAAAGCTGCCGCGCGTACCGCGCTCCAGCCCCGTTTTATCAACGTTTAAAGCATGGTTCATTGCAACCTCCGCAATATTGTTATCAAAAAGCGCAATATATTGCTTGACCGCTGTTATTTGCAAGCACTATAATGATAATAGCACAAAGCCGTGTAAAAAGCAAGACTTAAAACGAAAGGACGATGATTTTATGAGCAAGATCACATTTATAGGTGCCGGCAGCACCGTATTTGCCAAAAACGTGCTGGGTGACAGCATGATGACCGAGTCACTGCGCGATTTTGAAATTGCCCTTTATGATATTGATGCACAGCGCCTGAAGGAATCCTTTGATATGATCACGCTCCTGAACACAAACATCAACGAGGGGCGCGCGAGGATCAGCCAATATCTTGGCACAGAAAACCGTCGCGATGCCCTGCGGGGTGCCGATTTTGTCGTCAATGCCATTCAGGTCGGCGGCTACGATCCCTGCACCGTTATTGATTTTGAGCTCCCCAAAAAATACGGTCTGCGCCAGACGATCGCCGACACACTCGGTATCGGCGGTATTTTCAGAGCCCTGCGCACCATTCCCGTTTTGCAAAGCATTGCTGAGGATATGCAAGCGGTGTGCCCCCGTGCATGGTTCTTGAACTACACCAATCCCATGGCCATGCTCACAGGCTATATGCAGCGCTACACAGACGTCAATACCGTGGGACTTTGTCATAGTGTGCAGGTATGCTCCTCGCACCTGCTGAAGGCACTCGGCATCACGGCCGAGGGGCCCGTGCGTGAAAAGATCGCGGGCATCAACCACATGGCGTGGTTGCTTGAGATCTACGACGCACAGGGCAACGACCTCTATCCCGAGATCAAGCGCCGTGCCATTCAAGCACTGAACGACCCCGAAAACGACTCCTGCGACCTGGTGCGCTACGAATACATTCGCCGCTTCGGATACTATTGCACCGAATCCAGTGAGCATAACGCCGAATATAACAATCTGTTTATCAAGGCTGCTTATCCCGAGCTGATCAAGCGTTATAAAATTCCGCTTGATGAATATCCGCGCCGCTGCATCGATCAGATTAAAAAATGGGCCACCGACCGCAAAAAATATCTTTGTGGGAATATTACGCACACACGCTCACGCGAGTATGCCTCGCGCATTATGGAGGCTATGGTCACGGGCAAGCCCTATGAGATCGGCGGTAACGTGCTCAACAGCGCCCTGATCACCAACCTGCCGCAAAATGCCTGCGTAGAGGTACCCTGCCTTGTCAACAAGCGCGGCATCCTTCCTACGGTGATCGGTGAACTACCCGAGATCTGCGCCGCGATGAACCGCACCAACATCAATCCTCAGCTTTTGACGATCGAGGCTGCCGTTACCCTGAAAAAGGAGGCCGTATATCAGGCAGCAATGCTCGACCCGCACACGTCGGCCGAGCTGTCGATCGACGACATCGTAGCCCTTTGTGACGACCTGCTTGAGGCACATCGCGACTGGCTTCCCACCTACCGTTAAGCACAAAAAGGGGGTGTCTCGAATTGCAAATTTGAGACACCCCCTTCGCCACAAAAAGGCGACGGTAGGCTTTTTGTGGCCGGGAATTTGTGG
>SVSV01000088.1 GCA_015064125.1 Oscillospiraceae bacterium
CATAAGCTTGATACTCCGCGCAATGGTTGACCGCCGTGCACCACGCCCCCTTTTCGAGCGCTTTGTCATTATAGCGCATTTTTTGGCATTTGTAAAGTGTTAAAAAGCGACAATTTTTTGCTGCAAAATTCGTGATTTTCCCCACAAGTAGAAAAAAACCGAAAAAGCCCCCCGCTTTTTTGTCACTTTTGCCACATTTTTGAGTTTTGCGGTGCCACAGGACGGTGTGTGACAAGCACGCGTTAATTGTAAACATTTTGAAACGGTAATATTTACCATTTTTTCAGCGGAACAGCAGCACCTTTTTGTGAGGATCGGCGATATGTAATTTGTGAAGATCGGCGATATATAAATTATTGATATTTTTCGCAAAAAGCACTGGAAATTGACAAGTAGATGTGTTATAATATATTTTATATAATTGTAGCACCACCCGAAAGGAACCCTTTTATGGCAAAGTACATCGAAAAGGCAGATAAGCTGACGCTGCCCGTGATCGCCCTTGGCGGCATCACGGCCTTCCCTGCCATTCCCGTTAATTTTGAATTGACTGACGACGCATCGATTGCCGCCGCAAACGCAGCCACCGCTACCGATGCATTCGTATATCTGATTTCCCTGCAGGCCCCCACCGAGGGCGAGCTTTCCGCCGAATTGCTTTATAAGACGGGAACCGTGGCCAAGATCAAGCAAAGCATCAAAACGCCAGACGGCAATATGCGTGTGATCTGCGAGGGCTACGCCCGTGCCGATCTCATTGACCTGCGGCGCTTTGCCGACTACTACGCGGCAAGCGTCATCTGCAAAACGGTGGATTATGCCGAGGGGCCCGACCTGCACGGCGAGGCACTGATGCGCGAGGGGGCACGCCTGCTTGACGAGCTGGCCGCCATTCTCCCCACACTCAGCGAGGACACCGTAAAGGCTGCCAAGGAATTGAGATCCCCTGCCGCCTTTGCCGACTTTGTTGCCGCCAACGTCCTGGTGCGCGGCGAGGACAAGCAGCTGATCTTAGAGTGCTATGACCCCGACGAGCGCATGGAGTGCCTCTTACCCCTGATGCAGGAGGAGGCACAGCTGCTTCGCGTGGAGATGGAGATCCACCGCGAGGTGCGCGAGCGCATGAATCAAAACCAAAAGGAATTTTACCTGCGCGAGCAGATGCGCGTCATTGAGGAGGAGCTTGGTGACGGCGGCGAGAGTGAATTTGACGAATTAGAGGCGCGGATCCACGCAGCCAAGCTCCCCGAGGCCACAGAGAAAAAGCTGCTGAAGGAGCTTGGCCGTATGGCGAAAACCCCCTTTGGCTCCTCGGAGGCAAGCGTACTGCGCGCTTACCTTGAGGTCTGCCTTGAGCTGCCCTGGAACGCTGTGACCGAGGACCGTCTTGACATTGCCCTTGCCGCGCGCATTCTTGACGAGGACCACGAGGGACTTACCAAGGTCAAGGAGCGCGTGCTGGAATTTCTGGCCGTACGTAAATTAAATCCCTCCCTTGGCAACCAGATCATTTGCCTTGTCGGCCCTCCCGGTGTCGGTAAGACGTCGGTCGCGGCCTCGATCGCACGGGCACTCAATCGCAAATACGTGCGCGTATCGCTTGGCGGTGTGCGTGATGAGGCCGATATCCGCGGTCACCGCAAGACCTATCTCGGCGCGATGCCCGGGCGCATCATGGCGGCCCTGACGGAGGCGGGCGTGCGCAATCCCCTCATCCTGCTTGACGAAATTGATAAAATGACACACAACGCCCACGGCGACCCCGCCTCAGCCCTGTTAGAGGTGCTGGACGGCGAGCAGAACAAGCACTTCCGCGATCACTTTGTAGAGCTCCCCTTTGACCTCTCGGAATGTCTGTTTATCGCCACCGCAAACACCCTTGAGGGTGTGCCGCGGCCGCTGATCGACCGTATGGAGATCATTGAGCTGACGACCTACACCAAGCCCGAAAAAATGGCCATTGCCAAAAATCATCTCGTGCCAAAGCAATTGAAGCGCCATGGGCTTGACCGCCGCCGTCTGCGCATCACCGACGAGGCCGTTGCCGCCATCATCGACGATTATACGCGTGAGGCAGGCGTGCGCAATCTCGAGCGCGAGATCGCCAACGTATGCCGCAAGACCGCCAAGCGTGTGGCCATGGGCATCAAGGGCTTGACGGTTGTGAAGAACGATAACCTTGAGGACCTGCTCGGCCCCCGTAAAATGCCGCGTGAAAAGGCCGACGGACCCGATCGCGTGGGCGTTGTAAACGGCCTTGCCTACACAGAGGCAGGGGGCGATATGCTCAGGGTCGAGGTGCTGCCCTTCCCCGGTGAGGGCAAGATCGAGCTGACCGGATCTTTGGGGGACGTGATGAAGGAATCGGCACGCATTGCCGTCAGCTATCTGCGCGCCAACGCCGAGCGCCTTGGTATCCCCGCCGACTTTTATAAGACCAAGGACCTGCACATTCACTTTCCCGAGGGCGCGGTGCCGAAGGACGGCCCCTCAGCAGGTGCCGCTATGGTCACTGCCCTTGTCAGCGCCCTGTCAGGTCGCCCTGTGCGCCACGACGTTGCCATGACGGGCGAGGTGACGCTGACGGGCAACGTGCTGCCGATCGGAGGCTTAAAGGAAAAAACCATGGCAGCCGCCACGGCAGGCGTGAGGACCGTGCTGATCCCAAAGGGAAATCTGCGCGATCTGCCCTTGCTTGCCCCCGAGGCGCTGGCGGCACTGGATATCGTACCCTGCGCCACGCTTGACGAGGTTTTGTCCTTAGCACTGACCGACAAGCAGAGCGAGAGCACCGCTGCCACAGCCACGCCCCTTTCGCCCTGCGGGATCAAGGAAACTGCCAAAAACGCCTGACACGGGAGATAAATACATGAATTTACAAAATACCAAGCTGCTGATCAGCGCAGGGGAGATCCGACAGTTCCCCGCCCACCCCATACCGCAGGTGGCGCTTTCAGGCCGCTCTAACGTGGGCAAAAGCTCACTGATCAACACCCTGCTTGGGCGCAGATCGCTGGCACGCGTCAGCGGTGCCCCCGGCAAGACCATCACCATCAACTTTTACGACGTGGACGGGGAGCTGTTTTTGGTAGATCTGCCCGGCTACGGCTTTGCCAAGCGCCCCCCTGCCGACAAGGCAAAATGGTCGGCGCTGACCGACGGTTATTTTACCGCCAACAAAAACATAGACCGCGTGG
>SVSV01000020.1 GCA_015064125.1 Oscillospiraceae bacterium
GGCGAGCGATCGGCACGCGGAAGGGAGAGCAGGAAACGTACGTGAGGCCGATCTTGTGGCAGAACTCAACGGAGGAGGGGTCGCCACCGTGCTCACCGCAGATACCGAGCTTGATGTCGGGGCGGGTCTCGCGGCCGAGCTTCGCAGACATTTCAACAAGCTTACCAACACCGGTCTGGTCGAGCTTAGCAAAGGGATCGTTCTCGTAGATCTTGGTGTCGTAGTATGCATCAAGGAACTTGCCTGCGTCGTCGCGGGAGAAGCCGAAGGTCATCTGAGTAAGGTCGTTGGTGCCAAAGGAGAAGAACTCTGCCTCCTTGGCGATCTCGTCAGCGGTCAGTGCTGCGCGGGGGATCTCGATCATGGTACCAACCTTGTACTTGAGGTCGGAGCCGGCAGCTGCGATCTCAGCGTCAGCGGTAGCTACTACGTGGCGCTTCACGAATGCAAGCTCCTTCACCTCGCCAACCAGGGGGATCATGATCTCAGGCACGATATCCCAGTCGGGGTGAGCCTTCTTGACGTTCAGAGCAGCGCGGATCACAGCCTTGGTCTGCATGACAGCGATCTCGGGGTAGGTAACAGCCAGACGGCAGCCACGGTGCCCCATCATGGGGTTGAACTCGTGCAGACCTGCGATAATGGTCTTGACCTCAGCCACGGTCTTGCCGGTGTTCTTGGCGAGCAGCGCGATGTCAGCCTCGTCGGTGGGAACGAACTCGTGAAGAGGCGGGTCAAGGAAACGAATGGTTACGGGGTTGCCCTCAAGAGCCTCGTAAAGCTTCTCAAAGTCACCCTGCTGCATGGGCAGGATCTTAGCCAGAGCCTTCTCACGGCCCTCAACGGTGTCAGAGCAGATCATCTCGCGGATAGCGGCGATACGGCTTGCCTCGAAGAACATGTGCTCAGTGCGGCAAAGGCCGATACCCTCAGCGCCGAGCTCGCGAGCCTTCTTTGCGTCGGTGGGCGTATCGGCGTTGGTGCGTACCTGCAGCTTGCGGTACTTGTCAGCCCAGCCCATGATGATGCCGAAGTTGCCGGAGATCTCAGCGTCAACGGTGGGAATGATACCGTCATAGATCTTACCGGTAGAGCCGTCAATGGAGATGTAGTCACCCTCGTGGTAGGTCTTGCCTGCCAGAGTAAACTGCTTGTTGTCCTCATCCATAGCGATCTCGCCACAGCCCGAAACGCAGCACTTACCCATACCGCGTGCAACAACTGCTGCGTGGGAGGTCATACCGCCGCGAACGGTGAGAATGCCCTGAGAGGCCTTCATGCCCGTGATATCCTCGGGGGAGGTCTCAAGGCGAACAAGGATCACCTTCTTGCCTGCCTGGTTCCACTTGTCTGCGTCGTCAGCGGAGAATACCACCTGACCGCAAGCGGCACCGGGAGAAGCGCCAAGGCCCTTGCCAATGGGGTTAGCAGCTTTGAGAGCCTTCACGTCAAACTGGGGGTGAAGGAGAGTATCAAGGTTGCGGGGGTCGATCATCAGAACAGCCTCTTGCTCGGTCTTGTGACCCTCTGCTACGAGGTCAACGGCGATCTGAAGTGCAGCCTGTGCGGTGCGCTTGCCGTTACGGGTCTGAAGCATGTAGAGCTTGCCGTGCTCAACGGTAAACTCCATATCCTGCATATCGTGGTAGTGGTTCTCAAGGATACCGCATACCTTAACGAACTGCTCATAAGCCTCGGGGAATTTCTCTGCCATCTGGGCAATGGGCATGGGCGTACGAACGCCTGCTACAACGTCCTCACCCTGCGCATTGGTCAGGAACTCGCCCATCATCTTCTTTTCGCCTGTAGCGGGGTCACGGGTGAAGGCAACACCGGTGCCGCAGTCGTCACCCATGTTACCGAATGCCATAGCCTGTACGTTTACAGCGGTGCCCCAGGAGTAGGGAATGTCGTTATCGCGGCGGTAAACGTTTGCGCGGGGGTTGTCCCAAGAACGGAATACGGCCTTGATAGCGCCCATGAGCTGAACCTTGGGGTCGGTGGGGAAGTCCTCACCGATCTTAGCCTTGTACTCGGCCTTGAACTGCTCGGCAAGCTCCTTGAGGTCAGCGGCGGTCAGGTCAACGTCCTGAGAAACGCCCTTCTCCTCCTTCATCTTGTCGATCAGCTCCTCAAAGTACTTCTTGCCGACCTCCATAACGACGTCGGAGTACATCTGGATAAAGCGGCGGTAGCAGTCCCAAGCCCAACGAGCGTTGCCGGACTTCTCTGCCATAACGTTTACAACCTCTTCGTTCAGACCGAGGTTGAGAATGGTGTCCATCATGCCGGGCATGGAAGCGCGAGCGCCCGAGCGAACCGAAACAAGAAGGGGATTTTCAAGGTCGCCGAACTTTTTGCCGGTGATCTCCTCCATCTTTACGATGTATTCGTTAATTTCTGCCTGGATACCGTCGTTGATCTGACGGCCGTCCTCATAATACTGGGTGCAGGCCTCCGTGGAAATGGTGAAGCCCTGGGGAACAGGAAGACCGATGTTGGTCATCTCAGCAAGGTTTGCGCCTTTGCCGCCGAGCAGCTCACGCATGTTGGCGTTACCTTCGGTAAAAAGGTAGCAATACTTCTTTGCCATTTGAATTACCTCCAAATATTAATATTTTATTTTTATTGATAACGGCGACTATTATAGCATATTATTGTAGAAAACACAAGAGGCAAATTTAACAATTCGTGAAAATAAAGTTAATTTTCCTTGAATACTGACAAATATTTATCAAACTTGAAAAAATGCGCGGAAATGATTTGACAGCGGCATAAAAGTGGTGTATAATAGTTGTAATAAAAAACGACGTCGGCGCGAGCTTTCTCGCGGCGGCGTTTGTGTGCTTGCTTAGAGAGGGTAGGATATGGCAAATATTTTTGACCTGTTTAAGAAAATTGAAAGGGCTGCGGCGCCAACCACAGGGGCACCCGCGTATCTTGTGGTGGGGCTTGGAAACCCCGGTGCCGAGTACGCACGCACGCGCCATAACGCAGGCTTTCTTGCCGTTGATGCGCTGGCAAGGAGTGTGGGTGCGTCAATTGATCGCGCACGCTTTCAGGCGCTGGTCGGTGAGGGAGTGCTCGCAGGCGAGCGCGTGCTGTTTATGAAGCCGCAGACCTATATGAATCTGTCGGGGGATGCCGTGCGCGAGGCGGCGGCGTTTTATCACGTGGCACCCGACCATATCATCGTGATTTATGATGACGTGACGCTTGATGTTGGCAGACTTCGCGTGCGTGGCAAGGGTAGCGATGGCGGCCATAACGGTATGAAAAGCATCATCGCGCGGCTTGGCAGCAACGAATTTGCCCGTGTGCGTATCGGCGTTGGCAAAAAGCCGCACCCGTCCTATGATCTGGCCGACTGGGTGCTGTCCGTGTTTTCAGCTGAGGAGCTTGAAAAGCTCGGGGGCCTTGGTGAAACGGTTGAAAAGGGCGTGTCACTCCTGCTTAAGGGTGACCTTGCCGCGGCGATGCAGACGTGTAACGGGGTGGGTGGTTCATGCTGATCCCTAAGCTTTTGCGTGCCGAGCCCGAATATCGCGATCTTGTAGCCGATCTGTCACGCGCGCTCGGGCGTCGCTCACTGCCCTTTGCCGTTACGGGGCTTACCGACGGCGCGGCGGATGCGCTGCTCACGGCCCTTATTCCCGACCTGAAGGATAAAAACAAAGGCGCTGCGCTTTTTTTGCTTCCCGAGGAAAAGGAATGCGTGCGTCTGACAACGCTTCTTCGTAATTATGGGGTACGTGCGGCCTTTTATACGGCACGCGATCTCACCTTTTATAGCATCACCGCCTCTCATGAGTACGAGCATGAGAGGCTTTCGGTGCTTTGGCGGTTGCTTGAGGGCGAGCTTGACGTGGTGCTTACCACCCCCGATGCGGCGCTGGGGCTTACGGTGTCGCGTGAGAAGCTGCGCGCCGCCACCACAGTGCTGGATACCGCCACCTGTCTTGAGCCGTCGGAGCTTGCACAAAGGTTGCTTGCCGCAGGCTATGCACGTGTTGAGCTTTGTGAGGGTGCAGGGCAGTTTGCCGTGCGCGGCGGTATTGTCGATATTTATGCGCCGAATTTGCGCGCGCTCACGCCTGACGGGCAAGTCTTAGTGAGATCGGCCCCCATACGTGTCGAGTTTTTTGGCGATGAGATCGACCGTATGGGTGTATTTGACGTGGAAACGCAGCGTATCCATACGATGATCCAAAGCTGCGAATTGCCCCCTGCACGTGAGGTGCTGCTTACACCCGAGGCGCGCGTTGCGATGCGCGAGGCGGTCGCACAGCAGCTGAAAAAATGCAAAAGCGAGCGTGGGCGCGAGGAGCTGGAAAAGGAGCTTGCCGCGCTTTCTGGCGACGGGGAGATCTCCTTTGCTGATAAATATCTTACGCTGGTAGATACGGCAAGGGAATGCCTGCTTTCCTATCTGGATACACACACGCTGGTGCTGATGCGCGGCACGAATGCCGTGAACGACCGCACTAAGGCGGCCCTGTGGCATACCGAGGAGAGCGTTAAGGACCTGCTGGAAAACGGCACCATTTCCCCTACACTTGCCGTATACACTCATACTGCCGCTGTGCTTGAGGCCTTTCTCGACGAGGCAGTCACCGTGCATATCGACTCGATCGCACAGGGACTGGTGGGGCGGCGCCTTGGCGGCCTTTACACCTTTAAAACCAAGCATACGGCCGCATACGGGGATAATTTTGCACTTTTAACGGAGGATATTGAGGACTACCTTGCCGCGCATCGCGCGGTGCTCCTGCTGGCCGAAAGCAGAACGGCGGCAGAGCAGCTGCAGCGTGAGCTTTCCCCCAAATATCTGGCGGTGCGCGTGGCCGATGCCGAGAGCGCTGAGCCGCCGCGCGCTGATGAGGTCGTGATCGCGGTCGGTGAGAGCGGAACGGGCTTTGAGCTGGGTATTTCGGGCGTGGCGGTCCTCTCGCTTGGCGGCGAGGGAAGGCATGGCACGCTGTCGCCTGCGGGCAAGGTCAAGCGCGCAAAGAAAAAAAAGAATGCGCGCGGGGCGATCTTGTCCTATGCCGATCTGACGGTCGGCGACCTCGTGGTGCACGAGGCGCACGGTATTGGCCGTTATATGGGGCTTGAAACGCTCACCATTGACGGGGTAACGCGCGATTACGTCAGTATTCAGTATGCAGGCAGCGATAAGCTCTTTTTGCCCTGCGACCGACTGGATGCCGTTTCCAAATATATCGGCGCCCACGCCGACGACGGCCTTGTCAAGCTGTCGCGCTTTGGCGGTGCCGAGTGGAAAAAGGCCAAATCACGTGCGAAGGCGGCCGTCAAGGATATGGCAAAGGATCTCATTCGTCTGTATGCCGAGCGAGAGCGCCGTACGGGCTTTGCATTCCCCTCTGATGATAAATATCAGCGCGAGTTTGAGGTGGCCTTTCAGTATGAGGAGACCGAGGGCCAGATCAGTGCCGCCGATGAGATCAAGGAGGATATGATGCGCGCCGCCCCCATGGACAGACTCCTTTGCGGCGACGTGGGATTCGGTAAGACCGAGGTGGCATTGCGTGCCGCATATAAGGCGGTTTTGGCAGGTAAGCAGGTGGCTATTCTGGTGCCTACCACGATCCTTGCCTTACAGCACTATCAGACCATCAGCGCGCGCATGCGCGCCTTTGCGGTGAGTGTCGATATGCTCTCGCGCTTCCGCACACCGAAGGAGCAGGAAAAAACGCTGCTGCGCCTTGCGCGCGGTGATCTTGATATCATTGTCGGCACACACCGTCTGATCTCAAAGGACGTGCGCTTTAAGGATCTGGGGCTCCTGATCGTCGATGAGGAGCAGCGCTTTGGCGTGGCGCAAAAGGAAAAGATTAAGCAGCTTTGCGGCAACGTGGACGTGCTGACGCTGACCGCTACGCCCATCCCGCGTACGCTGAATATGGCGATGAGCGGCATTCGAGATATTTCTATTCTTGACGAGGCCCCGGGTGACCGTCTGCCTGTGCAGTCCTATGTGCTCGAGCACGATGAGCTTATCATTGAGGAGGCCGTGCGCCGTGAGCTGCGCCGTGGTGGGCAGGTCTTTTATCTGCACAATACCGTCGACGATATCAATGCCGTGGCGGCTACGCTTTCGGCGGCGATCCCCGAGGCGAGGATCACCGTGGCACACGGTAAGATGGATAAGGATACGCTTGAAGGGATCTGGGGCGATATGATCGCCGGTGAGATCGATATCCTGGTCAGCACCACGATCATAGAAACCGGTATCGACGTGCCGAATGCCAACACGCTGATCGTAGATAACGCACACCGTATGGGCCTTTCTCAGCTGCATCAGCTGCGCGGACGCGTGGGGCGCTCTCCCCGTCGCGCCTATTCGTATTTCACCTATCCCCGTGGGCGTACGCTTGACGATATCCAGCGCAAGCGCCTGGAGGCGATCCGCGAGTATGCCGAGTTTGGTGCGGGCTTTCGCATTGCCCTGCGTGATCTTGAATTGCGCGGCGCGGGCAATCTCTTGGGGGCTGAGCAGCACGGGCACCTGGATGCTGTGGGCTATGAGCTTTACGTCAAGCTTTTAAACGAGGCGGTGCTGGAGGAGCGGGGCGAGCTGCCGCCGCAGACCGTTGAATGTGTGGTGTCGCTTTCCTTGGATGCGTGCCTACCCGAGCGCTATGTATCCTCGTCCTCTCAGCGTATGGCGCTGTATAAGCGCATCTCGCTGATCGCTGAGCCGCAGGATGTAGAGGATATGACCGATGAGCTGCTTGACCGCTACGGTGAATTGCCGCGTGCCGCCTCAAACCTCTTGCAGATCGCGCTTATTCGCGCGCTTGCCGCACAGTGCGGCATCACGCAGATCAGGCAGGACGGTACCGATATCGCCATTTGTGGCGAAGCGCTTGACGTTGAGCATTGGCTTGCGCTTTCCGCCGCGTTTCCCGGAAAATTGCGCATGATGGTATCGGCCAGCCCCTATATCCGTTATCGCGGTGCTAAGGGCAATGCCATGCTTTGCGAGCTTTGTGAGCTCTTTTTGGCCCTGCGCCGTCTGCGCGCCGCGCCCGATGAGAACAAGGCGTAAAATAGGGGTAGACAAAATCCGAATTATATTGTATAATGTTTAAGTATTTACAGCTTGTATAATCGAAATTAAAGGGAATGATAAGCATGAAGAAAAAATTATTGGCGGCGCTGGCCGCACTGCTTTGCTGCGTGATGCTTCTTACAGCCTGTGCCTCACACGGTAAAACGCTGATAAAGGCGGGCGGGGAGAAGATCTCCGTCAACGTTTTTCAGCTTTATCTCTCGCGCATGAAGGGGTCGCTGGCACAGTCGGGCGCCAACGTGACGAGTGACAGCTATTGGAACGGCTTTATTTCAACCGATCATACCACCGTTGCACAGTATTATACCGCCCAGGTGTTAGAGGGCTTAAAGCATATTGCGGCCGCTATGATCTTGTTTGAGGAATACGATCTCGAGCTGCCCGAAAGCACGGTGAATGAGATCGATGCCTGGATCGAGGAGGTCATTGCCACTGACGGTGAGGGGTCAAAAACCACACTGAATTCCATTTTGGCCGCTTACGGCGCAAACGTCACGGTCCTGCGTGATGCCGCTATTTTAGAGGCTAAGCTGGCACTGCTAAAGGAGCATCTTTACGGGGCGGGGGGGAAGCTCATACAGGATACCGCCATCGAGGAGTATTATAAGAGCACCTATTACCGTGGCTATCAGATGCAGCTGGCCAATTACTATTACGATCACGAAAAGGATGCTGACGGTATCGCCGTGCGTTATACTGACGATGAGTTCAAACACGTGGCCTACGTGTCCGCTGCCACGCTGGAGGGGCTTTCCGAGAGCGAGCGTGCCAAATACGTGACCGTTGCACGCACGGGCGAATATGCCACTAAGTACGGTGCAAAGTACGGTGATAATATCGTGCTTTACCGTGACGGCAGCGATGAGGTCGTGGCCTATGATAAGGATAACGGTGTGATCAATTACCGCTACGACAGCAAGGGTGAGCTGATCGTGAAAAGCTATACCGAGGAGGAGATGCAGGCAAGAAAGCAGCGTGCCGACCAGATCGCAGCGCTTTGCGTGGGTGATGAGGCCAAATTCCTTGAATACGCCAAGGAGCTTTCCGATAACAGTGATTTTAATAACACTTACGCCCCCAACGGTATGTATTTTGCACTTGGTACGTATAGCGCCGATACCGCGTTTGGCACCTTTTCAAGTGAGCTTGCCAAATTAGAGGTGGGTGGCACCTGTGTGCTCGAATCCGATTCCGGCTATTATGTTCTGATGCGTGCGGAGCTTGATACCGCCGCTTGGAAAAACGAGCAAAATTCGCGTTGGTTTACCACACTGCGCGGCCTCACGCTTGAATATATGCTGCAGCAAAAGACCTCTCTTTATCTCAGTCGCATCGAGGTTGACGAGGAGCTGCTTGGTGAGGTCGATATCACAATGGTTTCCTCTAACGTCCGTTACTGAAAAAAATTTCAATTTCTTATTGACAAGCCGCAGCTTTTGTGCTATATTGATGCTGTAACCGCATAGAAATCGGGGGCGCTGCCAAATGGGGCGGCTGAGACAAACAGTAGTTTGAACCCTTTAACCTGATACGGATAATGCCGGCGTAGGGAGATAGATAGGGGAGCGCTACCCTTATATTTACCGCACGGAGATTTCCGTGCGGTAAATTTTTTAAGGGAGGTTTCATGAGATCTATGAAAACCAAAGAAAAAACGCGGCGCCTCGTTGAGAGTGCGCTTCTGCTTGCAGTCGGCACGGTGCTCAGTGAGCTGGCACTTGCCAAGCTGCCCTATGGCGGCTCCATCACGATCGCCTCAATGCTGCCCGTGCTGCTGATCGCCTATCGGTACGGCACCACCTGGGGGCTGGCCTGTGGCGTGGCATATGGCGCCATACAGCAGCTACTGGGGCTTTCCACACTCTCTTATTTCACCACGTGGCAATCAATTGTTGCCATCATCGTGCTTGACTACGTGGCTGCCTTTGCCGTCATTGGCCTTGCAGGGCTTTTCCGCCATTTGCCGTGCCGCCAGTCCCATCAGCTGCTGTGCGGTGCGTTTGTGGTATCGGTGCTGCGCTACGTCTGTCACGTGATATCGGGGGCTACTGTCTGGGCGGGGCTTTCGATCCCTACTGAAGCGGCGCTTGTGTATTCCTTTATCTATAACGCCACCTATATGCTGCCCGAGGCGATCGTGCTGTGTGCCGTTGCCTATTATCTTGGGTCCGTGCTTTATTTTGGCGGTGGGGATATCAGACGTATGCCCTCGGTGGCGACCCCTAACCGTACGGCCAACATCATCGCCGCGATCGCCGGCTTTTTGGCAATGGGAGCATTGATTTTTGATACCGTTATGGTGTTTTCCCGTTTGCAGAATGCTGAAACGGGTGAGTTTACCCTGCAAAATCTGCCCGCCTTTTCGCTTGGTGACGGCTTTTGGCTTTCTCTTGTCATAGTCAGCGCCGCGGCCGTGGCAGTCTGCGCTGTGTTGCTGGTGTACCGCAAGCGTTTGCTTCGTCACTCATAACAAATGTGACAGCCCCTTCTTTGATAAAAAGCAGGTTTTTGCGCAACAAATTGCGTCATAAAGACCTGCTTTTTTGTTGACAGAGTCATATTTTTGTGCTATGATAGAGGAAGTAAAGAAAGGGCTGGTGCTATGAAGGTAGGATTTGTTTCTCTTGGCTGCTCTAAAAATCAGCTGGATACCGAGGTTATGCTGCACGAGCTGCTTTCGGCGGGTTATGAGGTGACACCCGATGAAACCGAGGCAGACGTGGTGATCATCAACACCTGTGCGTTTATTGAAAGCGCAAAAAAGGAAGCTATTGATAATATTCTTGATATTGCGTGGCTCAAAAAGCACCGCAAGCTGAAGGGAATTGTGGTCACGGGGTGCCTTTCGGAGCGCTACCGCGACGAGATCTTTGCCGAGCTGCCTGAGGTGGATGCGCTGCTTGGGGTTGGCAGCATCCATCATATCGTGGAGGCTGTTGACAGCGTGCTTGCCCGTGCCAAAAACAAAAAGCTTGCCAAATTCGCCTCGTTTGAGGATAAAAATACGGTAAGGCTTGGCGGCGACCGCGTGCTGACCACGCCCGAGTTTTATTCGTATCTTAAAATTTCGGAGGGGTGTGACAATCACTGCACGTACTGCGCCATTCCCTCGATCCGTGGGCGCTTCCGCTCGCGCCCGATGGAGGAGCTGATCGCCGAGGCCAAGCAGCTGGAGGCACTTGGCGTGAAGGAGCTCAATATCATTGCGCAGGATACCACGCGCTACGGCATTGACCTGTACGGCGAATATAGCCTTGCAAGGCTCCTGCAGCGCTTGACGGCAGAAACTGCCATTCCGTGGTTTAGGCTCCTGTATTGCTATCCCGATAAGATGACCGATGAGCTGATCGCCGAGATCCGTGATAACGACCGTATCGTCAAATATATCGACCTGCCCCTGCAGCACGTGTCCTCGGCGGTCTTAAAGCGCATGAACCGTCACGGTGACGGTGAGACGGTGCGCGGTGTCGTCAAAAAGCTGCGCGAGGAAATTAAGGGTCTTACGCTCCGTACCACCTTTATCGTCGGCTTCCCCGGTGAGACCGAGGGCGATTTCAGTGAGCTTTCAGCGTTCATCGAGGAGGCAAGATTTGACCGTATGGGCGTGTTTACCTACTCCGCTGAGGAGGGCACACCCGCTGCCAAGCTCCCCGACCAGATCGACGAGCAGACAAAGCAGGACCGCATGGATATCCTTATGAAGCAGCAAATGAGCATCAGTGCCGCCCTCAATGAAGAAAAGGTCGGTACCACGGTGCGCGTGCTGGTCGAGGATTTTGACCCCGTGAGCGAGGCGCACTTCGGGCGGTCGGTGGCAGATGCCCCCGATATTGACGGAAAGGTCTATTTCAAGGCCGAGCGCCGCATTGCACCGGGTAGCATGATCGACGTTAAGGTGCGTGAGGTGTTGGATTACGATTTGTACGGCCGTGCCGTAATGCCTAAGGAATAAAGGAGAACTATCATGAGTAAAATGAATTTGCCCAATAAGCTGACGATGCTGCGCCTTTGTCTGGTGCCCGTTATTATGGTGCTTTTGCTGCTGCCCGCGAAGATCCTTCGCTGGGAGATCGCGTATGGCGTAGGTGTGGTGATCTTTGCCGTTACGGCCCTCACGGACATGCTCGACGGTAAGATCGCACGCAAGCATGATCTCATTACCAATTTCGGCAAGTTTATGGACCCCGTGGCTGATAAATTCATGGTGATCGGCACGCTGATGTCGATGCTGTTCCGTATGCTTCGCCCCGATATTTACGGCCTTGCCTATAATAACGTATTTACCATCGTCTTTTTCGTTGCCGTGGTGGCTATCATCTTCCGCGAGCTGGCTATCACCTCGCTGCGTCTGGTGCTGGTCAATACCACAGGCACGGTTGTGGCTGCCAAGATGCTTGGCAAAATTAAAACCGTGTCGCAGATCTTCTGCATTTGTGCCCTGATGGTCGAGCCGCTGCTTGATAAGCTGATCACGCACCTCGCCGGCGACTGGTTTGCCGCCGCCGTTTATCCGCTTTCCTTCGCACTGATCGGCGTGATGCTGGTGTTTACCCTGTGGTCTGGCGCTGATTATATCAAGGGCGCGTGGGGCTCTATTGCCACCGATTGGTAATACTGAAACGAACAGAAAAAAGAGCAGACATACAAGATCCTCGTCTTGCGTGTCTGCTCTTTTGTTTGTTATAAGGGTCTATTTGTGGTTGCCGTGCGGTCAGATCAAGCTCTCCGTGAGGCCCAGCTCCTCCATTAAGAGTGAGAACATGACCTCGTAGCCGCGGTCATTGGGGTGCAGGGTGTCTGCAAGCAGGTCGTTAAAATCGGTGCCCGTGTATTGGCAGTAGCTCTTGAATTTGGTATACAGGCAAATCAGGGGGAAGTCGTAGGTGAGCGAGGCCTTTATCCAAAGATCCTGAATATCGTTCATATGTAACAGACGGCAGTATTCTCTGGTGCTGCGCTCACTGGGGGCACCGGCGGGAATGTTGGCAACGAATACCACGGCCTTGCCCTTTTGTGCAAATTTTTGGTAGAGCGCGACCATGCGCTCATAGGTGAGGCGCAGATATTCCTCTCTTGTGGGACAGGCGCCCCATTCATATCGATGGTGGCGGTTGTTGGTGCCGATGGTGCAAAGCACCAGATCGTCCTCATCGTCCACCAGCTCGTCAAAATGCTCGGTGATAAATTCGATACGCGTACCCGTGCAGGCGTTGTTGACTACCGTGCAGCTGTAGTGGCTTTCGAGATAGTCCTTGAAAAGCTTTGCCCAGCAAAAGGAATCGGGGCTGCGGTAAAAGTCATCTACGATGTGTTCACCGTTTTGCTTCCAGCCGGTGCCGCCCACGCCGTGGGTGATCGAATCACCCAGGAGCTTCACACGAACGGGTTTATCACTTAAGATCAAACGGCTAAACAGCCTTGTAGCGTCCTTGTTCATGTCAGTACCCCACTTATCTTACTTGTACGAACCCAAGCTTTTTTTGCACCTTGGCAAGCGTTTTGCGTGCATAGTAGGCCGCCTCCTCGGCGCCCTTTTTCATTTGTGCCTCAAGCCCTGCCTTGTCGGCCAGCAGCTCCTTGTAGCGCGCCTGCACGGGGGCCAGCGCATCGGCGCAGACCTCACCGACGGCAAGCTTGAAATCGCCATATCCCTTGCCTGCAAATTCACGCTCAATTTCCTCCATGCTCTTTTCGGTAAAGCAGGAATAAATGGTCATAAGATTGTTGATGCCGTCCTTGCCCTCGGCAAAGCGCACCACGGTGTCGGAGTCGGTCACAGCGCGGCGGAATTTGCGAATGATGGTGTCGCGGTCGTCCAGAATATATACGATGGCGTTCTGATTTTCGTCGGACTTGCTCATCTTTTTCGTGGGGTCGGCCAACGACATGATCTTTTTACCGTTTTGGGGGATCATGGGCTCGGGTACGGTAAAGGTGTCGGGGAAGAGCTGGTTAAAGCGCTCGGCTATGTTGCGGGCCAGCTCCACGTGCTGCTTCTGGTCAATGCCCACGGGCACCACGTCGGTCTGATAAAGCAGGATGTCTGCCGCCATTAACACGGGGTAGGTGAACAGGCCCGCGTTTACGTTGTCGGCGTGCTTGGTGCTCTTGTCCTTGAACTGCGTCATGCGTGACAGCTCACCAAACATGGTATAGCAGTTTAAGATCCAGCTGAGCTCTGCGTGTGCGGGCACGTGCGACTGCACGTAGAGCGTATTTTTCTCGGGGTCAAGGCCGCAGGCCATGTAGAGTGCCAGCGTCTCATACGTGCGACGGCGCAGGTCGGCAGGCACCTGGCGCACGGTGATGGCGTGCTCGTCTACCACGCAGTAAAAGCACTTATACGCGTCACTGAAGGTTGAAAAATTGCGGATGGCACCAAGATAGTTGCCAATGGTTAAGTTGCCGCTGGGCTGTACGCCCGAAAAACAAATCTTTTGTTCGCCTAACATATCGTTTATCCTTACTGTAGTGTTATTTCAAAAATTCGCGTGCCGCTTCACCAAGGCGCGCCACACCCGTGACGATCTGCTCGTCGGTGGGGGTGGAGTAGTTTAAGCGGAAGGAGAGGGAAGGGGCTTCGGTGTCGCAGTTAAAGGTGCTGCCGGGCACGACTGCTACCTTTTTTTGCAGCGCGCTCTTCACAAATGCGTTCATGTCGGTGCCTGTGGGCAGGGTACACCAGATAAACAGGCCCCCCTCAGGGCGTGTAAAGGTGACCTTGCTTGGCAGATGCTTTTCAAGCTCACCAAGCATCAGGTCGCATTTGCGACGGTACAGGGCTCTGATGCTTTTGATATGTGCATCAAGGTCACATTCGGTCATAAAGCGGTGGCACAGCATCTGGAAGAACAGGTTGGTGTGCACGTCCTCGCTCTGCTTGGCAACCACCATTTTGGTCACGATCTCCTCAGGGCCGATCACAAAGCCCACGCGCATACCGGCTGAAAGAATTTTTGAAAACGAGGAGCAGTAAATGACCAATCCCTCGGTATCCATGCTTTTGATGGTGGGCACCTCACAGCCCTTGAAGCGCAGCTCGCCGTAAGGGTTATCCTCAAGGATGGGGAGGCTGTATTTTTTGGCGATCTCGTAAATGCGACGGCGCTTTTCAAGCGTGGTCGTGATACCCGTGGGGTTCTGGAAGGTGGGAATGAGGTAAAGGAGCTTGGCATTTGGGTTTGCTTTAATCGCCGCCTCCAGCGCCTCGGGATCGATGCCGTCTGCCTCCATTTCGACGCCTACGGTTTTCGCGCCGCACGAGCGGAAGGCATTCAGCGCCCCGATAAAGCTGGGATTTTCGCAAAGCACCACGTCACCCTCGTTGCAAAGAGCCTTGCAGGCAAGCTCGATACCCTGCTGACCGCCCGAAACCACGATCGTGCTGTCGTTATAGGTGTCACCGCTTGCCACCGAGCAGCCGATGCCAAATACCTCGCGCTGGCGCTTGGCAATGGCCTCGCGCAGAGGAATGTAGCCCTCGGTCATGCCGTATTGCAGGGCCGTGGCGGCGCTGCTTTCAAAAATATCGGCCGAGAGGGCGGCCAGCGCCGCTGTCGGAAAGGATTCTGCCGCAGGGTTGCCTGCCGCAAAGGAAATGATGGTGGGGTCGGAAAGGCTTTTAAAGATCTCGCGGATCGCGGAGGGCTTTAAAGCCGCCAATTTGTCAGAAAAGGTATATTGCATCTTTTTCACCTCAAGCTCGGTAAAATAATAAATAGATATATTATTTTAACATAAAAATTTCCCGATTGCAAGTCCTTGCCTAAAAATGTTAAAAAAGAGAGCGGCGCGCGCGAAGTTTTGCAGGCAATTTTGCTATTTCACTACACAATTTTCTCAAAATATGGTATGATAGGGGTAGAAATATCCGTTTGGGAGGTTTGCTGCTGATGAATGAACGTGCTTTTGGCAAGGAGCGTTGGCGCATTTTGCTGCTCTTCGGGCTTGTGGGACAGATCGCATGGGCCGTAGAGAACATGTATTTTAATTTGTTCGTTTTTGAAACGGTCGCCCCCGATCTTGGGACCGTTACGCTGATGGTACAGCTGTCGGGCGTGGCGGCGACCGTTACCACGCTGGTGGCGGGCACGCTTTCCGATAAGCTTGGCAACCGCCGCAGCTTTATCTCGTGGGGCTATATCATCTGGGGCGTGACGGTGGCGCTGTTCGGTATGCTGAGCACCGATCTGGTGGCAACGCTGACAGGCACTGATGCGGCAAGGGCGCTGGGCATCACGCTGGTGCTTGTTGTGGTTGCCGACTGCGTGATGACCGTCTTTGGCTCTACTGCCAACGATGCCGCCTTTAATGCCTGGGTCACCGATAATACCGCCGAGTCTTATCGCGGCCGTACGGAGGGTGTGCTTTCTATTTTGCCCCTTGGCGCCATGCTGATCGTCGCGGGCGGCTTCGGCATGCTCGTTGAGCTGGTTGGTTACCGCGCACTCTTTTTAGGCCTTGGGCTCCTGATCAGCCTGTGCGGCGTTTTGGGATTGTTTATGCTCCGTGACAGTGAGGTCCTTGTCAAAAACGGCTCGCTTGCCGATATTTTTTACGGATTTAAGCCCCACGTGGTGCGAAAAAACCCTGCCTTATATCTCACGTTCCTGATTATGTGTATCTATGGCATCGCGTGCCAGACCTTCATGCCGTATCTGATTATCTACATGAAGACCTATCTTGGCTTTACCACCGTGGAATACAGCGTCGTGTTTGGTATTGCCATTGTGATAGGCGCTGCCATCAATTTAAAGCTCAGTGCTATTGCCGACCGCAAAAGCAAGGCAAAGCTCCTGTATGTGGCAGCGGGCGTGATGGCTGCGGGGCTGCTTGGCATGTGGCTGGCGCACCATGGCGGCAAGACGGTGCTCCTGATCACCTTCGGGCTTTGCGGTCTTGTGATGATCACGGGCTATATCTTTGTGTCGGCTCTTTGCGGTGCGCTCTCGCGTGATCACACCCCCGTGGCGGATGCGGGGAAGCTGCAGGGCGTGCGTATGATCTTCGGCGTGCTGATCCCGATGCTGGCAGGTCCCGCCATCGGTAACGCCATCAACCGCACGGTGGGTGCCACGCTCCCCGATCTCGGCAGTGCCGATACCATGACCACGCAATATATTCCTGCCCCCGGTATTTTTTTTGGCAGGCGCGCTGGTGGCGCTCTTGATGCTGGCGCTGATACCCTTGCTTTGTAAATGCTGCAAAAAGGAGAAATAAGTATGAATAAGAGATTGAAAACCGCCTACGAGGTGGGGGACGTGCCTCATGCCGAGCACCCCATGCCTCAGGCCGTGCGTGAGCACTGGCTGAATCTTAACGGTGAGTGGGATTTTTGCAAGATAGATGCTGCCGATAACGTGTCGCACGAGGGTAAGATCCTGGTGCCCTTTTCGCCTGAAACGCTGAATAGCGGCATCGCGGAGGATTTCGTGCTGGAGCGTGGCGCAAAAATGCGGTATTTCCGCACCGTTACCTTAGATAAGTCACTCCTGCAGGGGACAACGCTGCTCCATTTCGGGGCAGTGGACAGCGAATGTGAGGTGCTGGTAAACGGCAGGCTCGTCGGCACGCACCGCGGCGGCTTTACTCCCTTTACGCTTGACGTCAGTGACTGTGTGAAAAAGGGCGAAAATACCCTTGAGGTCATCGTGCGTGACGAGGCGACGCGTAACGGTGGCGCACGCGGCAAGCAAAGTGATACACGTGGTGGGATCTGGTATACGCCGCAAAGCGGCATTTGGCAGACCGTGTGGCTGGAAAGCGCCCCCAAGAAATATATCAAAAGCTTTCAAATCACACCTGATGCGTTCAAAAAAACCGTTACCGTGTCGCTGGAAAGCGAGGCTCCCAAATGTGAGATTCGGGTATTTGATGAGGGACGTGAGATCCTTTGCGAAAAATTCACGGGTGAGGTCACCCTTTCTCACGATTTTGCACTCTGGTCGCCCGAGTCCCCCAAGCTTTATGATTTTGTGCTTACCAACGCCGCGGGGGATACCGTGCGCTCGTATTTCGGCGTGCGCTCGCTGGGACGCGTCATTGATCAAGCGGGCAAGGTGCGCCTTGCCTTAAACGGCAAGCCCTACTTCTTTAACGGCGTGCTTGACCAGGGCTACTGGTCCGACGGCATGCTGACCTACCCCTCGGATAAGGCTGCTGTTGATGAACTGCAGATGCTGAAGGACATGGGCTTTAATACGGTGCGTAAGCACATCAAATTGGAGCCGATGCGTTGGTACTATCACTGTGACCGATTAGGGCTTGCCGTATGGCAGGATTTCCCCAACGGGGGCGGTGAATATAAATTCTCACACGTGGCGGCATTTCCGTTTCTTGGCATACAGCATAAGGATAGCGACTATCGCTATTTTGCGCGCGAGGACGCAACGGCTCGCGCCGAGTTTGACGGTATGGTCGATGAAATTTTAGATGCCCTTTATAACGTCCCCTCAATTTGTATGTGGGTGCCCTTTAACGAGGGCTGGGGACAGTTTGATTCGGCCAAATATACCGACTACGTGTTGCAAAAAGACCCCACACGTATCGTGGATTCCGTGAGTGGCTGGCACGACCAGGGCGTTGGTAAGACTGCGTTGCGCAGCTTGCATATTTACTACACGCCCCTGCGTGTGCCGCGCGATCCGCGCCCCGTGGTGCTCAGTGAATTTGGCGGTTATTCCATGCAGACAGAGGGGCACGTGTTTGACCCCTTGCATGAGTTTGGCTATAAAAAATTCAAAACCGAGCAGGAGCTGTGCGACGCCCTTCGTCTGCTCTATCTCAAAAAAATAAAGCCCCTCATCGCCAAGGGCCTTTGCGGTGCCATTTATACGCAGGTCTCGGATGTGGAGGAGGAGATCAACGGCTTTGTCACCTATGACCGCGCCGTGCAAAAGGTGCCCACGGCCGTGATGCGCGCCATCAACGATGAAATCGCAGTAGCTGCGGCTGATGTCCAATAGCACCCAGTATTTTCAAAACAAAAAGCACTTCGCAGGAAGCGTACTCTTGAGGACACTTTTGAAATCTAACAAAGTACGTTACCTACCGACGGAAAAGGACGAAGAGTTGTAAAAACTCCTCGTCCTCTTTTCTTCGCAAGCACTGCATTTGTGAACACAAATGCAGATGGATGAATTGACGGCAAGCCGTCATGAATTGAAGCCTTAGGGCTTCATGATTTGAAATCTATCGATTTCATAAATTGAATTGCCCTGTTTTTTAATGCCGAAGGCAATTCATGCACCGAAGGTGCAATTCATGGCGTTAGCCAATTCACGCCCGCAAGGGCAATTCATTGCTTTGTGTCCTTAAGGGCACAAAGCATACGAAGTGCTTTTTGTCTTGTGTTTTAATATTTTTTCAGAACGCAAAAATTGCAAAGCTGGTGGCAGGAATATGCACCTTATAGGTCTTTTCGTCAATACGCTCTACAGTTACCTGGCTATTTGTGCCCTGTACAAGCTTTTCGGGCGTGGTTGCTTCCTTAAAGGTCACGGTGACGGTGCGGTCTGCCTCGTGATGAATGATGTCACCGCGCTTGATATCACGCTCGTTACCCGCATTGTTGAAAATCGTGAGGTAGCGCTTGCCGTTCTCGTCGGTGGAAACCAGCCAATGCAGCGCATCCACGTAGCAGGGCATCGTTTCCTTGATCAGCGCAGGCATCTGTGCCTCAAGCGCCGCTAAGTCGTCACTTGCAAGAATTTTGAAGCCCTTTCCCGCCTTTGCCTTGGCAAAGGCACCGTCAAGCGAGGCATCGATCAGATAATCGTAGCGGGCAAACGCCTCGTCGGAGGCGTCCTCATAGATGATGTCCACCATGTCGCCAAAGCGCGAATTGGTGAGCACGTGATCCTCGTTGTCGCCTTCCACTCGATCGGTATATGCGAAGAAGAGCTTGATGAGATCCTCAATGTGGCCAAAATACTTGGTATCTGTCTCGTTCAGGGGGCTGCCCAGATATTTGCCGCGATGCTCGCCGATGGGGGTGCTCAACATCTCACCCCTGAGCTCACAGCAGGCATAGCGCGCGGGAAGCACCAGCGCGAAGGGGATCTTAGCCTTGATGCCGCGGAAGCGCAGCGCGTTGTTGATGAAGTTTTTCTTGACAATGCCGTATTCCGACAGCTCAAAGGTGTTCATATCGTTATAGCTACAGTTCAGGCCCCATTCCTCCGCCATATAATCGGCGCCCGCCATCAGCGTGTAGTAATAAATACGGTTCTGCAAGAGGCGCGAGGAGCCGCCGTTGTGGCCATGAGTGGTGAAGTCGTCCTGATGGGTTTCTTGGGTGAGGTACCACTCGTTGATGGGATCTGTATTAAAGCAGGGCATGGTATAGCCCACGCCGGGTGTGGCGCGCCAGCACTCGTAGTAAGTGCCGAAGGTCTTGCCCGTTGCCTTTGCCATACCGCGTGCCAGCGCCACCTCCAGGCGCATGAGAAGAATCTGACAGCCCACCTCGGGCATGAAGGTGCGCATGCCAAGCTCGTGCTGCATTTTGGGGGCAAGATAATAGCTGTCGCAGGGCAGGATATTGTTGTCGGTATCTGCCATGCGGCGCGCCATCAGCTCCCGAAACTCGGCGAGATATTCCTCGTAGGTTTCGGCGTATTTGAGCGTTGCGAAGTAATCGATGCTATCCTGCGTGAGTGAGTGCAGATATTTGCCCTCGGGCGTGACGGCGTAATCGCTGAGCATGGCCTTTCCCAGCACCTTCGCGTCAAAGGGGCCGTCACCCAGCCCGAGCTTGCGGACTCTGCCCCACTCGTCGCCACGGCGGTTAGAGCCGCTTTCGTGCAGCTGGAAGCCAAGGAACCAGTCGCCAAGCATCTCGCGGTACTCGCGGATAAGCGCCTTGTCAAAGGTATAAGGATACCAGTAGACACCGCCTGCAATGCGGTCAACGTAAAACGGAATTTTCTCGGACTTTATCAGGTTATAAAGCTTCGTTCCCTTAGCCGCATAATTGTTGAAAAGACGGTGGCTCGGCACGGCAAAGCAGTGCTGAATTTTAAAGCCCGTATCCTTGTTGATAAGGTCGTTTTTCTCAAGCCCGACAAAGCAATCGTCGTTGTAGACATGGAAAAATTTCATAACGTGTCTCCTTTTACCAGAAAACTTATTCTAAGCGCGCGGCTTAGTGCTTGTAGGGGCTGCGCACACGGGCAGCCATCCCCATCGCTTCAGCATTGGCTTTATGTCACTGGTTCAGCCAAGGCAGTTTTTTGTATTGTAGCGTAAAGCCAAGGGCGTGTCAATACAAATCGCAATTTTTGCGCAGTTTTTTATGCCGTTATAGCGCAGATTCATTATCGGTTGTTTTTACTTCTTGAAGCCACGCGGGGTAAGCCTGCTTTTTCATGTATTTTTCAACGTCGCTTTTGATCTCTTCAGATATGCTGATGGGTGCAAAGTCTTCAAAATCACACTGTAGATCTTCAACGAAAGCCGTTATCATCTTCATATCCTTAAGCAGGCTTTTTGAGGATAGAATTTTTGCTGTGTCATAGCGCGTATGAATTTGTGCCAGGGAGCTTGGTGCGTATCTTGCAAAGGAAACGGCAGGAACGCCAAAATAAACGAAGGAATTAGAATCACTGGATCTTATTTTATAATGAACTGCCCCGCCAAAGCGATGCTTTTTCAAAAAGGCCTCTAAATGATCCTTCATTTTTTCATCAGCACAGGAAAATGCTGTGAATTCGCCCATAACGGAGCCTATCATATCAAGATTGATGTTGAGAACAGTATTTTTGAGCTCAGATCGATGCTTACGGCAATATTCCAAGGACCCCAGCAGCCCCAATTCTTCACCCCCGCACCATACAAGACGAAGGGAAAGCCTGTTTTTCCTTTTAGCAAAATATTCCGCGATATACAAAAGCGCAATAGCCCCCGACATGTTGTCGTAAGCGCCAACGGATAAAGCGGTCGTATCGTAATGGGCGGTTATGATGATCTGCCTTTCACTTTCCCCCGCAATGTCCAAAATAATATTTTGGGAGCTGCCGACGTATCGGGATTGCTCAAGGCAAAGATGACACACCTTGCCTTGCTTTTTGATCAGCCTCAGCGCGCTCTTGATGTGAACGTTCACCACGGGTATTTCATTACCCCCGTCTATATGAAATCCAATTCGCTTGATATCAATATCATGATCGGGTAAATTTGCATTGCCGCTATAAGTAATGATGCCTCTGGCGCCGCCTTGAGCTATCGCATGATATAGATCGGGCTTTAAAGGATTATCTATGATAACCACTTTATCCTTGCACCCTTTTAGGGAATTTGCATCGGTGCTCTGCAGATAATAGAGCTTGCCACAAGCAATGCCCCCCTGCAAGCCCCAGTAGCCGCGGCAGTCAAATTCCTCGTTGTCTACCACAAGACGCTGTGTGTGTGCTTGAAACATATAGAGCGGAAAATCCTCGGCCTGTGCGATAAGCCCCATTTGGCTGCAAATTTCTTTCAGGTATTCGGCACAGCGCCTTTCCCCCTCAGTGCCTGCGTATCTGACGTATGCCGTATCGGATAAAATTTTATTGATGATTTTACCATTCATTGTGCTTGCCTCGCTTTGTTATAAAGATGATGTACTGAAAAAGGCGAGTCAAGTGCAATTTTGCACTTGACTCGCCTTTGGATTTCAGCTCCCTTTGAAAGAGAGGGTCAAAATCACATCAGGCTTCTGTAAAGCGCCTCAATGTCCTCAACGCTCGTTTCCTTCGGGTTGCCGGGACGGCATGCGTCGTTGTATGCGTCGACCGACATCTGATGGATGTCCTCCTCCTTCAAAATGCCGGAGAGCGACGTAACGATCCCGACGTCCTCTGCAAGACGGCGAACTGCCTCAACAGCCGCCGTGCGGTATTCCTCCACGGTCATCGCATCTACGCCCGGTACGCCCATCGCGCGCGCGATCTCGCGGTACTTTTCACCCGTAGCCTCTGCGTTGTACGCCATAACTGCGGGAAGCAGAGTCGCACAAGCCTTGCCGTGCGGCATATCGTAATATGCAGACAGCGTGTGTGCCATCGAGTGGTCTACACCAAGGCCCACGTTTGAGAAGCCCATACCTGCGATGTACTGACCGAGTGCCATGCCCTCTCTGCCATCAGCCGTGTTTTCACAAGCGCCGCGCAGCGAGCGAGCGATCACCTCAATAGCCTTCAGGTGGAACATATCCGAAAGCTCCCACGCGCCCTTCGTGATATAGCCCTCGATCGCGTGCGTGAGGGCGTCCATGCCCGTAGCGGCAGTCAGACCCTTGGGCATCGATGACATCATATCGGGGTCGACAACGGCAACGACGGGAATATCGTGTGCGTCAACGCAAACGAATTTGCGCTTCTTTTCAACGTCGGTGATAACGTAGTTAATGGTAACCTCTGCCGCAGTTCCCGCGGTGGTGGGGACTGCAATGATCGGAACGCAGGGCTTTTTCGTAGGAGCAACGCCCTCAAGGCTTCGAACGTCCTCAAACTCGGGGTTCGTGATGATGATGCCGATCGCCTTCGCCGTATCCATCGAGGAGCCGCCGCCGATCGCTACGATGCAGTCGGCCTTTGCTTCCTTGAACGCCGCAACGCCGCTTTGCACGTTCTCAATGGTGGGGTTGGGCTTGATGTTGGAGTACACGGTGTAGGCGATCTCTGCCTTGTCAAGAAGATCGGTCACCTTCGCGGTAATACCGAACTTGACAAGATCGGGGTCGGACGCGACGAACACCTTCTTAAAGCCGCGCGCCTTGATTTCCTCGGGGATCGCTGTGATCGCCCCCGAGCCATGGTAGGAGGTCTCGTTGAGCATAAACTTATTCATCGTTTTTTCTCCCTTCCAAGAAAAATTAAGTTACCTTTATTATACTGTATTTTTCTTGCGGTGTCAATATCGAGACGCCAATATTTATTCATCAAGGACGGGCTTTTCGTTGTAGCTTTGGCAAAGCAGATTCATTGCCGTGCAAAGCTTGTGGAAATAGATGAATGGGCCAACCAAGATGAATGATCCAAAGAAAAACCATTTCCAAAAATCACCTGTGTTAAAATCATAATCGACATCGCGGCGCTCCAGCGCTTCTTCTATACGCCCCGCAATATGATGATGCCAGATGTCAATAACGATGGCAAAGGTAAATATCGAAACAATGTGTGCCACCAAATAATTCATTGTTTTATCTCTATATCTTTTAGGATCAACTTTATCTAAATCAAAAGAAAGTGGGATAAAGAAAAAGATGCTATAAAAACCCAGCGTCAAAATGTTTAAGATCATCAGCTTCCACATATTTCTGTTGGTCTGAAGCTTGGGGAAGTGATATTTCTTTTCTTCATCGTCGTACGAATACTTGTAGGCCATGGCATTTTCCTTTCGTTTTGAAAAATTGGAATGCGCCTTTGTGGTTTCGTTATAGCACAAACACAAAGTGATGTCAAGTCTTCAACCCCCAATCATGCCGAAGGAAAGATACACGCTGGCGCGAGATGAAATACAAGGGCGGCGCGCCGCGACGTAGCAAGATGCGTAAAATCTGTGCAAGGGGCAATAATTATTGCGGCATCTTGCATCCCGCTCCTCAAGCAGGGAAACACCCCGAAAGGGGGTGAGTCAAATGCAAAAATGCATTTGGTACTCACCCCCGTCGTTTTTGCTTTGCGGCTAAATACCGCAATTTTTGCCTGTTTTGCAGGCAAAAACCGCAAATTCCGCGCGTCAAAAAAGCCTACCGTCGGCTTTTTTGCGCAGGGACTGCGTAAATGACGCAGCCCCTTTGGAACGAGTTGACAAAAAAGATGCCTATCTCATTTGCCCTATTAGTACGCGCGAGTAACATCAATTTTCATTTTTGCCCCTTCAGCCGCAAGCTTAACGATCACTTCCTTATTGGAAACATCTTGCAACGTAACAGTTTGG
>SVSV01000021.1 GCA_015064125.1 Oscillospiraceae bacterium
CAAAACAGGCAAAAATTGCGGTGTTTAGCCGCAAAGCAAAAACGACGGGGGTGAGTACCAAATGCATTTTTGCATTTGACTCACCCCCTTTTTCCTTTGCAAAAGCCGTGCAGGTGCCGTTTATTTTATATATAAAAGGGAAATTTTTTTGAAAAAACGTGAAAAATGTGAAAAAAATTTAAAATTTGGGGTTGACAAACAGAGCGATTTCGTCATATAATATACGTAAGTGGTAAGAAATGGGGCAAAATGTTATAAAATGTTAAGCCCGTTTCGAAAAAAGGAAGGAGGAACGCCATATGCTTTCGGGTGAATACCGTCATTCTCTTGATGCCAAAAATCGCGTTTCCATTCCTTCAAAGCTGCGCGAGGAGCTGGGCGAGGATTTTATGATCGTGCGCAGCATCCGCGGCAACTGTCTGCGCTTTTATTCGGCACAGGCCTGGAAGGCATATATCGAGCCCTTGAAGAATATGCCCCGTAAATTTTCAGAGGAGACCTTCTGGTTCCTTTACCGCGATGCCGCGCAGGTCACGCCCGATTCTCTGGGTCGCGTGCTGCTGCCGAACGGCTTGCTTGAATTTGCAGGCATTACCCCTAAGGCCGATGAGGGCACCAACCGCAGTCTTGTGATCGTTGGGTGCGGTGATTTCGGCGAGATCTGGTCAGAGGAGAGCTATGAGGCACGCGTTGCCTCCATCGACGTTGAGGCAATTCGCCGCGCACTTGAGGAAAGTGGGCTGTGATATGGCTGAAACCTTCTCTCACCGTTCGGTTTTACTTGATGAATGTATAGAGGGCCTTGCCATAAAGCCCGAGGGTGTCTACGTTGACGGCACCGCAGGCGGTGGCGGACACTCTTATCATATCGCAAAGCGTCTGACTACGGGGCGCTTGATCGCGATCGACCGTGATGAGGCGGCCATTGCCGCCGCTACCGCGCGACTTTCCCCCTTTTCAGAGCGCGCAACGGTTTACCGCAGTAACTTTTCAGAGGTCGCGGCAGTGCTTGATGATCTTGGCATCGACACGATCGACGGCATGCTGCTTGACCTTGGTGTTTCCTCCTATCAGCTTGACACAGCCGAGCGCGGCTTTTCCTATCAGGCTGATGCACCGCTTGATATGCGTATGGATCGCCGTAACGAGAAGACCGCGTATACGGTCGTCAATACCTATTCTGAGGAGGCGCTGAAAAACATCCTCTTTACCTACGGTGAGGAAAGGTTTTCAGCACGCATTGCACGCAAGATCGTGCAGGCAAGGGAAATAGCACCCATTGCCACCACAAAGGAGCTTTCCGATCTGATCAAAAGCGCCATGCCTGCCGCGGCACGCGAGGGGGGGCATCACCCCGCCAAGCGCTCGTTTCAGGCGATCCGCATTGAGGTCAACGGAGAGCTTGATGCCATCGTGCCTGCCCTGAAGGGTGCCATGGCACGCCTAAATCGCGGGGGGCGCCTCGCGGTGATCACCTTCCACTCGCTTGAGGACCGCATTGTAAAGCAGGCCTTTGCCGAAATGGCCGAGGGGTGCACCTGCCCCAAGTCCCTGCCGATCTGCGTGTGTGGCCATAAGCCTGTGGCAAAAATCATCACAAGAAAGCCTATATTGCCAAGCGCTGAGGAGCTTGCGGAAAATCCCCGCTCACGCAGTGCAAAGCTTCGTGTGGCGGAAAAGCTTTAAAATATCTATTTAATGAAGAACAAGGAGGCTGCAATCATGTTCGGAACCGAAGTGTATGACCGCGTGTATTTTCAAGACGACTATAAACAGCAATTTGATGCGTTACGCAGCCGTTATCACGACCGCACGCAAAGGGCTCTCTCAAAGCGAGCCGTTGATCATAAGCCCGTACCCAACGCCACCACCATCATTTATCTGCACGATGAGCCCGACGGGGGCGTGACCATCTCCTCGGGTGATTTTGTGGAATATTTTAACCGTCGCTACGGCGGCAAGGACCGCATCGGCGCCATGCGTGCATCGCTGGCAAACGCCGAGCAAAAGGCCCAAAAGAGCCGTGAATACGTAAAAATTCAAAAAAGCGAGCGCGCCAAGTCTGAGGGTGGGACGATCTCCTGCCGTACGCGCTTTTCGCGCGCACATACCTTCCTTGCACACGCGGCATTTGTGCTGCTTTTCGTGCTTTCCGTAGGGCTCCTTGGGGCTTCGGGTGTGATGCTTGAGCATAGCGAGGCAGAGCTGCTGAGTGCAACGCAGGAGGCAGAGGACGCACGCGTTTACGAAACGGCTACCATGTATACCGACGTAAGTGAGGGCGTATCCGACGCTTATCTTGACTGTCCTGCTGAAAATGAAACCGAGGTATTTGGCGCAAAAGAGGAAAAAAGCGGCCTTGAGGCATTGCGCTGTGCGCTGGAATATCTTTGGTAAGGTCTAAAATAATGAAAACGAGAATAGAATAGGGATGCGCGGCACCTGTCGCCATCTTGGGCGGCGACTCCGTTTGGAGCTCGCCGCCCTATTCTATTTTCGTTAAGGGGCACTTATGAGGGAGCAACAATATACGGTACATACGGTACGCCGCGGCGCGGTGGCGCTGACGGCCCTATTGCTTGTTTTTGCGTTTTTGCTGACAAGACTTTTTCTTATTCAGTTTTTTGATTTTGAGCGCTATCAGCAAAAGGTGATGGATCAGCTGACCACCAGCTCGCCCGTGCGTGCGGCAAGAGGGGAGATCTTGGATGCCGCAGGCCGCGTGCTGGCGACCACGCGCACGGTCTACCGCATTTCGGTCTTTCCCGCGCTCATTGCCAAGGCGCCGGGTGATAAAGCACAAGCCATCATAGAGGGGCTTGCCGCTACCGCGGGTGTTTCGCCCGATGCCGTAAGGGAGCATTTATCGCATACACGTGAGCTTTCGCGCACGGTGGTACGCGAAACCGACAGCACCGTGGCGGCAGCGGTGCTGGCAATGATCTCCGAGCGGGGGCTTTCTGATCTTGTGGCGGTTGAGGCCGTGCCTGATCGCTACTACCCGAACGGTGGACTTGCCGCGCAGGTGCTGGGCTTTACGGGCAGCGACGGGCAGGGGCTTTACGGGCTTGAATTGCAATATAACAGCGTGCTTTCGGGTGTGCAGGGGGCGTATATCACCGCGCGCGACTCAACGGGCAACCGTCTGCCGAACCGCTATGAGGCCCTTGTGCCCGCCACTGATGGCAGCACGCTGAAAACCACGCTGGATGCCTTTGTACAGGCGGTCCTTGAGGAGCAGCTGGAGGCCACGATGATAGAAAGCGGTGCCGCCAACCGCGCATGCGGGATCGTGATGGACGTGCAAACGGGTGCCGTGCTGGCGATGGCAACCGTGCCGACCTTTGATCTGAACGCCCCTTTTTTGTTAAACGAGTATGCCGCACGGGAGCTGGCAGCGCTTGGGGTTGAAGGTGATAGCGATCTGTATAAGGAAACAAAGAACGCACTTTTGCTGGAAAGCTGGTCAAATAAGGCAGCCACCGAGATCTACATGCCCGGCTCGACCTTTAAGGCCATTACCTGCTCGGCAGTGATTGAGGAGGAGGCTGTGAGGAGCCTTGAGGAGCGCTTTTTTTGCAGCGGGGCACTTGCCGTTGCCGACCGCTTGATCCACTGTCACAAGGTGGGCGGTCACGGAAGCCTCACGTTTGCCGAGGGGCTGCAAAACTCTTGCAATCCCGTGATGATGACGATCGCCGCGCGCCTTGGCACCGATTGCTTTTACAGCTACGTTTCGGGCTTTGGCATGCTTGAAAAAACAGGCATTGATCTGCCCGGTGAGGGCGGCTCGATCTTCCATGCAAAGTCAAGCTTCACAGACCTTGACCTTGCCACGGCCTCCTTTGGACAAAACTTCAAGGTGTCGGTCCTGCAGATGATCACGGCGATCAGTGCTGTCGCCAACGGCGGCAAGCTCGTACAGCCGTATCTGGTACAAAGCATCACCAATGCCGCAGGCGAAACCGTATACAGCCACGAAACCGTGGTCAAGCGTCAGGTCATCAGTGAGCAGACCGCCAAAACAGTATCAAGGATCTTAGCGGACGGCGTTGCGGGAAACGGTGGTGCCAAGAACGCTTACGTGGCAGGCTACCGTGTGGCGGCCAAAACCGGTACCTCCGAGAAGATCGGTGACGACCGTAATGCACGTATCGGCTCGTGCGTGGGGTTTGCGCCTGCCGATGATCCTAAAATTGCCGTGATCGTGGTGGTGGATGAGCCGACCGACGGCATCAAATACGGCAGTGTGGTGGCGGCGCCGTACGTGGCGAACGTCTTTGAGGCCGTGCTGCCTTATCTTGGTGTGGAGGCCGTTTATACCGATGAGGAGCTTGAAAATCTGACGGTCAAGGTGCCAAATCTTGTTGGCCTTTCAGTGGCAGAGGCCACCGCCGTGCTTGAAAAAATCGGTGTTGGTGTTACGTACTCGGGGGAGGGTGAGATCGTCAGTGCACAAAGCCCCGCGTCAGGCACAGCGGTCTTGAGAAGGGGTGCCAAGGCAGTGCTGACACTGACCAACGATGCCCCCGCCGCTGAACAAGCGGTACCGAACGTGGTGGGCCTTACTGCTGCTGCCGCCAACAGGCTTTTACAGGACAGCGGCTTTAATATCACAGTCTGCGGCGCAAAGGATTATTATAAGGTCAATAAGAGTGTTTGCGGTCAGTCACCTGCAGCGGGCACGCTTTTGCCCTCGGGGGCTTCGGTCAGTATTTATTTTTCATATGATGCTATAAAGGAGTAGGATATGCTATTAGGCGAGCTTTTAAAAAGTGCTGGATATTATATACAGGGGCCCCTTGCTCAGCGCGAGGTGGTTGGCATTTGCACCGATTCGCGCCGTGTGCGGCAGGGGGAAATTTTTGTGGCGCTGTCGGGCCTTTCTCATGATGGGCATTTGCACGTGGGTGAGGCGCTGTCGCGTGGCGCTGTGCTGATCGTGTCGGAGCGGCCCGTGTCGGGCGCGCCGATCCTGGTCGTGGAAAGCACACGTGTGGCACTGTCGCGTTTATTTGATGCGTGGTACGCTCACCCCGGAAAGGGGATCTGCTTGATCGGCATTACGGGCACGAACGGTAAGACCTCCACGGCGGCGATGCTGGCGGCGATCTTAGAGGCCGCAGGGCGTCGTGTCGGTGTGATCGGTACGGTGAATGCCACCTGCTGCGGTGAGGTGCTGGCGGCAGAAAATCAAAACCGCCTGGCGAATCTCACCACCCCTGACCCTGCACAGCTCTATTATCTGCTCGCGCAAATGAAGGCACGCGGCGCTGACACCGTGGTGATGGAGGTCACCTCGCACGCACTCTTTTTTGAAAAGGTGGCGCCGCTTTATTTCAAGCGTGCGCTCTTTACCAATCTCTCGCCCGACCACCTTGACCTGCACGGTGATATGGATACCTATTTTGCCGAAAAGCGCAGACTGTTCTTGCAGTGTGAAATGGGTGTGATATCCACCTTCGGCCCTTACGGGCAAATGCTTTGCGATAGTCTTGAGGTGCCCTTTTTTACGGTGGGACGCGGAAACGTTACGGGCGTGGCAGCCAACGGTGTGCAGGGGGTAGACTTCAGGCTTTGTCACGAGGGGGAAAACATTGATATTTCTTTACCCGTTCCCGGGGATTTCAGTGTCGAGAACGCCGCACTGGCCGCGTTGACAGCTTACACGCTCGGTGTGCCTGCCGATACGATAAAGGGTGCGTTGGCGGCATTTGGCGGTGTCGTTGGGCGTATGGAGCGAGTAGGAGGTGCTAAGACACCTGTTTGTGTTTTTATTGATTACGCGCACACCCCCGATGCCCTTGAAAAGCTTTTATATGCGGTGCGCCGCTTTCGCGGCGATGGACAGCGCATCATATTGGTATTCGGGTGCGGCGGCGATCGCGACCGCACCAAGCGTCGCAAAATGGGCAGGATCGCTACGCGTCTTTCCGATCTTGCGATCATCACCTCGGACAATGCGCGCTCCGAGGAGCCGCGTGCGATCATTGCCGATATCGTAAAGGGTATAGATAAGGAAAAGCCGCACAAAATAATCCTTGACCGCAAGGAGGCTATTGCCTATGCCATTGAAACGGCACGTGAGGGTGATATCGTGCTTCTGGCAGGCAAGGGACACGAGGAATACGAGATCAGGGGGCGCGAGCGGCTTCATTTTTCCGAGCGCGAGATCGTGACCGCTTGCCTTGCCGCGCGCTTTGGGGAGGGTACGGTATGAGAATTTCTTTGCCTTCACCGCTTTGTGCCAAGGGGGCACTGTCAGCTCTTTTGGGGTGTGATGGGAGCTCGCACGCGCCTCTGTCCTTTTTTGGCATTGCTACTGATTCACGCGAGGTCAAGCGCGGCGATCTTTTTGTTGCGTTTGGCGGTACGCGTCAAAACGGGGCGGCCTTTGCAGAAAATGCCGCACAAAACGGTGCGGCTGCCATGCTTTGCGACAGGGATGCCAAGGTATGCGTCGGGAGCCTGCCTGTCCTGACGGTCGCATCGGTGGAGCAGGCGCTTTTACGGGCGGCGGCCGCCTGGCGGCGCCGCCTTTCGGGTCAGTTTATTGCTGTTGGCGGCAGCACGGGGAAGACCACCGTAAAGGAGCTGGTTGCCACGGTCCTTTCAAGCGGTGGGACGGTTGAAAAAAGCACGGGTAATTTTAACAGCACGATCGGCATGCCACTCTCGCTCCTTAGCATGCATGGAAGCGATTATCACGTGCTTGAGATCGGCATCAATCACGAGGGTGAGATGGCGCCGCTTTCTAAGGCTTTGGCGCCGGATCTTGCAGTGCTTACAGGCGTTGGCACGGCACATATCGGCTTTTTTGGCAGCAGTCAAGCTCTGCTTTGCGAGAAAATGAAGCTGGCAAGCGGTCTTGGTGCAAATGGCCGCCTTTTGGTGCCCGAGCGACTTTTCCATTGCGCGCCCGATCCCTCGCGTGTGCTTTCCTTTGGTACGGGCGCGGTAGCTGACTTTCGCGTTACGGGTATAAAGCACGGCAAAACGGGCGTGGTGGCAGACGTTTGTTGGGGTCTGCGCCGTGCCGCGGGGCTTTCGTGGCATCTGCCCGGGAGCGCGGGGCTTTCCTGCCTTTCGATCGGCGGCGCGGTCGGGCTTTACTTCGGGCTTGATGGAGAAGCGATCAGAAATGCGCTGCTGCTTGCCCAGGATGCAACGCCCCGTATGAAGCGATTGCTGATCGACGGCAGATACGTGATCGACGATACCTATAACGCATCACCCGAGGCGGTCATCGCAGCACTGGAGGCGCTTTGCTATCTTAGTGAGGGTGCGCCGCGTGCGGCGGTGCTCGGGGATATGGGTGAGCTTGGCTTGCACGCCTCTCGTCTGCACCGTGAGGTGGGTGCGGCGGCCGCGGGGGCAGGGCTTTCGCATTTGTTTTTATACGGAAGGCACGCGGGGGATCTTTGTGAGGGGGCGCTGTTTGGCGGACTCTCGCCCAAGCGTGTGCACTGCTTTGCCGTGGGTGAGGAGAAGGGACTTGCCGCGGCAGTCTTTGAAACGATGCCGCGCGGCGCTTATATTTTGTGCAAGGCCAGTCGGGAGATGGAGCTTGAGCGTGTGATTTCGCAAATGGAGAGGATACGATGAAAAATGAAGGAATTTTTACCTATGCCGTGCTGTTTTTATTGACGCTCGCACTGACAGTGGTGCTGGAGGCCGTGCTGATCCCAACGCTGAAGCGCCTGCGTGCGGCGCAGCCGATCTTGGAGATAGGCCCCTCGTGGCACTTATCGAAATCAGGCACACCGACCATGGGTGGCCTTGCCTTTATCGTGGCGCTTCTTGCTGTTTTTTTGCTTTTTTCCGCCTGCCTTTTATGGCGCGGCGAGCAAAAGAGCCTGACGGGTGCCGCCTTGGTGGTGCTGTATGCCGTCCTTTCCGGGGCAGTTGGCTTTTTTGACGATTACCGTAAGCTTGTCAAGCGTGAAAACAAGGGCCTTGGCGTCGGGGAAAAATATATGCTTCAGCTTCTGCTTGCGGCATTGCTGCTGGTGGCGGCCAAGGCCGTTGGCTTGCTTGACACGGCGATCTATCTGCCTTTTTCTGCCAAAAGGCTGGAGCTGGGGCTTTGGTATTATCCCTTGGCGCTGCTTTTTTTAACGGGCATCGTTAACGCCCTGAACCTTACTGACGGTGTGGACGGTCTGCTTGGGGGGACCGTAGCGGTGCTTGCCGCGTTTTTCCTGCTGTACGGCAACGCAGTGGGGCAGGGGATCTTTTCGCTTTTCGGGGCGCTGCTGCTTGGCGCTTGCCTTGGCTTTCTTGTCTTTAACCATCACCCTGCGAAGGTCTTTATGGGTGACACAGGGTCGCTGTTCCTCGGTGGCATGGTGGGGGGGCTTGGCCTGATCAGCGCGAGGCCCCTCAGCGTTCTTGGTGGCGGCGGCGTTTTTGTGATAGAGGCAGCCAGCGTCCTGCTGCAGGTGCTGTATTTTAAAGCGACGGGCGGTAAGCGGCTTTTTCTGATGGCACCCCTTCATCATCATTTTGAAAAAAAGGGCTTTTCGGAAAACACGGTTGTTTTGATGTTCACGGCGTGCACGGCCCTGCTTTGCGCTGTTTTTTTGTGGGGGAGATAGGGTATGAGATGGCATCGATGGCGACAAAATAACGAGGTGAGCAGCGCAGTGGGGCGCGGCCGCATGGATCATTATTTTTTACTGCTGGTTTTGGCCCTTTTGCTGTTTGGCACGGTGATGTCATATAGCGCCAGCGCCGTTTACGGGGCGGCGTTTTACGGCGATAGCTTTTACTTTTTCAAAAGGTACGTTGCTTTTGCACTGCTCTCGCTTATTGCAACCGCACCGTTTGTGTGGGCTGCCACGCCGATCTTTTGGCGCTATTTTGCCGTGTTTTTATATGCGCTTTCCCTCATGCTTCTGGTGCTGGTGCTCCTGATCGGCACGGTGGGGGGCGGTGCACAGCGCTGGTTGGTGCTCGGGCCCCTTACGGTACAGCCCTCGGAGCTGGCAAAGCCCGCACTGGTTCTGATGCTCGCGCTGGTGATGACGAAATATGAGGATAAGATCACCTCAAAAAGGCCGCACGGCGGCAGCTTTTCCTACGGTGTGCTCTTGCCGGGGGCTCTGCTGCTCGCGGTGGGGGCGTTGGTGGCTGCGGAAAAGCATATCTCGGGTCTGCTCATTATCGGTATGCTGGGAGTTGCGATGATGTTTCTTGGCGGCACGCGCTTAAAGTATCTTGGCATGATGGCGGCGGCGGTCGGTGCCGCAGGTGTTTTTCTGGTGCTGGTGTCCTCTTATGCGCAGGTGCGCGTGAATACGTGGCTACATATCGAGGAGGTCGACCCCTTGGGGGCCGCGTGGCAGACACTGCAGGGGCTCTATGCCATCGGCTCGGGCGGATTGTTTGGCAAGGGCCTCGGCAAGGGCCTGCAAAAGCACGGGTACGTATCACAGCCGCAAAATGATTTTATTTTTACGGTCATTTGTGAGGAGCTTGGCTTTGTCGGTGCCCTTCTTGTGGTGCTGCTTTTTGTATTGGTGGTGGTGCGCGGCTTTCAGATCGCCGCACGTGCCCCCGACCGATTTTCAGCCCTCGTCGTGCTGGGTATTTCCTTGAAGCTTGCCCTGCAAGCGGCGCTCAATATTGCGGTCGTGACAAATTCTATGCCAAACACGGGTGTTTCCTTGCCGTTTTTCAGCTCGGGCGGCACCTTTCTTGCGATACAAATTTTTGAAATGGGAATCGTGCTTTCCATCTCGCGGTATAGCACGGGTAAAAAATTATGAACGTTGTTATCACCTGTGGCGGTACGGGCGGCCACGTGACGCCTGCACTCGCGATCGCCGATGTGCTCAGAGCCAATCTCCCGCGTGCTGAGATCACCTTTATCGGCACCGAGGGCGGCATGGAGAATGCGCTTGTTACGGCGGCAGGATACAGGATCCGCCCTTTGCCCGTAAGGGGCGTATCACGCCGTCATCCAACCGATGCGTTGCGCGCGCTGAAGCTGCTGCGTGCGGCGACCGCGCAGGCGGGGGGGATGCTTGATGAGCTTGCCCCTGATATCGTGATAGGCACGGGCAGTTATGCCTGCTATCCCGCACTTGCCGCGGCGGCGATGCGTAAGATCCCCGCCGCCGTGCACGAATCCAATGCCGTGCCGGGGCTTGCCGTGCGGCTGCTTGCCGCGCGCCTGTCGCGCGTTTGGCTGGGATTTGAGGCGGCCGCAGGGCATTTGCCGCGCCACGCACGCACGCTGGTGGTGGGAAACCCTTTGCCGCGTGATTTTTATGTGTGTGGGGGAGGGGATATAACGAAGGATCGCCCCAAGACCGTGCTTTCCTTTGGCGGAAGTCTGGGGGCGCGGGCCATCAATAACGGTGTGCTTGATCTGATGCTGAGCATGCGTGCTTATGCTGACGTGCGCTTTGTACACGCGACGGGCAAGCGGGAATGGGAGGAGTTTTCAGCACGCTTTGCCGCAACCGCCCTTGCCGGGGATGCGCGCTTTGAGGTTGTGCCCTTTATCACGGATATGGCGCGCCGCATGCGTGAGGCTGACGTGGTCATTGCACGCGCCGGCGCAATGACGCTGAGTGAGCTGGCCGCAACAGGGAGGGCCGCCGTGCTGGTGCCATCACCCAACGTAACGGGAAATCATCAGCTGAAAAACGCAAGAGAAATGGCACTGGCGGGTGCTGCACTTGTGGTGGAGGAAAAGGAGCTGCTGCGTGGTGGGCTTGCCAGGGCGGTCGGGCATTTGCTGCATGACGACGCGGCACGTACGGATATGCAGGCGGCCATTGCACGGCACCATCGCCCCGATGCGGCGCGCCTGATCTTTGAGGATATTTTATCTCTTAGTCACAAAAAAAGCTGAAAAAAGGACAAGACGTGCTGATTTTGCCGCGTCTTGTCTTTTCTTTTTTGAAAATTCTTGCAAAAACATCTTGCAAAAAGCGTAAAAATATATTAAAATATAAAAGATAATAGTTTTTTTCTATAAATCCGTGTGCTTGCACGCAGTAAGAAGTGGAGGATACATATATGACGTTTGAACGCGACATCACCAGCGATAGCGGTGTAGTAATTCGAGTGATCGGTGTCGGCGGCGGCGGTAACAATGCCGTAAACCGTATGATCGCAGCAAATATTCGCGGCGTGGAGTTTGTATCGGTGAACACCGACAGACAAGCCCTGCGTAATTCCGAGGCGCCCACTCAGATGGTCATTGGTGAAAAGATCACCAAGGGCTTTGGCGCAGGCGCCAATCCCGAGATCGGTGCACGCGCCGCCGAGGAGTCGATCGATGATATCAAAAAGATGCTTGCAGGCGCTGATATGGTTTTCGTTACCGCAGGCATGGGCGGCGGCACGGGCACGGGCGCAGCACCCATCGTGGCACGTCTTGCTCATGAGATGGGCATCCTTACGATCGGTATCGTGACAAAGCCCTTCAGCTTTGAGGGCAAGCGCCGTCAGGAGCAGGCAGAGCAGGGCATCAAGGAGCTGCGCGAGTACGTGGACTCCCTGGTGGTCATCCCCAATGAAAAGCTCAAGCAGGTTTCGGATACGCGCATCACGCTCGGCAACGCCTTTGAGATCGCCGATGATGTGCTTCGCCGCGGTGTGCAGAGCATTTCCGAGCTTATTAACGTCCCCGGTTTCATCAACCTTGACTTTGCAGACGTTACGTCCGTGATGAAGAATGCGGGCTACGCCCACATGGGTGTTGGCGGCGCACAGGGCGCTGATAAGGCAGAGCTCGCCGCACGTGCCGCTATTTCCAGCCCTCTGCTTGAAACCTCCATCCACGGTGCACGCGGTATTCTCATCAGCATTACCGCCTCGCATGACGTGGGACTTGAGGAGGTCGATCTTGCTTCCTCGATGATCTCGCGCGAGGCTCACCCCGATGCCAACGTGATCTGGGGTCTTGCGTTTGATGAGTCGCTTGACGATGAAATGCGTGTGACGATCATTGCCACAGGCTTTGAAAATCAAGAGCAGCTGGCAGCTCCTGCCCCCGTGGCACAGCCCGAGGCGGCCCCTGCAGCACCCGCTGCCCCCGCAGCGCAGCCCGCGCCCGAAGCACCTGTTACCCCCGTGGCGCAGCAGGCCCCCGCAGCACCGCAGGCACCTGCCCCTGAGCAGCATGCTCCCCGTTACGACACAGCAGGGGAGGACTCCTCTATTTCCGACGATGATTTCGACAATATCATGAGTATTTTCCGCAATCGCGGCCGCAGAAACCGCGAGTGACGGATCGCTTTATAAAAAGGGCGCAGCTGCCATGCAGCTGCGCCCTTTTTGATACCGTTTTCGGGGTAAATAGTAAAACCGTCCGTGCAAGACCTGCGCGGACGGTTATTTTATCGTTTTTGTTTTACCTCAGCTGGCCTGCCAGCACGTCCTTGGCTGCGGTGAGCGCCTCATCAATGAGTGCAGCATCCTTACCGCCTGCCATGGCGTTGTCGGGACGGCCGCCGCCCTTGCCACCCGTAACGGCGGCTACGGCGCCAACAAGCTTGCCTGCGTGTGCGCCCTTGGCAACGGCATTTTTACCTGCCACCGCCATAAAGGTGATGCGTGCACCCTCGGTGATGGCAAGCACGGCCACGGTATCGTCGCTCTTTGCCTTGATGTCGTCGGCAAGGCTGCGTGCCACGTCCTGCTGCATGCCGTCAAAGCGAGCTACGGCAAGCTTTACGTCGCCAACGGCGACCGAGGCGGCAAGCACCTCGTCAAGCTTGGAGGAGGCGAGCTTCTGATTGAGCGAATCCAGCTCACGGCGCAGCTCCTTGACCTCGTCCTGCACGGCGTGTGCGCGCTTGGCAACGTCAAGCGGATTTTGTGCCTTCAGGGTATCTGCGGTATCGGCCAGCAGCCTTTCGCGTGCGGCGAGCAGGGAAAGCACACCGTTGCCCGTGACGGCCTCAATGCGGCGAACGCCGGCAGCGACCGAGCTTTCGGAGGTGATCTTAAACAGGCCGATGCGTGCGGTGTTATTCAGGTGCGTACCGCCGCAGAATTCGATCGAGAACGTGCCCATGCGTACCACGCGCACGATCTTACCGTATTTTTCGCCAAACAGGGCAGTGGCGCCAAGCTTTTTGGCATCCTCAAGCAGCATTTCGGTCATCGAGATCGGTACGCCCGCAAAGATATAGCTGTTTACGATCTCCTCCACCTTGGCAATTTCCTCGGCGGTGAGTGCTGCGAAGTGGGTAAAGTCAAAGCGGCATTTTTCGTTGTCGACAAGCGAGCCTGCCTGCTCAACGTGATTGCCGAGCACTGCGCGCAGCGCTGCCTGCAAGAGGTGCGCTACCGAGTGGTTGCGTGCGGTTGCCAGACGCTTCATTTCGTCAATACGGGCACAAACGGCGTCGCCGACGCGCAGCACGCCCCCCGTCACCGTGCAAAGGTGCAGGTAAACGCCGTCGGTCTTCTTGGTGTCGTTGACGGCCACGGTGGCATCCTTGGAGCTAAGCGTACCGCAGTCACCGATCTGACCGCCGCCCTCGCCGTAAAATACGGTCTTGTCAAGCACCACGGTGCAATCACCCTCGCTCAGCTCGGGAACCGACTTGGTGCCGTCCTCACCCTCAACAAGAATGGCAAGGACCTTGGCGTCGTCAGTGCGGAAGCTGTCGTAGCCGCGGAAGTTGGTGGCGGGCATGTCGGAGATGAGATTTTTGGTGGCGTTATCCCAGCCGCTGATGTTGCCGCGTGCGGCGCGTGCACGCTCACGCTGTGCCTTCATCAGGGCCGCGAAGGTATCGTCGTTGGTGGTGAGGCCGTTTTCAGCAAGGATCTCCTTGGTGAGGTCAAGCGGGAAGCCGTAGGTGTCGTAGAGCTTGAAGACGTCCTCGCCCGCAACCTCGGTCTTGCCGTTTTTCTTGGCGTCCTCCACGTAAGAGGAGAGGATAGAAAGGCCTGCGTCGATGGTGGCGTCAAAGCGCTCCTCCTCCATAGAGATGACTTTGAGGATATAATCGGATTTTTCACCGAGCTCGGGATATGCATCGCGGTTTTCACCGATGGCTACGCGGCACAGATCGCAAAGGAACGCGTGATCGATGCCAAGCAGCTTGCCGTGACGGCAGGCGCGGCGGATAATGCGGCGCAGCACGTATCCACGCCCTTCGTTGGAGGGAATGACGCCGTCAGCGATCATGAACATGGCGCTCTTGATATGGTCGGTGCACACGCGAATGGAGATATCGTTATCCTTGTCAGCGCCGTAGGTCTTGCCTGCGATCTCACAGACGGTATCAAGGATCTTACGAATGCTGTCTACCTCAAACATGTTGTCAACGCCCTGCATGACGCACGCAAGACGCTCAAGGCCCATGCCCGTATCAATGTTTTTCTGCGTGAGCTCGGTGTAGTTGCCGTGACCGTCGTTGTTGAACTGGGAGAATACGTTGTTCCAGATCTCCATGTAGCGGTCACAATCACACCCGGGGCGGCAATTCGGGCTGCCGCAGCCGTATTTTTCGCCGCGATCGAAGTAGATCTCAGAGCAGGGACCGCAGGGGCCCGAGCCGTGCTCCCAGAAGTTATCGGCCTTGCCAAGACGGGTGATGCGCTCTGCGGGCACGCCGATCTTGTCGTGCCAGATGTGGAAGGCCTCCTCGTCGTTTTCGTAGATGGAGGGCCAAAGCAGCTCACCGGGGATCTCCAGCGTCTCTGTCAAAAACTCCCACGCCCACGGGATCGCCTCCTCCTTAAAGTAATCACCAAAGGAGAAGTTGCCAAGCATCTCAAAGAAGGTGCCGTGGCGTGCGGTGTGACCCACGCGATCAAGATCGGGGGTACGAATACACTTCTGGCAGGTGGTCACGCGGTTGCGAGGGGGCTCCTCCTCACCCGTGAAGAATTTTTTCATGGGTGCCATGCCCGAGTTGATGAGCAACAGCGATTTATCATTGATGGGAACCAGCGGATAGGAGGGCAGGCGCAAATGACCCTTGCTTTCAAAGAAAGCAAGATATTTTTCGCGCAGCTCGTTAAGAGAAGTCCATTTCATAACAAAGACCTTTCTGAATGAAAAAATGATGAAAATATTATAGCACTCTTTCCCATTTTCGTCAAGTGTGCGGCGCGTATTTATAGCATAAAAATTTGAATTGCTTTAGTGAGGAAGAAATTGGTGGGCAGATGGCTCAAAATACTTGACGTTGTTTTGGCAATTGTGACGAAAATTTTGATGGGAATGTGAAAGATTTTGTCACTTGCTTGCAATCAAACAGCCGTAATGCTATAATAAGATGGTCAAAGCCATACTTTTCACCCGCGAGCATAAGAACGGAGGTTCAGACGATGAAACGTATCATAAGTCTTTTGCTGTTCCTGTGTATGCTTGCCTCCCTTACCGTGTGCTTTGCCTCGTGCGGCACTAAAAAGCTTGAGCTTGACGGTTACAGCGTGGTGATCGACAGCAGCGTTTCCGCGACAACGGCAAAATATTTCAGCGATGCTGTCAACAGCATGGAAAAGAAGACCGACTGTAGGTTTGATATAGTGAAGGTCAAGGCAGACGACGCCCTTGCCGAAGAGAGCAAAAATGAGATCCTGATCGGTAACACCAACCGTCCTGAAACTGCTAAGGCTCTTGGTAAGCTAAAGGGGCACGGGTACGTGATCACCGTGGTGAAGGGCAAGCTGGTCATCGTCGGTACGACCACACTGCTGACTGCGATGGCGCTGGAGCATTTCGTTGACGGGATGTTGCGCGATGGCAGCAGCACGGTAGAGATCGCCAAAACCGTAGCGGACGATATGGAGATGGTCGAGTTCAGCAAAAAGTGGACCTTTGTGTACTCCAACCGTCTTGACGGTGAGCGCGATCTGATCAATTCAAAGATCACCGAGCTCAAGAGCAAGCTGAGCGCGGTGTGCGGCATTCAGGGCACCGCAATGGCGATGATCCCCGACAGGGAAAGAAATCCTTTCCCCGAGGTGCTGATCGGTCTTGTTGACCGTGACGAGGTAAGAGCCTTTATGTCCGCGATGGACGTCAATTCCTACGGAGTGGGTGTGCAGAATGGCAAGCTGATCGCCGCCGCCTTCAACGGCACGATGCAGACCAAGGCCTTTGCCCTGCTGCAGGATGTGCTTGCCGACTCGGTGTGCAAGGCTGACGGTGACGGGGAAGAAACGCAGGTCATGCTGCCCGCCGCCTTCTCGCGCATTTACAGCGATACCGCAAATAAAGCGGTCGTTACGGATTTTCCGCGTCCTGACGGCGTGGCGCTTTCGGGTGCGATCGACGTGCACAACGCCATGGAGTATTATTATACGGGTGAGGGTGCGACCGCTGCCAACTACATGGCCTACTGTCAGAAGCTGACTGCAGCAGGCTACACACTGTATCAGGGGCGCGAGATCGAGGACAGTATTTTCCGCATTTACAACAATAAAAGCAAAAATATTACGCTTTACGTAGCCTTCAATGCCTTCAAGCACGCGGCGCAGGAGGAGATCACCAAATATCCCGTGGCGATCCGCATCGTGGCGGCCTCGCTTGCCGCTACGCGTCAGCTGCCCGCCGAAATGCTGACCCCGCAGAGCTTTAGCAAAAGGCAGGACGCTTCCGTGACGGCGGTGAAGATCAGCTATGCCTTCCCATCCTCTGCCGAGCAGGAAAACGGTGTTGCAAAAATTTTCGGTATGATCTATATCGTCACCCTTGAGGACGGCAGCTTTGTCGTGCTTGACGGTGGCACGAGCACCACGACCGATGCCAGGCGTATTTACGATATCCTCAAGGCGCTTTATAAGGAGGGGCACGGCGGCAACGATCCCACACCCAACGACCCCATTCGTATCGCGGCGTGGTATCTTACCCACGGTCACAGCGACCATTACGGCTCCATGGTGCAATTTATGAAGACCTATTGCGCCGAATACAATACTTATACCATTACCGTTGACCGCCTGATCGCCAACTTTGCCTCCGATGAGGAGCATTACAACTCCGAGGCGGGGTATAGCGCTACGCAGTATAACCGTACGGTGCGTGACAAAATGGCGGAATTTTCGGGCTATATCAAGGACGCCCCCGGTGAGCAGGCAGGGTTTGAATATATCAAGGTGCATACGGGGCAGACCTTTTGGCTTGCCAGCACGCAGCTTGAAGTGCTGTACACGCACGAGGATATGTATCCCGAGCAGCTTCACGTCTATAACGATTCCTCCACGATCATTCGCATGAATTTCTATCATACCGTAAACGGACAGGTGACGGCAAGCGAGCCGACCTCCTCGATAATCTGGCTCGGTGACGCACAAACCGATGCCAGCCAGTGGACACGCGCTACTTACGGCCCTGCGTTAAAGAGTGATATGGTGCAGGTGGCACACCACGGCGGCAATGGCTGTGAGTGGGAGCTGTATGAGCTCGTTGATCCCACGGTCGTATGGTGGCCGCATGCATTGAGCCAGTATAAAAGCATGGTGAAGAAAAACGGCAAAGCCTATGAGCAGATCGACTACAATATTACCTTTGATCTACCCAATGCGCAGTGCATTCTTTTGAGTGATATGTGCAATTACAATATGACGATCACGGCAAACGGCGCCAACTACTCTCCCTATGCCGCGACCACCAATCCCAAGGGCGTGCGCAATATAGCAGAGGCTTCCTCGGTGTCGACTTATCGGTTAAATAACAGCAATAAGCTTGGCTCTATGACGAGCGTCAATAGGGCGTATATCCTGACAATCAATTACACTGATTTTAACTAAGAAAGGAAAAAAACATGAAAAAAGTACTTAGCTTACTACTTTGCATCGTCATGCTTGCCTCGCTTGCCGTGCTGTTTTCCTCGTGCGGCGGCGGTAAGGAGGTGGACTTTACCGACTACCGTTTGGTTTACGGCAGCGATATGTCTGACACCGGTACGGAAGAGGTAAAGACCTTTGCCGACGCGCTTTCCAAGAAAACGGGCGAGAAGATCGGCGTAAAAAAGGTAAATCCTACGAGTGACACTGATGAGGGTGACGAGCTTGAAATTCTGGTTGGTAACACCAACCGCCCCGAAACCGCAAAGGCCTTGAAGAAGATCAAGGGACACGGGTATATCGTGACCGTGATCGGCAGTAAGGTCGTGGTGGTGGGTACCACCAACCTCCTCACGCTGGTGGCGCTTGACTTTTTCACCGAGACCTATCTTGGCGGTGAAGAGTCCCTGACGATGAAGATCGCCACCGAAAAGCAAAGCAAGATGGAGATGCTGGAGTTTGATAACAAGTGGTCGTTTATTCATGCCTCTGATCTTAATGGCATCGACCAGATCAACATGGAGATCCAGGAAAGCAAAAAGATCCTGGACGGCATTGCTGATTTGAACGCCTCCGTTATGGTTATGCAGTCCGATACGGAAAGCCGTGAAAAGGAGATCCTGGTGGGCCTTGTCAACCGTGATGCAGCCAAGGAGCTCAACGCCGTGATGACGGTAGTGGAGTACGGTGTTGCCATCAAGGACGGTAAGATCATTCTTCCGGGTCTTAACGATGCGATGACCGTGAAGTCGCTGAAATATTTCCGCGACGTGGTACGCGACTCTGTTTGCGAGGCAGACGACAAAAAAACGGTGGCATTTCCCACCAGCTTCACGCGTATCTACACCGATACCGAAAGCATCTACGTGACCGATTTCCCCAAGCCCGAGGGGCTTACGCTGGGTGGCTCGGTCGACGTGCACCAGGGATTGGAGTATTATTACGAGTGCACCGATGCTACTGCTTATAACACCTATTGTACGGCACTTGTGTCTGCGGGCTATACGCTCTTCTCCGATAACACGGCAGAAGGCAGTATCTTCCGCATTTATAATAACACTGAAAAGAATATCACGCTTTACGTCGCGTATAACGATTTTGCACACGCGGCAGAGCAAGGCCTTGGACATAAAAAGGCGATCCGCATTGTGGCCTCCCGTCTTGACGCTGTGAACCAGGTCAGCCCCGATGAGCTGACAATGGGCACCTTTGAGAAGATCCAGGATGCCTCGATCACCACGATCAAGCTTGACTATGCCAAGTCGAGCACGGACGAGGTCTTTGGCAATCTCTTCATCGTGGCACTGGAGGACGGCAGCTTTGTTTTGCTGGACGGTGCCTTAGCGCTTGAGGCTGACCGTGAGCGCATTTACCATACGCTGCTTGATCTTTACAAGCAGGCGCACGGTGGCAACGATCCCACGCAGAACGATCCCATCCGTATTGCGGCGTGGTATCTCTCGCACGGCCACAACGACCACTACGGCGCTGTGCAAATGTTTATTAAAAAATATGCAGCAGATTTTTCACGCTACAAGATCACCGTTGACCGCCTGATCGCGAACTTTGGCTCCGATGATGAAATGTACAACTGTGAGGACGGCGGTCGCGCGCCCAATCAGCTGATACGTAACACGTATACCGAGCTTTCTGCACTGGTTAAGGACACCCCCGGTGAAAAGGCAGGCTTTGATTATATCAAGGTACACACCGGCCAGCGCTTTTGGCTTGCCAGCACCGAATTTGAGGTGCTTTATACGCATGAGGACCAGTATCCTAACCGTATTCACGTATATAACAATACCTCTACGGTCATTCGTATGAATATGTACAGCACCAACGGCACCACCATCACCGAGGGCTCTAAGACCTCCATGCTCTGGCTTGGTGACGCGCAGGAGGATGCCAGCAAGTTCATGCGCGCGAGCTGGGGCAGCTATCTGAAGAGTGATATCGTGCAGGTAGCACACCACGGCTGGCACGGCTGTGAATGGCAGTTCTATCAGCTGGTGGCACCTACAGCCGCACTTTGGCCCAATTCGATGAGCAGCTGGAAAAAATATTTCCATGCCAATACCGGTGGCAATGTCGGTAACGGATGCAGCTATAAGATCATCTACAACCTGACCTCCTTGCAGCATATCATCGTGTGCGATACTTACAATTATAATATCACCGTGACCGCCACGGGCGCGAATTTTGAGCCGTATAACGCTACCAGCAATCCTAAGGGTGTGCGCAGCGTTGGCGTCGGCTATCCTAATTTCAACTCCAGCAGAAACGTTGAGCGCGGTACGGTGGCTGCTAAAAACCGCTCGTATATGACTACAAAGTACTATACTGCACCGTAAGTTTGCTTAGGGGGCGGGAACGCCGCCCCCTCATTACCCGAAAGGAACTTGATATGAAAAAGAGATTACTTTGTATACTGTTGTGCATCTGCATGCTGAGCTCCGTCCTGGTGCTGCTTTCCTCGTGCAAGAAAAAAAACGATATCGTAGCTCTTGACGGTTACCGTGTGGTTTGCGGCAATGATGCGAGTGCAACTGCTGCCGCTGTGATGAAATCCTTGCACGATGCTCTGAAAAAGCGTGTGGAGGGGTCGGTGACCTATAAGACCGTTGCGCCTAACGAGACCCTGCGCGGCGAGCAGGAGCTTGAAATTTTGGTGGGCAATACCAACCGCCCCGAAACCGCCGAGGCCCTTGGAAAGATCAAGGGCGATGGCTATGCCATCGTGTTCTTTGAAACAAAGATCGCTATCGTTGGCACGAGTGTTCTCTTTACCCTTCAGGCGATCGATCGCTTTACTGCTGAATTCCTTGGCGGGGAAGGGATGATCGAGGGTATTGAAGCACGCGATATCGTTGAAAGCGATAAGAAGACCATTGAGATCGCCCAGAGAAACGTTTTCGTGCATGCCCACGGCATGAAGGAGGGCGACTATATCGTCGATGCCATCTACGCACAGAAGAAGTCCATTGCTGAATTTTCCGATGTGCGCGGCTCGTCGATGAATGTTCTCACCGACACCAGCATACCCACCGGGAACGAGATCCTTTGCGGTATCGTTGACCGTGAGGATTCCATCGCGTTTTTAAAGAAGCTTGACGTAAATTCCTACGGTGTTGCGGTCAGTGGCGATCACGTGGTCGTCGGGGCACTTAACGACCATATGATGGTAAAAGCCTTTGCGCTTTTCAATGACCTGTTAAGGGATGGCGTGACCGAAAAGGACGGCAAAAAGAATATCTATCTGCCTGCCGATCTTTCCATGATACAGGATAACAGCAAGGACACCACCTTCGTTACCGACTTCCCCCGTCCCGACGGGCTCTCGCTTTCGGGCTCCATGGACGTGTCTGAGGCAAACCTTCAATATTATTATACGGGCGCGGGCGTTGACGCAGCCGCCTACGAGGCCTATTGCCAGAAGCTGCTGGGGGCAGGGTATACCCTCGTTTCCAGCAATACCGCCGAGGACAGTATTTTCCGCACGTACAGCAACACCGAAAAGAACATTATGCTTTACGTGGCGTATAACGCCTTTAAGCATGCTGCTGCCCAGCTCTTGCCGCACACTGCTTGTATCCGTATCGTTTCCTCTCGCCTTTCTAATAACAACCATCTGCCGGCCGAGCTGCTTTCCCAGGATCTTTCCTACACCAGAGTGCAAAACAGCTCGATCACCTCAGTTAAGCTTAATAGCCAATATCAAGGCGTAACGGGTAATATTTACGGTAACAACTATGTGGTTACTCTGGAGGACGGCTCGTTTATTATGTACGACGGCGGCCAGAGCTATGAAAAGAACGTACAAAGGCTCTATCAGGTGCTTCTTGACCTTTATAAAAAGGGTCATAGCGGTGCGGAGCCTACCGCCGAGGATCCCCTTCGCATCTCTGCCTGGATCATCTCTCACGACCACGGTGACCACTACAATATCATGACTGATTTCATTAAGCAGTATGCTTCCAAGTGGGGGAACTACTATATCACCATCGATCACGTGATCGCCAACTTCACCTCTAACTGGGAGGATGACAATGCCGTTGATTCCTCCAATCATATGCGTAATCAGTGGGAGTCCTATTCTAAGATGATCAAGGATACCACCGGTAAGGAGGCGGGCTTTGATCTCATCAAGGTGCATACGGGCCAGAAGTTCTATCTTGCCAACGCCGAGTTCGAGGTCATCTTCACACATGAGGAGCTGTATCCCAGACGCTTGCAGATCTTTAACGATTCCTCCACGGTCTTCCGCATGACTCTGCACCACACGCAAAACGGCACGATCTCGGCGGACTCCACGACCACCATGCTTTGGCTTGGTGACTCGCAGACCGATGCCAGCCAAACGATGCGCGCCCTGTGGGGCAGTGCGCTGAAGAGTGATATGGTACAGGTGGCTCACCACAACTATGAGGGTTGCGAAATCAAGCTCTATCAGCTGGTGGCGCCCGAATGCGTCTGGTGGCCCGTGAACCTTGCAAGATGGAAGCAGACCACGCACAACAACAATAATGCCGTGAATGCAGTCTGCTACGCCATTAACTACACGATCTCTTCCGTGAAATATATCATTCTGAGTGACACTTACAACTATACGCTCAGTATCACGCAAAACGGCCCTAACTATCTGGCTATTTACAACGTGGGCGAGGACAGCCCCAACATCACGGGCCCTGTGTCTGTGAGTAAATATGCCACCACGTCGTTTATGAGAAAATAATACCGTCGATCGCAGCCGCCCGTTTGGCGGGCAGCTGCGATCAAAAAAGCGGATGCGTGTAACACGCATCCGCTTTTTTCTTTTTTGCCACGTCGTGGTTTTTTATACGTTTCCGAGTGCCGCGCCGATGACCGTGGCGTAGGGGGCGTTTTCGGGGATCACAAAATGAATGTTAAAGGTACGCTCCAGGATCTCAAATACGCGGCGTATGGGGGCAAGTGTTGTGAGGTTGCCCGTCAGCACCACACGGTCAAGCCCGTAATTGCGCGCGGCAAACACCGAAAGCATACCGATGGTCTCGCCCACCAGATTGGCAACGCCAAGTGCGACGTCATTTTTGTCAGCGAGGTCGCTGACCTTGCCGAAGTTGGAGGCGGTCAGCTCCAAATTCATGTTGGGGTGCAGATTTTTGCGCGACATATCGCCAATGCGCAGGTCAATGTTGCCAAGGTCGCCAAGCTTTGCCAGTTGCTCAATGTGGTCTACGGTGTCAACACCCAGCAGTAAGCGCGAAAGGCCAATTAGGGTGCCGCCGCCAACGCCTGTGCCGCCGAGATATTCAATGCTTACCTCGCCGTTTTCTTGTTTTTTTGCGTAGATCAGCGCCGTGCCCGTGCCCATGCTTACCACCACAGCCTCATCAAGCCCCGAGAGGTAAAGGCCGCCGCGCCCTACGCTGTCAAATTCGGGCACCACATGGCAATTCAGCCCCTCGTAAAGCGGCTTTTCGGCAAAGGTGGAGCCTACGCCCGTCATCATCACGCGCTCGATATCGCCGAGCGACAGGCCGTTTTCCATGGTGAATTTGCCAAATGCACCGTAAATGGAGGTCAAGGGGTCGTTGGCGTGCACGTACTGAGGATCGATCAGCACGCGCCCGTTTTCCGTATCTTTAAAACCGACGATCTTCGTGGCGCTACCGCCCACGTCAATGCCGAGAATGGCTTTTCCCATAAAAGGCTATCTCCTTTGCAGAAAAAATCTTATTATATTTATTGTAACACAGCCTTGCAAAAAAATCAAGAGTGTGCTATTATTATTAAAGTATGTTTTAGGAGGAAGTTGCAATGAGCTTTCAAAACCCCGATTTTGCACCCTTAAAGGATAAGGAGCTCTATATTTTTGATATGGATGGTACGATTTACCTTGGCTTTCAGGTATTTCCGTTTGCCATCCGCTTTATCAACAATCTGCGTGCCGCTGGCAAGCGCGTGCTGTTTTTCACCAACAACGCCTCGCACACCACGGCCTATTACGTAGAAAAGCTCACTAAGCTTGGCTTTTCGCCCACACCCGATGAGATCATGACCTCGGGTGACGTCACGATCGAGTATCTGAAGCGCCACCGTGCGGGCAAGAGCGTATATCTTGTCGGCACAGATGAGCTGGTGGAAAATTTCCGCGAAAACAAGATCCCGATGCTGA
>SVSV01000022.1 GCA_015064125.1 Oscillospiraceae bacterium
AACCACAAATTCCCGGCCACAAAAAGCCTACCGTCGCCTTTTTGTGGCGAAGGGGGTGTCTCAAATTTGCAATTCGAGACACCCCCTTTTTGCTTTTACTTTGTCACCGACAAAAATGTCTTTGTTTTTTCACTCTTGGGATGGTCAAACACCTCTTCGGGGGTGCCCTGCTCCTCAATCACACCGTCAGCCATGAAGATCACATGGTCGGAAACGTTGCGTGCAAATTCCATTTCGTGCGTTACGATGATCATAGTGCGCTCGCTATCCTTCAAGGAGCGAATGACACGTAACACCTCGCCTGTAAGCTCGGGGTCAAGCGCCGAGGTCGGCTCGTCAAAGCACAGAATATCGGGGGAAAGCATTAGAGCGCGCGCAATCGCCACACGCTGCTGCTGGCCGCCCGAAAGCTGACAGGGATAAAAATCTCGTTTTTCCGCAAGGCCCACCTGCAAAAGCAGCCCTTCAGCACGTGCCGCAATTTCACACAACGCCGCTTTTTTCTCAGCAGCTGTCATTTTTTCGCGCTTCGCCTTCTCCTCAAGCTTCAATTCGGGCGCAAGCATCAGGTTGTCAAATGCAGTATATTGTGGAAACAAATTAAAGGATTGGAACACCAACCCAAAGCGCGAGCGCTTCTCGCGCAGCTCATTATCACTCAAAACGTTTACGCCGTTTGCCGCAAAGATCACCGTGCCGTCCACCGAAATCTCGCCAACGTCGGCAATTTCAAGAAAATTCAGGCAACGCAAAAGTGTTGTTTTGCCGCTACCGGACGAACCGATAATGCTAACGACCTCACCCTTTTCAAGCGTAAAGTCGATACCGCGCAGCACCTCGGTGCTTCCAAAGCTTTTACGAATATTTTTTACTGTAAGAAAACTCATATTACACCTTATAATACGCAAGCTTTTTCTCGGCTCGGCCAAAAAGAAGCGTCAGCGCCCCAACAAAAGCAAGATAGAATACGGCGGTATAGAACAACGGCCAAATCAAAGCACGACTGGTAAATTGCTCGGCACGCCAAATAATTTCGGTTACAGCAATCACACGGGCAAGGGCCGTATCCTTCACCAACGTAATAATTTCGTTACCCATCGGGGGGATAATACGCTTGACGACCTGCATAAAAATAACTTTTCTGAAGATTTGCCATTTTGTCATACCAAGCACCTCCCCCGCCTCGGTTTGCCCGACGGGAATAGCCTCAATACCGGCACGGTAAATCTCAGAAAAATAACAAGCGTAATTGATAACGAACGCAATAATGGTTGCCACAAATCTACTGGCAATCGGCACGCCAAACACAAACCCCGGCACGTAGAATACCACAAACAGCTGCAGCATCAGCGGTACACCGCGGATGATCCATACCAATGTCTTAAATACCGCCTTAATGGGGAAGTATTTTGACATTGTTCCAAAGGAAATGAGCAAACCCAAAGGAAGGGCTAACACAAGTGTTAGCCCAAAAATAGAACAGGTTGTTCCAAATCCCTTGAGAAGACTTAAAGTTACTTCCAAAAATAAAGCCATTACTTCCTCTTATTTTGCCGTCTTCTTAGCCATAAAGGAATCGGTGATGCGCACGTTATATTTCGTAGCAAGCCCCTCTACCTTACCCTCGTTCAGAAGCTCAACAAGTGCCTCGTTGATTTTCTCATCAAAATCACTGCCCTTGCGGCAACCAATAGAGTAAACCTCAGGCTCAATGTCAATGGCAGTCACGATAGAAAGATCAGCGTAATCGTTCTTGCCAACAACAGCGTCAGCCAACAGACGGTCAACAACAACAAAATCAACGGCGTTAGACTTGAGATCGGTAAATACAGCCAGCTGAGAGGACTTTGCAGCATCAATGGTAGCACCTGCATTAAGCGCATAGGTCTCGCCCGCACTGCCGCTTTCAGCGCCCGCCTTCTTACCGGAAAGGGATGCTGCGGAGGTAAACTCTGCAAGACGGTCGGTCTTTACGATAACGCACTGCTTATTATCAAGGTAGGCGTGCGTGAAATCAACCTTTTCAGAACGGTCAATACCATCAGAATCCTTAGAGTTGGAGGTAAAACCGTTCCAAATGCAATCAATAGCGCCGGACTGCAATTCGGTGTACTTGTTGCCCCACTCGATGACCTGGAACTCAACCTCAACGCCAAGCTTTTGTGCAACAAGCTTTGCAAGCTCAGTATCAAAGCCGATAAGCGTGCCGCTCTCGTCCTCTACAAGGTCGCCGTTTGCATCGTAGTAGTTCATCGGCGCATAAATGGTGATGCCGCAAACAAACTTGCCGTTTTTCTCAATCTTCTTCCAATCGCTGCTTTTGCCGCAGGAAGCAAAAGCAACGCACAGCGTTGCCACCATCAATACTGCCAACGCGAGTGCCAAAATCTTTTTCATGATAAAATTCTCCTATGTTTTCAAATTGCTTTATCACTTTACCGTGTTAAAGTCCTGATTATCATACCACTTTTCATGGCTCTTGTCAAGCCCTTTGCAAAAATTTCTTTCTTTTTTAACTGTTTTTATACATATTTCTGAAATGCAATGCCGAGTCCCTGTCAAAGAAAGACTTTAACTTTGATCTTTTCCTTATCATACTAAGAGGACGTCCCCTGCTTCAAAGCAACGATCATTTTATTGCCATTGCACAAGATACCTTACGGCCCAAACACGCCAAAGTGATTTCTCATACCCTGCTTTGAAAGCGGCGCCCCACAAAAGCCAAGCTCAGCATGAAGCAGCCCTTGGCGCACAGGATCCTGCCACACGCGATAGGGTATCCCACGCACGGCAAGCGCTTGACAGGCCACCTCGATCTCAGACGGCACTGTGGGCTCCTTCAGCTGCATACGGGCATATAATTTCGGGGCGGCCACGCCCTCTCTTATCACACTAATATAAAGCGCGCCCTCTGAAGCGGCGCGGTGCGCAGCCAGAGTGAGCGACAGGATATTGACAAACAAGGTTTCATATAAGACCTCACCCACCTCAGCATATCCAACACTGCCGAAATCATATTGCACGTCAACACCCACGGCGTTCGCGATGCGGGCCGTACGGAACATCAGCCATTGCATCAGCTCTGCGGGCCTTTCACGGCGCTTGCCCTCCTTGGCACAAAGCCGAAAATACGGCAAAAGCCATGCCGTCAGCATCTGATAGGTTTTTTCACATAACGGCATTTCCCGCGATGCGCTGATAGGGGAAAGCTCTACCTCACGCATAAGGCACGCATCCGCAAAATATGCGGCAGGCGTACGTAAGACCGTTAACAGGGGCTCGTTCGGGATCAAAGCCAAAAGCGTGCGATCAGCCGCATATGGATAGCGCAGGATCAGCACGGGCACAGGGCCGCACTGCATCAGATAAAGCCCCTGCTTGCCACATTCCAGGGTCCTGTATAAAGCACGGCGCTCGGCAACGCTTGCTTGCAGAGCCGCAAAAAAGCTTTCACCGACCAGCGGCATCGCCCTTGTGGCCCGCGCGGCAAGCACCTTACCACTCTCATCAAGCCAGTAAAGGTTATCGTCGTGCACAGCCTCACTTCCCTGCACCATACCACCGATCGGCATGGAAAGGTTGCCTGTTAATTGTTCTCGCATGCTGTTTCCCTTTCCTCATTCCTTAACGTGTCCTCTTCATCGGTACCGTCCCCCCCGACAAAAACAGGAATAAATTGCCCTGCAAGCTTCCCCTTGCCGCGGTGCTTGACGTAAAAATAACCAATGGTGGAGAAAACAACGGCACCGATAAAATTGACAAATAAGTCCTTAACGGTATCCACAATACCAATATCAAGATAGCCGTTCATTACAATGACCTCACCGCTTTCCGTAACGATGGCGGTGCTGATAATATCCGTGACGTGCGTTACCTTTTGCCCCAAATCGTTGGGGAGCGACACACTGTGAACGGCTGTAACAAACGTATCCTTTTGCATATCGGTGTGGAGCAGCATATCCGCGCCAAACTCAAAGAACTCCCACAAGACGCCGATCGTCATTGAGAAGCAGAAGGCAACGATCGCCAGAAACACAGGCGACAGCTGAAAGCGAAATCGCTTTGTTTTGTTAAAAATGTCCACCAGGCAAAAGCCGAAGGCGGCAAACATAAATCCATTGAGGGTATGTAGCATGGTATCCCAAAAACGGAAATGCACGTAAAAATTGCCGATCTCGCCAAGAATTTCTGCCGAAAAGACAAACAGATACGCAAGAATTTCAAGAGTCGTAGGCAGATCAACGTGAAAGCGGCGCTCCACCACGGGGGGCACCCAAAGCAAAAGCGAGGCAAGCACGCCTGTAAAGATGTTTTCCCACCGTCCGAGCAAGGCATTGCGCACGATAACAGCCAATACCAGTAACGACAGCACAGCAAACACTGTATATGCCCTTTTGTCCTTTTTTACCTGCGTCAGAATAAGACGCCAACGGGATGTTTTTGTCAGCTTTTTCAAAATTAACCTCACCTGTTGTATAATTTTTTCGCGCCACGCAAACACTATTCACACCATCAAACTGCAAAGGAGAAATAGCATGGCACAAATCACTGAAAAGGAATTATCCGCCATCGGCGACCTGCTCACCATGGAGCAGACGCTGCAGCAAAAATGCCTGTATATGGCAAGCGCAACCAATGACAAGGTGTTATCGAATTGCTATACCCAATTGGCCCAGCAGCACCAGCAACACTTTGACGAGCTTTTTGGGAATTTGAAATAAGAAGGAGGCAACACGGTATGCAAAATCAGGGATTTACAGAAAAAGAGCAGATCACCGATCTGCTTAGCGCAGAAAAATTTCTGGCAAGCAACTACAATGCATTTTTAGCAGAAAGTGCCACCCCCGAGGTGGTAAGGTGCCTTACCTCCCTGCTCGACGACACGCACAATATGCAGCAGACAGTATTTCATGAAATGCAGCAAAAGGGCTGGTACCCTGTCACCAAAGCGGAGGACACCAAGGTCAATCAGACCAAGGCCAAGTTCCAAGCAAGCACCAGCAATTAACAAAGGGCCGCGCCATGGCGCGGCCCTTTGGGCTTATTCGGCGCCAGCTGGCGTTTCTTCGTTGCCGTCTTCTTCCGCTGCGGTCGTGGCATCCTCGGCAGGCTCCTCTTCATCGGCAGGGTCTTCACCCTTTAACAGAGCCAGCTCATCGTACAGTGCATCAATGGCAGCGATCAGCTCCAGCTTTTCCTCCTCCAGCACCTCGTCGGTGTGCAGATCGCGATAGATCACTCTGCCAAGATCCTCATATTTTTCATCGATGCGCATTTCAAGCGACTTTATTTTCACCGAGCGTGCGGCGCTATCCACCAGCTCCTCGGCCTTATCGGCCACTCTCTCAGCGGCACGGCGTGCTTTAGCACAAAAACGGTTAAAACGGGACATAGGTATTACCTTCCTTTCGGCTCGTTCTCTTTATATAGTATAGCAAACCGTGCGAAAAATGTAAAGGCTTTTGTACAAAATTCTGTCAAAAGGGATATTTTATCCCCCCGTGGATACACTAAATAAAAACAAAGGAGACATTTTTTATGAACATGGACAAAGAAAGCTACGCACGCTACGTAGAAGCACGTGCACCGCGCTCGCCGCTTGGCAAAAACTGTCTGTGGGCCTTTTTGGTGGGGGGCGGCATCTGCCTTTTTGCAGAAGGGCTCAATCAGATCTTTACAGGGCTTTGCCATTTTTCAAAGGACGATGCAGGCGTCATGACTGCCATCATACTGGTGTTATGCTCAGCCACGCTCACCGCCCTTGGCGTCTTTGACCGCATTGCCAAGGTCGCAGGTGGCGGCACGCTTGTACCGATCACGGGCTTTGCGAACGCCGTAGCCTCCCCTGCCATTGATGCACGCGCAGAGGGATTTGTATTAGGTGTTGGCGCAAAGATCTTCACCGTAGCAGGCCCCGTGCTCCTTTACGGCACGGCCGCAGGGACCCTTTATGGCATCATTTATTGGCTGTGCAAATTTTTCATAGTCTAAGCCAAAAACTCTCAATTTACTCTTGACAGACCTTACCGTAAATGCTATAATATATGGCGTATTCAAAATATTGGGATGTCGCCAAGCGGTAAGGCACCAGACTTTGACTCTGGTATTCGTAGGTTCGAATCCTGCCATCCCAGCCAACAAAAAACGCACTTTTGTCTACCGACAAAGGTGCGTTTTTTGAACTAAGTGTTCCGCTTGCACGGAACGTGAAGTATGCTTCGCAAGTGAAGCGCACTTCGTGCGTGAAGTGTGCCTTGCGGCACGATATGCGCAACACTTAACTTCACTGCTCCGAAGGAGCAACTTCACTATGCCGCAGGGCATAACTTCACTGCGGCTTGCCGCAACTTCACTTTTGATGATATACAAGGCTACGCCTTGATTTATTTGCGTAAGTGTGATATAATGGAGTCAAGGAAGGCGGTGAAACGATGAACACACAGATATATAATAAAGACAACTTTATGGAAATGGATCCTATGCATGATTCAAATGCTTCAAAAATAGAGGTTATAAATAGCGCTTTGATCATTACATACGACGGTCTTGATCAGGGGGTTCAAAATGCCGAAGGGTCTCCCTATTATAAATACAAACGCTTAGTTGTAAAGTATGAATTCGATTCCTTCTGTGATGCAAAATTGTACTATGGAAAAAACAACTATAAGATCATTGATTTGCCTGAACACTCCGATACATTTAACAAATTGACAAACGGTTGTATATTTATGTCATACAAGTATTCTGTCGATTGCTTCAAAGAAATAACATTAAATTTTGTCATAAGAAAGATGCGAAAAGATAGGTTCTTACGCAATAAATATTGGGGAGCAGAAATAAGTCTGGATGCCACAAGGGTTACATACGATTGGACGTAATCTTTAAATCAGCAGACACCTTTTGTTCGCAATTACCCCCATTTGGACACCTTTTATCACGTTTATGGCATCATGAGTGTCTGATTTAGATGCAGGCACGAAAAAACGAGAAAAGCGGAGATTTCGAGAGATTTCTCCGCTTTTTTCGACTCTGAAGTTTTTCGAAATTTTGCAGATGCATTTCCGCGCTTTGCGCATCATTTCGGGTCTGTAGACAGATTCGAACCAGCGAAAGCCTTCCTCCGGGAGGAAGGTGGCACGCGAAGCGTGACGGAAGGAGCCTGCGCGACTTTGAATTTTAATTAAACTTTTACGGCAACGCGCTCTCCCTCAGTCGCCTACGGCGCCAGCTCCCTCCCGGGGGGAGCCTTTAATACTGCGAAACGGTTGAAATGTTTACAAAATTATGTTATAATAAAAAAAAGAAAGGCGGTGAAAATATGGATAAGAAGATGCAAATTGCAATCAATACACATCTATGGCTTCCTATTGTACTGTTTATGATTTTTATGACCATATCCATATCCTGCATAAGTGAAAACGAAATTGGAATGACTGTTGGCTTTTTAATTGCGGCATTACTTCCGATATTTGTTTTTCTTATATCTCCCATATATTATGTTTTTTCAGAAGAACGCATTACGATAACATACCTGTTCGGGCAAAAAGAAGAAATTAAATGGAATTCCATCAGAAGCATTACGTTGTATGGAAGCTGGATAAGTCGAGGTAGAGCGACTCCGCACTATCATGTTGCGTATCCAACCAATAAAAAAAGAGCTTTCTTTATCAACGGTGATATTTCTAAAACAAGAAAGACAAAAAGATTAATCAAAAAATACTACAAGAAAAACATCGTTTAATTACATAGGCTTCGTTGCAAGCATGGCGCTAAAAGTCCGGTAGACCGCGGAACCTTTTAACTCCCATCATCGCCAAGGGGTTAGTGTACCCTCTGCAAAATCAGTGTACATCTAAATCAGCCACACACGGTTTTGCATCTAAATCGGACACACGTCACAAATAAGAAGGGCACCCGAATGGGTGCCCTTCTTATTTGGCTGGGATGGTGCGGCTTCTCTCTATCTCGTGCATTGCGCGAGGTAAACTCGCGCTGCGCGCGAGAGTAGGTTCGCATCTGCCGCCCGAAGATCTGCAAGCTCGCTTGCAAGGCGCAGGGCGCGCAGATCTTCGCGCAAAGCACGAATACCCTGCCACCACCCAATATTCACTACCACCCAAACGGGTGGCTTTTTTGATTGCTTAGCTGCGCGCGACGGCCCGGGTGGGTAAAAAACGGCACCAACTATTGAGTTGGTGCCGTTTTCATATTCCTTAATGCTTTGAGGGAAAATTTTGCATTATTCCCAATGCTTATGTGCAACGGTGCGTGCAGCAAGGCGCGCTTCGTTGGGTATAAAAGCATTGCCGAATGCATTTGAGGGCTTCATTTTAGCGGGCGACGAGAACACGACCTCGTTATCCGAGATCTCCTCGGTATAGAAGCGGCTGGACGGGAACAGGTCACTGGGGTATACCATGTTGGACATGGAAGCAAGCTCAAGACAAATACCTGCGCCGACAGAGCTTTCCAGCATGCCGCCTATCCAGCAGCCAACCCCTGCCGAAGCCGCCATCTCGTTGATTTTTTTGGCGTTATACAGACCACCGCAGCGACCGGGCTTAATATTGATCACGCGGCACGCGCCAAGCTCCAGTGCCTTCTCTGCCATATACGGCGAATTGATGCTTTCATCAAGACAAATGGGCGTTTCCAGCTCGCGCTGAAGCTTTGCGTGGTCGAGCACGTCGGCGTGGAAAAGCGGCTGCTCGATCATGGCAAGGCCAAGCTTATCGATTTCTTTAAACAGCGGCAGATCATTGAGAGTGTACCCCGAATTACAATCTATGTGGAAGGTGAATTTGGGGAAGGCGGAGCGCACTGCACGCAGCATATCGATATCCCAACCGGGCATAGCCTTCAGCTTAATGCGCTTGAAGCCCGTGTTGATAGCCCCCTCAATGCGCGAAAGCAGAACGTCGATGGTCGGCTGTCTGCCGAAATCAGCACCAACGTCAACCTCATCGTCGCTGCCGCCAAGCAGGGTATGTAACGGTGTTTTTGTAACCTTGGATTGCAGCGTCCAATACGCAATTTCGATTGCGGCGTGCGCAAAGGGATTGCCCTTGATCACTGCCATTGCCTCATTGATCTCCTGCGCGCTCTTAAAATCCTTGTGCAGGACCAGCGGTGCCAAAAACTCACTTGCTACGTGATAAGCACCAAAAGCACATTCAGGCGAATAGGTGGGGGCAAGGAAGGGCGTGGACTCACTCCACGCACACTCACTGCCGCTGGTCATTTTGACCATGACCGAATGGATCACGGGATCCGATCCATAAGCGGTCGTCCACGGCTCGATCAAGGGGTGAACGACGTAATAGACATCAATGGCATCAATATACATCTCAATTTCTCCTTCCGGGGGTGAAATATGTTTTAAACATCCCCATTATATCACCCCCCGACTCCTGAAGTCAATAATTTATCAAAAAGTTATGCCGATTTTCACATTTAAAACTAATTTCCCCCACCATCTTGATTTTATCACACACGCCGTGGTATACTAAACGTAGCGCTTTTACCTAAAATACTACAATGTTGAAGGAGAATCGTCATGACAAAAAAACCGCAAACCGAAACCGTCAACGGTAAACGTCCGTTTGGCATGCGCGACAAGCTCGCCTATGCAGCAGGCGACCTTGGTTGCAACATGAGCTTTTCGCTGAAAAGCACCGTGCAGACCTTCTGGCTGGTATTTATGATGCTGGAAACAGGCCTGCTCTCGGCCCTGCTGCTGCTTGTGCAGATCTGGGATGCCATCAACGACCCGTTGCTCGGCACACTGATCGACCGCGACCGCAGGCAGTACAAAATGGGCAAGTTCAAGACCTATATCCTCATCGGTGCGTGCGGCCTTTTGGTCGGCGGCGCCGCCGTGTTCCTGCCCTTCCCCCACGCTCCCGTAGTAGTAAAGGCCATGCTCTTTATCGTGGGATACGTTATCTGGGACGCCTTCTATACCATCGCAAACGTGCCTTACGGCTCGATGCTCTCGGTTATTACCGAGCAGCCCGGCGAGCGCGCACAGCTTTCCACCTGGCGCTCGATCGGCTCTATGATCGGCAACATTCTCCCCACTGTCATCCTGCCCATGCTGATCTGGCAAAAGGTCACCTTTGACGGCACCGCCGATTTCCTTGATAAGATCGAGATCCCCGAGGGCTTTGACAGATCGAAATTCCTTTTCAACCCCGAAACCGGCCTTCCCTACCAGATCGGCGATAAGGTGCTCAGCCCCGCCACGGGTAACCAGGTTGAGATCCTGCTTGGCGAGCGCGTATTCTTCGCAGCCCTGATCATGGGCGTGCTCGGATTCCTCGCATTCCTGTTTATGGTCAAAAATATCACCATACGTGTTGATGAAAGCACGGTAAAAACCACCAACGCCCCCGCCAAATTCAATGTATTCGCCGCCTTTGGCAAGTTTATGAAAAATCGTCCTGCCGTAGGTGCCACGCTTGCTGCTATGGGTATGTTCCTCGGCATGAACGCCGCCACCACAGCCAACACCATCATGTTTGCCACCTACTTCAATATGGCAAAAATGTCGGGCCTTGTGCAGATGATCGGCTTCCTGCCCATGTTCCTCTTTATGCCCTTTATTGCCAAGATCGTTGAAAAATACGGCAAGAAGGAAGCCTCTGTCATCGGCACGATCGTGTCGCTTGCAGGCGGCGGCATCATGCTGATCTTCCCCTTGATCGAATCGATCAAGATCTCGCTTGTCGTTTACCTGCTCGGCCTTGTCGTATTCGGTATGGGCATGGGCATCTACACCTGTGTATCCTGGGCAATGATGGGCGATGCCATCGATTATAACGAATGGAAGTTTGGCACACGCGAGGAGGGCACCGTTTATTCCCTGCACTCCTTCTTCAGAAAGCTGGCCCAGGGCATCGGCCCCTCTATCGTGCTGCTTATTATGGGCTGGCTCGGCTATGAGTCGCGCCTTGGCACGATCGGTCAGAGCTTTACCACCTCACACAATATGTGCTGGCTGGTAGCCGGTCTTTACCTCTTCAGTGCCGTGCTGCAATTTATCGGTCTTGCCGTCATCTACAACCTTGACAAGAAAACACTGGACACGATGAATGAGGAGCTTGCCGCACGCAAGGCCGCTGCCACCACCGAAGAATAATAACGCTCTTAAAACAGGAGAATTTTGTATGAGAAACGTCATCAATCTAAACAGTGATTGGTTATTTGTAAAAAACACCACCGACGTGACCGCCGCCACGGGTGAGGCGATCGACCTGCCGCACTGCTTTAATGCCGTCGACGGTCAGGACGGCGGCAACGACTACTTCCGCGGCCCCTGCCTTTATAAAAAAGTGCTTGACAAGGCAACGCTGCCCGTGGCCGATCTCTACTTTTTAGAGCTCCGCGGCACCAACTCCTCGGCCGATCTCTTTGTAAACGGCACGAAGCTGGCGCACCACGACGGCGGCTATTCCACCTGGCGCGTGGATATCACCAATGCGCTGACCGATAAGACCGACGTAGCGCTTATCGTTGACAACAGTGCAAACGATACCGTGTATCCCCAGATGGCCGACTTCACCTTCTACGGCGGCATCTACCGTGACGTAAATCTGATCTGCGTCAGTCGCGCGCACTTTGACCTTTCCTATTACGGTGCCCCCGGCCTGAAGATCACGCCCGTGGTAAACGGCAAGGACGCCACGGTTGAGGTGGAGGTATATACCAAAAACATGACCGAGGGTCAGTCGCTCGTTTACACTATTTATGACGACAAGGAAAACGCCCTTGACAAGATCGAGACTGTCGACACCAAGGTAAGCTTTGCCATCAAGGACGTGCACCTGTGGCACGGCCGCAAGGACCCCTACCTTTATTGCTGTGAGGTGGAGCTGGTGGAAAACGGCGAGGTCCTTGATAACGTGTGCAACCGCTTCGGCTGCCGCAGCTTCAGGATCGACCCCGACAACGGCTTTATCTTAAACGGTGAGGAGTATCCCCTGCGCGGCGTTTCGCGCCACCAGGACCGCTGGGGCGTGGGCAATGCCCTGCTCCCCTCTCATCACGAGGAGGACATGGACCTTATCTGTGAGGTCGGTGCCACCACGATCCGTTTGGCGCACTACCAGCACGACCAGTATTTTTACGACCTGTGCGACGAGCGAGGCCTTGTCATTTGGGCGGAGATCCCCTATATTTCCAAGCACATGCCCGGCGGGCGCGAGAACACCGTATCGCAGATGACCGAGCTGGTTGCCCAAAACTACAACCACCCCAGCATCGTGGTATGGGGCCTTTCAAACGAAATTTCGATCGGCGGCTCCGACGATGATCTGCTGGAAAATCATCGCATCCTCAACGACCTCGTGCACAAAATGGACCCGACGCGCCTCACGACCATTGCCGCCGTTTCTATGTGCAAAATGGATGATCCCTATCTCTTGATTCCCGACGTGGTGTCCTATAACCACTACTTCGGCTGGTACGGTGGCGATACCTCGATGAACGGCCCTTGGTTTGATAAGTTCCATCAGACCCACCCCACCATTCCGATCGGCTGCTCCGAGTACGGCTGTGAAGCGCTTAACTGGCACACCAGCGACCCCAAGCAGGGTGACTACACCGAGGAATATCAGGCCTACTACCACGAGGAGCTGATCAAGCAGCTCTTTACCCGCAAATATCTCTGGGCCACACACGTGTGGAATATGTTTGACTTCGGTGCCGACGCACGCGCCGAAGGTGGCGAGAACGGCCAGAACCACAAGGGCCTTGTGACCATTGACCGCAAATACAAGAAGGACGCCTTCTATGCCTACAAGGCATGGCTGTCGGACGAACCCTTCGTGCATCTGTGCGGCAAGCGCTATATCGATCGCACCGAGGACGTTACTAGGGTCACGGTCTACTCGAATCAGCCCGAGGTTGAGCTGCTTGTAAACGGTGAAAGCCTTGGCAAAAAGACCGCCCCCGACCACTTCTTCTACTTTGACGTGCCGAACGTAGGCGAAAGCACCATTACCGCCAAGGCGGGTGACCTTGTCGACGAGGGCAAAATCCGCAAGGTGGCAGAGCGCAACATGGACTACGTGCTTGTAGAAAAGGGCGCAGTGCTCAACTGGTTCGACATCGACGCCCCCGAGGGACGCTTCTCCTTGAACGACAAAATGGGCGACATTCTGGAGTCAAAGCGCGGTAAGCTCTGGTTCCTTGGCGTAGCGCTCCAAATGAAAAAGAAGATGAATGCCAACAAGAAGGGCAAGGGTGGCGAGAAAAAGTCGGGCGGCTTTGACGTTGACCTGAAGGGTGAGGGCCTGATGCAGATGCTTGGCGGCTTTACCGTTCTGCGCCTGACGAGCATGCTGGGGATGATGAACATCTCCTTTACCAAGGAAGAGCTCTTGAAGATGAACAGGAAGCTCAACCGCATAAAAAAACCCAAAAAGAAGAAGGTAAACTGATATGCCGATGAAGATGACCTTCCGCTGGTACGGTGAGGGTAACGACCGTATCAAATTATCCGATATTAAGCAGATCCCCGGCGTGGATGGCATCGTGTGGGCACTGCACCACAAGATGCCGGGCGAGATCTGGGAGGTGGAGGAGATCGCCGAAGTCAAGCGCCAGCTTGACGAATACGGCTTCAATATGGACGTGGTAGAGTCGGTGAACGTACACGATGATATCAAGATCGGTCTGCCCTCCCGCGACGGCTATATTGAAAATTACAAGACCACCATCAGAAATCTCGCCAAATTCGGCGTAAAGGTCATTTGCTATAACTTTATGCCGATCTTCGACTGGACAAGAAGCAATCTCTTCCATCCCGTCGGCGACGGCTCCACAGCCCTGTTCTACGAAAAGAACATGATCCAGAGCGATTATAACGCAATGGCTAAGTATATTCTTGACTTTACCGAGAAATACAACATGTCCTTCCCCGGCTGGGAGCCTGAGCGCATGGCAAAGCTTGACGAGCTTTTCCGCGCATACGAGGGCGTTGATCATGAAAAGCTGTGGGATAATCTGAAATATTTCCTTGAGGCGATCATGCCGACCTGCCGTGAATGCGACGTCAAAATGGCCATACACATGGACGACCCGCCTTGGGACATTTTCGGGTTGCCGCGCTTGCTTGTCAACGAGGCCAATATTGACCGATTCCTGAAGATGGTGGACGACGACTATAACTGCCTTACGCTCTGCTCGGGAAGCCTGAATGCCAACCCCGACAATAACGTGGCCAACATCGTGCGTAAGCATTGCAAGCGCATTGCCTTTGCACACATCAGAAACGTAAAGCACTTCGAAAACGGTGACTTTTCCGAGGCCAGCCACCGCGACTGTGACGGCGATACGGGTATCCTTGATATCCTGAAGGCCTATCACGACTGCGGCTTTGAGGGCTATATCCGCCCCGACCACGGCCGACACCTCTGGGACGAGGGCCCCGGAAACGTACGCCCCGGCTACGGTCTTTACGACCGCGCGCTTGGCATTATGTATATGCTGGGTGTTTGGGATAGCCTTGAAAAATTTGACAAGAAATAAGGAGAATGCAATGAAACTCCCACTGAACGTAGATTACAGCGGCAAGGTCGTTGTGGTAACGGGGGCCGGCGGCCTCATTTGCGGAGCCATGGCTCGCGCCTTTGCAAGGTCGGGTGCCAAGGTGGCGGCCCTTGATCTCAACGAGGAGGCCGTCAAAGGGCTGGCTGATGAATTAAAGGCTGAGGGGCATGTCTGCGAGGGCTATAAGGCGAACGTCCTTGACCCCGAGGCGCTTGAGGCAGTACACCAAGCAGTTGTACGCGACCTCGGTCCCTGCGATATTCTGGTAAACGGTGCAGGCGGCAACAATCCGCGTGCGACCACCGACAATGAATATCAGCACGAGGCAAGGGAGGGTGGCAAATCCTTCTTTGATCTGCAGCCCGACGGCGTTGATTTCGTATTCAAGCTCAATTTCCAGGGCACACTGCTGCCCACCCAGGCCTTCGCCAAGGATATGGTAGCCAAAAAAAGCGGCTGTATTCTTAACATATCCTCGATGAATGCCTACACGCCCCTGACGAAGATCCCCGCCTATTCCGCAGCAAAGGCGGCAATTTCCAACTTTACGCAATGGCTCGCGACCCACTTTGCGGGCACGGGTATCCGCTGCAATGCCATCGCCCCCGGATTTTTGGTTTCGGCGCAAAACTACAAGCTGCTCTTCAACGATGACGGCACACCCACACCGCGCAGTGCAAAGATCCTGAGCGGTACACCGATGGGCCGATACGTCAACGCCGATGAGCTCATTGGCGGCACGCTCTTCCTGTGTGACGACCGTGCAGCATCCGCCATCACGGGTGTTGTGTTGCCCATTGACTGCGGCTTTGCCGCCTATTCGGGCGTATAATTCCCTATCCGGGATCAAAAGATCCTCTGCACCAATCAGTGAAATCCGTTAAGGACATCACTCCAAGGTGCAGAGGATTTTTTCAAAAAGACCCAAGCCGGGTATTTTACTCATATTCCTCTTGACAAAAGATACGTATTATGCCATAATAAAGAAAGCCTCTGTGGTGCTATTTTTTCAAGGCACACACAGGTCGAAACCGAGGTGCCGTGCCACGATAAAGGCAAAAAATCCCACCTATACAAAACAAACGTGGAGGTGTTTATGAACACGACCTATATGCTGAAAAGCACCAACGACCACACTGACAGAACTGCTGAAATTGAAGCACAATTGAAGGAAAAGGGCTATTGTATGCTGGATAGCGGCGTATTTTACGTCAGCGGCGTCAATATGCCCGCCAATAGCACCCTGATGGGTATCAACGGCGCCACGCGTGTGATACTGGCCCCCGAAAAGGAGGAGGGCTATGCCATCAAGCTTGATTCCTTTTGCACGGTAAGGGATCTGACCGTCGACGGCTCTCTTGATGAGATCCCCCACCCCGATGCAGTCGGCGCGCGCCACGGCCTGCTCTTTCAGAGCAATGCCACCACCAAGCAGTGGGGCCTTGAGCCGCGCAACAGCACCGTTTCAAACTGCGTCATTCGCTATTTCTCGGGCGGCGGCATTACCTGTACGGATACGGGCTATTACCTCAACTGCATTCTGGCCGTTTCCAACTGCCATATCCTCAACTGCGGCGCGGGCGTCAACATTTCGCACTTCAGTGAATATCACGATTTCAGCAACGTGATCTGCACCGAAAATCTATATGGCTGCATCAATAACGGTGGCAACAACACCTTCAGCTCCTGCAGCTTTTCGGGCAACGAGATCGGCTTTATGATCGACAACCGCGACAATAAATCCCCCAACAATTCGCACGGCACAGTGACAGGCTGCAGCTTCAATCACTGCGGCGATAACAAGGGTATTGCTATTTTACTGTACGGCGCGAACTGCGGCCACGTTTTTATGGGCTGCCAGGTGTTTTTTGGAAAGATCATCATCAAGGATTCTATCAGCATCGTCTTTGACGCCCTGAACTTCGGCAGACAAACGAGTATCGACGTAGAGGGCGGGGGGCTCGTCATGTTCTCAAATTGCGCCTTCCGCGAGGCACAGGACACAACCGTTTCGATCACACAAAACGATGCCGTCAAATTTGTAAATTGCTATACACGCGAGGGCAAGCCCTTCGCACAGTAAACAAGGGGCTAAGTCATTTAGATGCGTGACGGCGTGATCTCGGCATGATAGACATACAAAAGTACATCGAATGCCGAGATCATCGCCTAAAAAACACACATAAAAATTGAAATTCACAAGAATTTCTACCTAAAAACCGCTTTCCCTGCCATTTTTGTGACAGAAAAAGCGGTTTTCCTTTTATTTTCTTCTCGTGTGTTTTTGTTCGGCCCTAAATGAATCAGTCCCTTCATTGCAAGAACACGGTTGTCGGTGTCGGACGTCGCCTCATCCGTTTGCCTGCTCAGCCTTTTCGCTCAATAGAGTCTCAGCCTTTTTTACACAATGATCTCATTTGCTCTTTTTATGGGTAAATGGGATTTTTTCTTCACCTCGCGGACTTTTTCGGTCGCGCCAAATATGACAGCCCTTGATCTTGTTTATTTTTGTTCCTTTACGTCAAGCACCCTGGCAAAAAACGCTGCCGCATCACCGCGTGTCAGCTCACCCATCGGCAGCAGCGCCCCATCAGCAGAGGTAGTAATATATCCGCCCTCATAAATGGCGTATACGGCATCTGCCACGTCGGTAGGAATATCATCAAAATCGCTGACTGTTTCACTGTATTGAGGGGCCGAGAGCGAAAGCACGCGCGCCGCGATCTGCGCGGCCTCTGCGCGTGTAATAACGTCATTGGGACGGAAATGCTCACCCTCCTCAAGCCACCCCTGCTCTCTTGCATAGCGCACAGCGCCGCGCATAGGTGGCAATATCTCGTCGTTATCGGCAAATCCCGTATTTTCGGCATCGGGCGCCTGAATCTCGGCAGCCTGCAGTAAGATAGCCACAAACGCAGCACGTGTAAGGCCTTTTTGTGGCTGAAAATAGTGCTTGCCGCCAACCCTCTCACCGCTAAGCAGCCCTTTTTCACTCACGCGCAGGGCGTGCGTATGATTTGCCATACCCAGCATATCGTCAAATACCGCCTGCTCCCCTAAGGGACGCACTGTGATATTGACAGTTGCCTCAGGTGCAAAGGCGCCATTCTCGTCCTGCACGCGCCACGTAAACGAGTCCTCACCCGTGTAGCCATTTCGCGGTGTATAGACAAAAGCGCCCGTGCTTTGATCCAAAGAAACCGTACCGTTTGTGGGGTAATTGCAAATTTCGAACACCAACCGATCCCCGTCGGGGTCACGTGCTGTAAGCGCGCCCGACAAGTCAAGCGTTTCATGCACCGAAACGGCCGTGACGCTTTTTGTGCCCGTCGGACAACAATTTACCGTATCGGTCACACGCAGCTGACAGGTCACGGCGTAGCCGCAGGTAAGCGTTGCACTTGCGGGCACGAAGGCAAAGCTGCTTTCGCGTATCCCCTCGCTTGGTAAAAACGTTAGAAAGGAAAGTGCTTCGCGCAAAATAGCTTGCCCCACCGTCACCTCACCGTGCCCCAGCATCAATTTACCCTCAGTGGCAAGCGGTAGCTCAGTTACGGTAATCGCCGCGACCTCACTGCCCAGTGCGCGGTCAAACCACGCGGCGTCAAAGCCAATGGACTGCCCTACGGGTGCAGAGGCGGCAAGATACGCACTGCTTGCATACTGCTGTATACCTCCGCTGACCACAATGCTGTCAGCCACGGGATCGGCTGTCAACCATACACAAACACCAATGGCACACGATAACAGCACCGCGCATACAATAGGAAGAAGCCATTTTTTATGCGGTTTTTTCAACCGTTTCGATATTTTGTTGCTCTGTGACATATAACCCTCTCCTTCGCCGCCAAGGCGGCTTTCTTTGCTGGTCTACCTTATGCGCGTACAACGGAAAATATGAAAGCCTGCTGTGCCAAACATCACCAAGCGCGAGCACCGCAAATTTTATGCAAGTTTTAAGAGCTCATCTTGCAATTACCACTTGACAAAATGATTTTATCTATGATAAAATAGCAATGTAATCTTGTTTTTGACAAGAAATTATCTGCATTTTTCATATTTGGAGGAAAAATCAATGGCAAACATGACCCGTGCCGAAGTAAAGGCATACATTGAAGGTGTTGTAGAGCAGGTCAAGCAGCGCAACCCCGGTGAGGTTGAATTTCATCAGACCGTCAGCGAAGTGCTGGAGTCCCTTGAGCCCGTTCTTGCAAAGAGCCCCGAGTTTATCGAAAAAGGCATTATCGACCTGATGGTTGAGCCTGAGCGCGTTATCAAATTCCGCGTTCCGTGGGTTGACGACCAGGGCGTTGCCCGTGTCAACCGCGGCTACCGCGTACAGTTTAACAGCGCCATCGGCCCCTACAAGGGCGGTCTGCGCTTCCACCCCACCGTAAACGAAAGCATTATGAAGTTCCTCGGCTTTGAGCAGACCTTCAAGAACTCCCTCACCTCCCTGCCCATGGGCGGCGGTAAGGGCGGCTCCGACTTTGACCCCCAGGGCAAGTCTGATGCTGAGGTGATGCGCTTCTGCCAGAGCTTTATGACCGAGCTGCAAAAATACATCGGTGCCAACACCGACGTGCCCGCAGGCGATATCGGTGTCGGTGCACGCGAGATCGGCTATCTGTTTGGCCAATACAAGCGTCTGCGCGACGAGTTTACCGGCGTGCTGACCGGTAAGGGCATGCCCTACGGCGGCTCTATCCTGCGTCCTGAGGCAACGGGCTTCGGCGCCGTTTACTACACCGTGGATATGCTCAACTACTTCGGCGATGACATCAAGGGCAAGACCTTTGCTGTTTCGGGCTTCGGTAACGTGGCTTGGGGCGCTGTAAAGAAGATCAACGAGCTCGGCGGCAAGGTGCTGACCATTTCGGGTCCCGACGGCTATATCTACGATCCCGACGGTGTCGGTACCGAGGAAAAGATCGACTACATGCTTGAAATGCGTGCCTCCTGCCGCAATCGCGTTCAGGATTATGCCGATAAGTTTGGCGTGGAGTTCTTCCCCAAGCAGAAGCCCTGGGGCGTGAAGGCAGACATTATGATGCCCTGTGCTACGCAAAACGAGGTTGGTATGCCCGAGGCAGAGCTGATGGTGAAAAACGGCCTGAAGTACTATGTCGAGGTTGCCAATATGCCCACCACCAACGAGGCTATTGCTTACCTCAAGGCAAACGGCGTTGTTGTAGCTCCCTCCAAGGCAGTTAATGCCGGCGGCGTTTCGGTTTCCGGCCTTGAGATGTCCCAGAACTCAATGCGCTACAGCTGGACCGCAGAAGAGGTTGACGAGAAGCTTCACATGATCATGCACAACATTTTCAAGGCTTCTATCGACGCAGCACACGAGTACGACCTTGGCGACGACCTTGTGGCAGGTGCCAACATCGCAGGCTTCCTGAAGGTTGCCCGCGCCATGCTCGCCTTCGGCGTTTGCTAATCAACTCTATTAAAATAAAAAACGCTCCCGCGTCAGCACGCGGGGGCGTTTTCAGCGCACAAGCCGCATGGCTTGGCGCAAAGTGAAGGAGATTTTATGTACGAAATTGTTAAACGTGAGGCGCTGAATCCTACCGTTACGTTGCTTGAGATCAAAGCGCCGCTGGTAGCCAAAAAGGCCCGCCCCGGGCAGTTTATCATTTTACGCGTAGATGAGCTCGGTGAGCGTATCCCCTTAACGATTGCAGACAGCAACAAGCAAGCTGGCACCGTCACCATCATTTTCCAGGTAGTTGGCGGCACCACTGAAAAGCTCAATCACATCATGGTAGGCGACTCCATCCTTGATTTCGTCGGCCCTCTTGGCCGTCCCACCGAGATCGAAGGGTTGAAAAAGGTCGCCGTAGTGGGTGGTGGCGTTGGCTCTGCCATTGCCTATCCCGTTACCAAGGCACTGCACGAGGCAGGTGCCGAGGTGCACGCCATCGTTGGCTTCCGCACCAAGGACCTGGTAATTCTTGAAGATGAATTCCGTGCCAACAGCTCCCGCTTTGTACTGATGAGCGACGATGGGTCTGTTGGTGAAAAGGGTCTGGTCACCGATGCCCTGAAAAAGCTGATCGAATCGGGCGAGCAATATGACGAGGTCATCACTATCGGGCCGCTGATCATGATGAAATTCGTCAGCCTTGTCACCAAGGAATACGGCATTAAGACCATTGCCAGCATGAACCCCGTTATGATCGACGGCACGGGCATGTGCGGTGGCTGCCGTCTTACTGTGGGTGGCAAAACCAAATTTGCCTGCGTAGATGGGCCCGAATTTGATGCACACGAGATCGACTTTGACGAGGCCATGGAGCGCGCCGCTATGTACCGCACCTTTGAGCGTGAGCAGCATGAAGAAACCTGCAACCTTTTCAAGCAGGAGGTAAAAGAATAATGGCTAATATGGCAATGAAGAAAAATCCCATGCCCGCACAGGACCCCAAGGTCCGCGCGCATAATTTTGACGAGGTAGCGCTCGGCTATACGCCCGAGCAGGCCATGGATGAAGCGGCAAGATGCCTGAATTGTAAAAAGCCCGTTTGCGTTGCGGGCTGCCCTGTGCAGATCAACATTCCCCTTTTCCTGGCGCAAGCGGCAAAGGGTGACTTTGAAGAGGCTTACCAGACCATTGCACTGTCAAGCTCTCTGCCCGCTGTTTGCGGCCGTGTTTGCCCCCAGGAAAGCCAGTGCGAGGGCAAGTGCGTGCGCGGCATTAAGGGCGAGCCTGTAGGCATCGGCCGTATCGAGCGTTTTGTAGCAGACCTGCATAACGCCACTGCCACCGCCGAGGCGGTCAAGCCTGCCTCCAACGGTCATCGCGTGGCTGTGGTCGGCTCCGGCCCCTCGGGCCTTACTTGTGCCGGCGACCTTGCCAAAAAGGGCTATGACGTTACGATCTTTGAGGCATTTCACGTGGCGGGCGGCGTACTGGTTTACGGCATTCCCGAATTCCGCTTGCCCAAATCTATCGTGGCAAAGGAAATTGAGGGCCTGAAAAAGCTCGGCGTTGAAATCGCCACCAACGTGGTCATTGGCAGAACGCTTTCGATCGAGGAATTGATGGAAGAGGGCTACGAGGCCGTATTTATCGGCTCGGGCGCGGGTCTGCCCCGTTTTATGAATATTCCGGGTGAGAACCTGAAGGGCGTTTATTCGGCCAACGAGTATCTGACGCGCGTCAACCTGATGAAGGCCTATCGCACCGACGGCGCTACCCCCATCATGCGTGGCGGCAAGGTTGCCGTAGTAGGTGGCGGTAACGTGGCTATGGACGCCGCACGTACGGCGCTGCGTCTTGGTGCCGAAAAGGTGTATATCGTATATCGCCGTTCCATGGATGAGCTGCCCGCACGCCGTGAGGAGGTCGAGCACGCTCTTGAGGAGGGCATTGAATTCCTGCTCCTCAACAACCCTGTTGAGATTCTCGGTTACCGCAACCCGGACGACAAGCGCGACCCCAAAAACGGCTTTGTGACGGGCATGCGCGTGATTCGCATGGAGCTGGGTGAGCCCGATGAAAAGGGCCGCCGCCGTCCTGTTGAGATACCTGGGAGCGAATACGTGCTTGACGTAGATGCCGTGGTTATGTCTATCGGTACCTCACCAAACCCCCTCATTAAGGACACGACCGAGGGACTTGAGATCAATCGCTGGGGTGGGATCGTCGTTGATGAGACCACGGGCAAGACCAGCCTTGAGGGTATTTATGCGGGCGGTGACGCCGTAACAGGCGCCGCTACCGTTATTCTCGCTATGGGCGCGGGTAAGACTGCCGCTGCTGCCATTGACGAATACCTTTCGGCAAAATAATTTCAAAAACAAAAAACTCTCGCCTCGGGCGAGAGTTTTTTATAGCAAAAGGGCGGCCGCCGCAGCAGCCGCCCTTTTATTTTAGCCGTTCAGCTTAAATACAACCACGTACATGGCAACCACAAGCACGCCGAACAAAACAGCGCCAACCAGGGTCAAACGGAACAAAAGCTTATCGCGACGATTACCCTTGCCCTTGCCATAGTAGGTATCAGCACCGCCGGCGATAGAGCCGGAAAGCTTCTTGTCCTTACCCTGCTGCATAAGAACAGCAACCACAAGAAAGACAGCCAACGCCACTAAGGCGATGCCCATTACAAGCTCGATAGGATTCATAATAAACCTCCGCATAAATTAAAGTCCAGCGCAAAAGCTGCGCAAATATACATAGCCTTACTATTGTAGCATAAGTTTTTCAAAAATGCAATAGTGTTTTAAAATTTTTTTGCTTTTTTACAAAAATCCTGCCAAAACGCACCCCAAAACGACTTGACAACCACCGCATAATGTGCTAAAATAACTTCGTTTGAGATTGCAAACCGCAACCAAGGAGAGATGTCCGAGCGGTTTAAGGAGCTGGTCTTGAAAATTTGCAGTCGCGAGTTTCTGCAAAGCATCAAAAAGCCTTGACGTGCCTGACATTTCTGCCCTTCCGACAGTGCAGAAAATTATTCTTTCTAAAACTTTTTCTAAAAAATTCGCAAATCTAAAAACTAAATAGTCTTATACGGAGAGGTATCGAAGTGGTCATAACGAGGCGGTCTTGAAAACCGTTTGGGGGCAACCCCACAAGGGTTCGAAT
>SVSV01000023.1 GCA_015064125.1 Oscillospiraceae bacterium
ACGAACGTATCCAATTAAAAACAAAACTGACACCGCTTGAAAAACGATGCCAGTTTGTTGCTTGAAAATTGAATATTTCTACTTTAGGACTCTTTTTTGTGCTGTCCGCACAATTTGGGGCAGTTCACCGATTTGTTCTCTCTTTCTGCTTGTATTAAGGGTTTGGGCTTAGCCCTTTTGCATTTGTCCAGACAAATGCGATGCTTGCACTTTTGTCAAAGTGTAAATTCTCCGCTAAGGATATCACCCTATTGGTGCGGCGGTTTTTATGTTTAGCGTTTGTCGATCGGAATATATTCCTTTGCGGGGGTAATGCACTTGTAGGCAGGGCGGATGATGCGCTTGGCCGTGATGTACTCCTCCATACGGTGGGCACACCAGCCTGCTACGCGTGCAATAGCAAACAGGGGCGTGTAAAGGCTTTCGGGAATGCCCAGTATGCGGTAAATAAGACCCGAATACAGGTCAACGTTGGCGCACATCTGCTTATTGATGCCCTTATGCTGACGGAAAAGCTCGGGGGTGAGGCGCTCGATGGATTCAAGCAGGGCGAAATCGCCACCGAAGCCGCGCTTTTCGGCTAAGGTGCGCGCCTGGCGCTTGAGCATCAGGGCACGGGGGTCGGACTTGGTGTAGATGGCGTGGCCCATACCGTAAATAAGACCGCTGCCGTCGTTTGCGTTGCCCTGCATGATTTTGAGCAGGTATGCGGCAAGTTCCTCCTCGTCGGTGGGATCCTTTACGTTTTGCTTGATGTTATCAAACATTTCCTGCACCTTGATATTGGCACCGCCGTGACGGGGGCCCTTCAGGGAGCCGATAGCGGCACCGATGGCAGAATAGGTGTCCGTGCCCGATGAGGAAAGCACGCGGCAGGCAAACGAGGAGTTGTTACCGCCGCCGTGCTCAGCGTGCACGACAAGGCACAGGTCAAGAAGCTTGGCTTCCTCATCTGTGTAGGACTTGTCGGGACGGAGCATGCGCAAAAAGTTTTCTGCGGTAGAAAGCTCGGGACGGGGGTTGTTGAGATTTAAGCCGTGCCCACCAAATACGTTGCGATTGACAGCGTAGGCGTGCGCTGCAATGATCGGCACGCGCGCAATGAGTGACATGCTTTGGCGCAGCATATTGGCTAGGGACGTGTCGTCGGGATTTTCGTCGTAGGCGTAAAGGGAAAGCACACCCGTGGCCATTTTGTTCATAATGGAGGGGGAGGGGGCCTTCATCAGGATATCCTCGTCAAAGCGGGGGGGCAAATGCTCGTAGCTGCTGATGAGACGCGAGAATTTTTTGAGCTGCTCCTTGGTCGGCAGCTGCCCGAAAAACAGCAGATAGCAGCACTCTGCAAAGCCAAAGCGATCTTCGCGCACGAAGTTTTCGCACAGGGTGGACATACGGTGGCCACGATAATAAAGCTCGCCCTCAACGGGTGTACGCTCGCCCTCGTTGATGATATAGCCGTGGGCATTGCAAACGCGCGTAACGCCGGCCATAACGCCGGAGCCGTCGGGCTCGCGCAGGCCGCGCTTTACGTGATAGTTATCAAATGCGGCAGCGGGGATCTGATATTCGCTGACGGATTGCTCTACCAATTCGTGTAATAATTTAGCCTGCTCAGCCTCATTTGCAATGTTTCTTTCTTCAAATTGCATAGAATAGAGCCTCACTTTCAAAAGAATGATACTGATTATACCATAAATTATAGTGTTTTGCAAGATGTCTTTGAAAAAAATTCAGAAATATGCCAATTTTACATAAATTTGCGTTTTGGGAGGAAGCCGTAAAGGGACGGTTTCCTGTAAGTAAAAATATGCGTGCCTCTTTTTTATGGTATGCCTTTTAAAAAAGCAGTGCTCCCTTATTGCTGCGCGATAAGGGAGCACTCTTTATTTTTTGCCATGCGGCTTTTTCTTTTTGGCAGAAAAGCCAAAGGTGCCGATCCGTTTGCCGAGTGCAAAATACTCACCGTGTGCATAGGCACAAAGCCCGGCCTTCGCCATATGGAGCTTGCCCTTTTCGTCAAGCAGTCCATCGTCGGCGTAAACTGCCACGATATCCGCCATAAACATATCGTGTGAGCCAAGGGACACAATGTCGGTAACACGGCAGCAAAGTGAAAGCGATGTCTCGCCGATCAAGGGTGCTGCTACCTCCTCAACAGGTACCTTGGTGAGGTGGCACTTCTTGAATTTGTCTACCTTGGCGCCCGTATAGGTGCCACAGTAATCGGCGGCACGCACGAGCGAGGCGGGGGTGAGGTTCAGTACAAATTCCCCTTGCTCCTTAATGATGGCGTGAGAGTGGCGCGAGGGACGCACCGAAATGTAGGTTTTGGGCGGAACGGTATTCAAAATGCCGCACCAGGCCACGGTGATGATATTGGCCTGCTCCATCGTGCCGCAGCTGACCAGCACGGGGGGCGTGGGTGCGAGCATTGCACCGCCGCGAAATTTGATTTTTGCCATAAAAGCCTGCCTTTTAAAATTTGATGCGTCGCACCGACGTGCATTTTCCCACCACGGGGTCAATATCAAATAATGCACCCTGTGCGGCAATTTCACCCGTGGCTACCGTAAAGCGGCGCGGCATGTGTGTGCGCATTTTTTCGATCACGTCTGTGGGATTTACACCCAGAATGCTGTGAATGGGGCCCGTCATGCCGACGTCGGTGATGTAGCCCGTGCCGTTCGGTAAGATCTGCTCGTCGGCAGTCGGCACGTGCGTGTGTGTGCCGAAAATGACCGCAAAGCGCCCATCAAAATGGCGCGCCAGCGCCAGCTTTTCAGAGGTGGCCTCTGCGTGGATATCCAGGACCGCCACGTCATAGGTGCGACGCGCGCGCTCAAGCTCGTTTTCAACGGCACGGAACGGATCACCCAGTGCGTCCATGAACACTGAGCCGGACACGTTCACAACAAGGACACGCCACCCGTCAGCGGCGGTGATGACGCGTGAGCCCTCTCCGGGGCAAACAGCGGGATAATTGCAGGGGCGTATCACGGAATGCGAGTCGTTTAAAAAGACCTGTACGTCGCGGCGGTCAAATACGTGGTTGCCCGTGGTGATAAAATCCACACCCGCGGCAAACAGTGTCTCGGCGGCCCTTGGAGAAATGCCGTGAATGTCGCAAACGTTTTCACCGTTGGCAATGACCAGATCGGCGCCCAGCGCACGGCGCTGCTCCCAAAGGCGGTCGCGTAAAAAAGGCAGGGTGAGCTCGCCCACCACGTCGCCTAAAACTAAAATTTTCATAAGTCCTCTTTTCTATACACGAGAGCGTGCCTCATAAGTATAGCATATTACCGTAAAAAAAGCAAGGGGGATCATCGTTGACAAAAAGCTTCCGTTGCCGTGTTTCGTTTTTTCGCTTTTTTCACAAAATACAGAAAAATTTGCCAAAAATGAAAAAAACCCTTGACAATTTGTGAAAGTGCGTATATAATAAATAAGTCACTGTAAAAAGCGTTCCGGCAACGATAGGTGTTATCCGCCCCGAAACACGCTTCCGATTTTAAATTTAAGGAGGTGCTCACAATGCTCAGAACTTACCAACCCAAAAAACGTCAAAGAAAAAAGGAGCACGGCTTCAGAAAGAGAATGAGAACTGCTGACGGCAGAAACGTTCTGAAGAGAAGACGCGCAAAAGGCAGAAAGAGACTGACCTACTAAGTCCCGCGCCACATAGAAAACTACCGATGTCTCTGGCAACTGTCACAGGCGTCGGTGTTTTCGTTTTACCGAAATTTTTAAATCTACTGTTTTATTGCTTTAGTAACGGAAGTGAAAAAGGGGCAGTGCACACATGAAAAATTACGCCATTAAAGAACATCATCTGTACAATAAGGCATTCCGCGGCGGCTCACGTTTTGTTTGCAAAACAGTTGCTGTTTACGTGCTGCGCGACTATGCCGCCAAGCGCCTGATGCGGGCAAACCCCGAAAAGAAGTATCTGAATCGCGTGGGGCTGTCGGTTGGCAAAAAGCTGGGCGGTGCCGTGGTGCGCAACCGTGCCAAGCGCCTGCTGCGCGAGGCTTACCGTGAGGTAAAGCTGACCCGAGGGCTTAAAACGGGGTACCTTGTGGTGCTGGCCGCGCGTGATGAGATACGCGGCAAAAAGACCGCCGACGTGACGGCCGATATGCTGCGTGCGTTTGGCGCGCTCGGTATGCTGCAAAAAACCTGATGAAATATATTTGTATCTGGCTTGTTCGCTTTTACAGAAAATTTTTGTCCCCATTGAAGGGAAAGCCCTGCTGTCGCTTTACGCCCAGCTGCTCTTTATACGCGATCGAGGCGTTTCAAAAACGCGGCTTTTTCGTGGGACTGATCCTGAGTGTTTGGCGGATCCTGCGGTGTAACCCGTATTGCGAGGGGGGATATGACCCCGTGCCCGAGAAGGGGCTTCGCTATAAGGGACCGCGTACGATACCCCTACCCGATGAGTGCTGTGAGGATGGCAGCGGACGTCACGGGCAAGAAGACGTCAATGAGAACGCATCCAATCGTGAAGTGAGATCGTGTGATGAAACGGGCACTTCCGTCCAAGGAAAGGAAAAAAATCTATGAAAAAGAAAACGATGATAAGAGCCCTCGCAGTGGTGCTCAGCCTTGTGCTGGTAGCTGTGATGCTGGTGGCTCTTACAGGGTGTGGCGGTAAGAAGGACACGGGTATTAACAGCTCCTGGACCGCCAATGATGAAAACGGCGTCATTTATTTTTCGCGCATTCTGCCGCTGAGCGCTGAGGCACGCGAAATGTTTGTGGCTGCCTCACGTGGCTATAATATGGCTGCAGAGGGCTTTGATAAAAATGCTGACGCCCCTGACCTCGGTACCGTAGATCTTGACGGTGCCAAGGCTGCACTGGATAAGGTTAAGCCCACTGACGATGCCTCTGTTGTCAAATTTGAGGAGTTTAAGGCCGTGCTCACGGCTGAGCAGGTTGACGAGATCGTGGTGCGTATGCAGGAGACCGTATCCCTTGAGGTTGAAAACGGCCCTATTGATACCATTCTTGTGTGGATCGGTAAGTTCTTGCAGATCCTTACCAAGATCACCGGCGGCAAATACGTGTTTGGCCTTTTGATCTTTGCCATCGTCGTCGAGCTTTTGATGCTGCCCTTTGGCATTAAGCAGCAAAAGAATTCCTTAAAGCAGGCTAAGCTGCGTCCCAAGGAAATGGCGATCCGCAACAAGTATAAGGGTCGTACTGACCAGGCTACTCAGCAGAAGATGGCGCAGGAAATTCAGAAGATGTATCAGGACGAGGGCTACAACCCCATGGGCGGTTGCTTGCCGCTGCTTATTCAGCTTCCCGTCATTCTTGCTCTTTATCAGATCGTTATCGATCCGTTGCGCTACGTGCTCGGTAAGGCCGCTTCGCTTTCGACGGCTCTGACGACCTACTGCACTACCGCAAAGGCGGCGGGCGGTCTTGGCCTTGAGCTTGGCGCCGGCAAGGGCACCATTGAGCTGCTGTCGCAGGCAGGCACCAAGATCGACGGTCTGCAAAGCTTTGCTTATTTTGGCAATGCAGGTGAGTGCTACAATGCGCTCACGGCCAATATTACTATCCCCGATTTCAGCCTGTTTGGCCTCAACATGGGTCAGATCCCTTCGTTTACGAGCATTCTTGTGCTGGTACCGATCCTCACGTTCGTGTTCTATTTTGCCAGCATGAAGCTCAACCGCAAGTTTATGCCCCAGCCCGCGGTGCAGGATGCACAAATGGGTTGCTCTAACAACATGATGGATATCATGATGCCTCTGATGAGCGTGTATATCGCGTTTATCGTACCTGCAGCTGTCGGCATTTATTGGATATTCAAGAGCGTTCTTTCTACCCTGAAGCAGTTTATCATGAGCAAGGTGATGCCGATGCCTGTCTTTACGGAGGAGGATTATAAGGCCGCTGAAAAGGCCCTGAAGGGTAAGGGCGGTAAAGCATCGCAGCAAGCACCCCGTGTCGGCGGCGCGCCCGCAGGCAAGGTGAGATCTCTTCATTATATCGATGAGGATGACGAGCCCCTGCCACCCCCTGTACGCGATGCCGTAGAGGAGCCTGTGGCAAAGCCCGCGGTGCAGGAAAAGCCCGCTGAGGAAAAGCCCGCTGAGGAAAAGCCCTCGGCTGTGCCGCACCTGAAAGAGGACCGCAAGAACAACGACAATAAGAAATAAGCGAGGAATTTGTTATGATGAAGGAAATTACCGTAACGGCCAAAAGTGTGGAGGAGGCCGTTTTGAAGGCAGTGGCCGAGCTTGGTGCACCCAATGCCGAGGCCATTGCATATACCGTGGTTGAGGAGCCGAAGAAGGGCTTTCTCGGTATCGGTGCCGTGCCCGCTAAGATCACTGCCACCTACCGTGCAAAGGGCGCAGCAGCTGCTGCACAGCTGATCCGTGCGTTGGTTGACGGCATGGGCATTGATGCCACCGTGACGCTGGTTGAGAGCGACGAAAAGGACGAGAATAAGCTGATCCGTGTGGAGGGAGAGGGCGCAGGTGCGCTGATCGGCCATCACGGCGATACGCTGGATTCCTTGCAATATCTTGCCAATCTTGCCGCCAATAAGAAGGTGGCAGGTGAGAAGCGCGATTTTTGTCGCGTGACCGTTGACGTTGAGAATTATCGCGCAAAGCGCGAGGAAACGCTGCGCGCACTTGCACGCAGAAAGGCAGAGCAGGTGCTTCGCTACAAAAAGAGCGTGATGCTTGAGCCGATGAATCCCTATGAGCGCCGCATCATTCATTCTGAGGTGCAGAAGATCGAGGGCGTTTCCACCAACTCGATCGGCAGTGAAAACAACCGCAAGGTCGTGATGTATCTCGACGAGGAGGCAAGTGCCACCACGGCACCCCGCGCTGAATTTGACGAGTTTGCCGAATTTTAATTTATAATCAGTAAAAAGGGCACGGTGCGGCGCACTGCCGCAGGGCAGGCGACGCACCGTGTTGTGGTTTTTATGAAAGTAACAGATACGATTGCCGCTGTGTCCACGCCGCGTGGCAAGGGCGGCATTGCCGTGATACGCATATCGGGCGCCGATGCGGTCGCGGTGCTGCGCCGTGTGTTTTCTCCTGTGGGCGGTGCGCCGTGGGATGCTCCCCGCCGTGCCTGCTTCGGTAAAATATCCGATGGAGAGGGTATTGTGCTTGACGAGGGCTTGGCCACGTATTTTGCGGCACCTGCCTCCTTTACGGGCGAGGACGTGGTGGAAATTTCCTGCCACGGGGGTGTGCTTTTGACAAGCACCGTGCTTGGGGCTGTGATGGCGGCAGGTGCGCGTGCCGCCGAGGCGGGCGAGTTTACAGCCCGCGCTGTGATGAACGGCAAAATGGCCTTGCCTAAGGCCGAGGCATTGGGAGCGCTGCTCGATGCTGATACCGGAGGGCGTCTGGCGCTTGCGCGCGGCGGTATGGAGGGAAGGCTTTCGCGTGAGATCAAAGAAATTTACGAGAGACTTTCCTTGATCTTATCGGATGTTTACGCAAGGGTCGATTTCCCCGAGGAGGATCTGTCGGGCATGAGCCTGTCGGAGCTGCACAGTGCATTGGTGCAGGTTCACATGCACGTTGCACGCCTGCTGGCCACCTGGCAAACGGGCAGGGCGGTAAGTGAGGGAATTGAAACCGTCATTTGCGGTCCCGTCAATGCCGGAAAATCAACGCTGTATAATGCGATCGTCGGGCACGATGCCGCGATCGTGACTGACGTTGCAGGCACGACGCGCGATATTTTGAGTGAAACCGTGTCGCTTGGTAACGTGACGCTTCGCCTGTCGGATACGGCAGGGCTTCGTGAAACTGATGACGCCGTTGAGCAGATCGGTGTGGCACGTGCTGATGCCGCCATCGATCGCGCTGAATTGATACTGGCTGTTTTTGATGGAAGTGCTGCTCCTGACCGAGGGGTGCTCGCGCTTCTTGATCGCTTACGAACGGTACAGGGCAGCGTTGTGGCGGTGCTCAACAAGCAGGATAAAGGCAGGTCGTTTCCGCGTGAGCTGCTGGCTGATTTTGCGCACGTAGTAGAGCTAAGTGCCGCTACGGGTGAGATTTTAGCCCTGCAGCATACGGTGGAGGGCTTGTTTGCCTCGGTTGGACTTGATCTGCGCCACGATGCGATCGTGTCTAATGCAAGACAGTATGCGGCTCTTACGAGGGCTGCTGAGGGTCTGTCGCGTGCCATTGCGGCACTTGAGAACAATGTGCCGCTTGATGCCTCCTGCGTGGAGATCGAGCTTGCTATGGGTGCCATTGGCGAGGTTGACGGCAGGGCTGTTGGTGAGGACATCGTGGCAGATATTTTTTCGCACTTTTGCGTGGGAAAATAAGGAGGGCTTATGAAAAATAGAGAGCGCGTTTTGTTTGTGATTGCCATCATTGTGGCGGTGGGTGCGATCGTTGTAGGTGCTTTTTCGCTCTACTTCGGTGTTGCGGTACAGATCGAGGAGGTGGCACACGGAACAGATCCTGACATGGGCTCGGCCATTGGCCTTGGCTTTTTGCTGGTGTTCTTTGTGATGACATTTATGATTTCGGTACCCTGCACGTTGATCTCGTTGGTGCTGTTATTGCTGGGCCCCGTGAAGGTCTCGTTTGTGCCTGTGCGCCGTGTATCCCGCGTGCTGGTATGTGTGCTGGCTGTGCTGCTAGTTTTGCAGGTCGTGCTGTTTCTGATGGCGCTTTTATGAGATCTAACATAAGACAAAAAGCCGCGCTTGCATGCGCGGCTTTTTTATGGTTTTTTAGCGGATTCTTGCAAAAAGACGGGTAATGGGTAGTCGTTTAGTGCCTTGCGTCGCTGCTTGCAGTCGGGCATCACGTCAGCAAGGGCCTGCCAAAATGCGGTGCTGTGATCGGCATGGTGAAAATGCGCCAGCTCGTGGCAGATCACGTAATCTACCAGGTGAATGGGTAAAAAAATCAATCGACGGTTTAAGGTAACGCGCCCTACGGTCGGACGGCATACCCCCCAGCGGCTTGTCATCGTGCGAAATACCAGCGCGGGTGGCGAGGGCGGCTTGGGGGCAAAGAGGGGGGTGAGGGTCGCTGTGCGCGCGGTAAGCATGCGTGCGGCCTCGCGTGCTGTAAATTCTAAAAAGGTGCGATAGCGCTCGTCGGCATCGTCGGGATCCTTTACCGATAGCACAAGAGCGCCGTTCCTTATGGTCGCTGCGCGTTTGGAGGAGCGTTCAACGGCGATGGGATGAGAGATCCCCCAAAGCGAGATGGATTCGCCCGCCACGAGTGACAGCGGCTTTGGGCGCGCGGCCTCACGCGCGGCGAATTTTTGGCGTGCACGCTCAATGGCATCAGCATTTTTTGTGACGAAGCTATCCACGGCAGAAAGTGGCATATGTGTGGGTGCAGATACGCAAATGGCATCGGGGGTGATGCGCATAATGGCGTTTTTGACGCGCTTGTGCGTCAGCTTGTAGGTGTAGGATCTCCCGTTTGCCACAACGGTGCGCTTGGTTTCATTCATCTTTTTAAACGATCGAGGGCATTTTGCAAAATGATCTCTGCTGAAAGCGTGTCAATGACGCCGCGGCGCTTAGTGCCGCGCGTATTGGTCTCGTTTAAAAAACGCGAGGCGGCCATGGTGGTCATGCGCTCGTCCATGAGTGCCAGCGGCACGTCGGGCAAGCGTTCCTCCAGTATGGCGGCCAGCTGGCGGATGCGCGCGGCGCGCGGCCCCTCTGTGCCGTTCATATTAACGGGCAGCCCCAGCACGATGGCGCTGATATGCTCGGTGGTAACCACCTCGGCAATGGCCGCAACCGATTTTTCAAGACCGCCGCCCTTGATGTTGCCAATGCCCGAGGCCAGCAGGCGTGAGGCATCGGATACGGCAAGGCCTGTTCTTGCCTCACCGAAATCAATGCCAAGCACACGGCCCTTTGTTTGCTTGATCTTATCAAAGCTCATTGTCCTGCTCCTTGTTGATGATCGGCATAGGGATCCTTGATAAAAAGTCAATGAGATCCCCAAACACCTCGTCCTTGTTTGTTTCGTTGTGCATTTCGTGGCGCCCGTTTTCGTAAAGCCTTAAGGTGCTGTTACAGCCAGCCGCCAGCAGGCGCCCGTGCACCTCTGCCACTCCCTTGCCATAGCTGCCGACGGGGTCCATATCACCGGCAAACAGCAAAATAGGCAGATTTTTGGGTACGCTTGCCGCCCATGTCTTCTTACCGACTGCGCCAAGCAGAGAAAACAGAGTGTCATACCCTGCGGTGGTGAATACAAAATGACAAAAGGGGTCCTTTTCGTAGCGGTCGCGCACGGCCTTGTCGCGTGTAAGCCAGGAATGCAGGTCGTTTTCCCCTTGAAAACGCTTGTTGTAGGCGCCAAATGCAAGCGAGGTGATAAAGGCACTGCGATGGCGGGTGCCCTTGAGGCGTGCGATGGCATGCGTCAGCTTTAATGCAAGCCCTGTGGGGGCGCCGCTGCCTGCGGTGCCGCTGATGAGCGCGCCCGATAGCAGGTGTCCGTATTTACTTAAATACAGCCTTGCCGCAAACGAGCCCATGCTGTGCCCGTATAAAAACAAGGGGAGATGGGGGTATTTTTCGCGCATGAGCAGGCTCATTTTATAAAGGTCATCAACGAGAAGCTCGGCACCGCCGCGGGGGGCCGTATAGCCAAGGTCGTTTTTCTCTTTGGCCGTGCGCCCATGCCCTAAATGATCGTTGCCGCAAAATACAATGCTTGCGGCGGCAAAGCGGCGGGCCCATTCGTCGTAGCGCTCAACGTACTCACACATGCCGTGTGAGAGCTGTATGATGGCACGGGGCTCTCGGGGCGCCCAGATATAGGCGTGCACGGTGGTGACGCCGTCCGACGAGAGGTAGGTAAATTCTTCAAAGAAAATCTCACTCATAGCCAATTCTCCTTTTTCACGATTTGTGTGGCAAGGGTCAGCAAGATATCGCGCTTGTTATCGGCAGGCTCCTGCCATACGCGGTCCTGCAGCAGGGCAAGCAGGGCGGCGGTCTTTTCGGGGCGCACGCCTGCGCGTGTCTGTAATTCCTTGCCGTTAACGGCAAGGCGACGGAGCTCTACGGCGGTGCCGTCACGCAGTACACGGCGGCAAAGTGCCACCGCCTCGGTAGTATCGCTGCCACTCAATAAGCCTTTTAATGTAAGGCCGTTTTCCGCGTGTGGGAAATGGCGGCAAACAAAGCGCCTTGCCTCGTAGGGGGTCTGCGGCACGACATCGTGCAAAACGGCCAAACAGGCGCGCACGCTTGCGGCAAAATCCTTGGAGGTGCGCAAGGACGTAAGCAGTCTCTCTACGGCATCCTCCGTGCTTTGGGAAAGCAGCGCCGCCAGCCGCTGTGCGGCATCGGGCGGCAGGCTTGGCAGCAGCGGCAATGCGTGACAGTCGGGGGTGGCACCGAAAAACACGTAAGGGGCACATCCTGCCTGGAGAAGTCCTATGAGCCCTTTCTCCACGGCAGGCGACACCAGCATACGTGAAAGCTCGGCAAAAATGCGCTCAACGGCAATGTCGGCAAGGCGTGCGGCACATTTTTTCGCAGCACGTGCGGTGCTTTCTTCTACGGTAAAGTCAAGCTGTGCCGCAAAGCGGTAGCAGCGCAAAATACGCAGCGCGTCCTCCGAAAAACGGCGCTCCGGCTCTCCCACGGCACGCAAAATGCCGTTTTGCAGATCGTCGATGCCGCCAAAAAGATCAATAAGGCCGCCCTCCTCGCTCCACGCCATGGCGTTGACGGTAAAATCGCGGCGCGACAGGTCCTCCTGAAGGCTTGTGGTAAAGGTGACGCTGTCGGGATGGCGGCTGTCTGTGTAGGTGCCGTCGGTGCGGTGTGTGGTGATCTCAACAGGGTGGCCGTCCGATAATACGGTGACGGTGCCGTGCTTGAGGCCCGTGGGAATGATGCGCCAGTCGGCAAAGATTTGCAGCATTTCATCGGGGGTGGCATCGGTCGTCAGATCAAAATCGTGCGGTGCTACGCCGCGCAAAATGTCGCGCAGGCTACCGCCCACCAGATATCCGTGCTTGCCGTTTTCCTGTAAAAGCTCAAAAATGTGCTTGATATATGTGGGCACAAACGCAGTGACGTTTATCAAGGATACCACCTCCTTTATCTCGTTTTCTTTTATAGTATAGCACAAAAATCTGTTATTGTAAATAAATCGGCATTTTTTACCGTGATTAAATTTTGTGCATTTGTAAAAAATATAGGCGAGAGCAAGTGGATTGTTCTTGGAAGAGAGGTAAAAATGATGAACATCATTGACCGTATTGCACTGATCCTTGTGATCGTCGGTGCCTTGAACTGGGGCGGTGTCGGCCTGTTCCGCTTTGACACTGTGGCGTGGCTCTTTGGTGGCGCAGATACGTTGCTTGCCAGAATCATTTACACACTGGTGGCACTTGCCGGTGTGTGGTGTATTTCGCTTGTGTTTCGCACCGAGGACGTTATCGAGGAGGCCTGAAGGGCTCCTTGATACAGCCCCGTGGCAGCACCCGCCACAAAGGCAGGTGCTGCCTTTTACATAGAAAAAATATTCACTAAAATGAATAATTTTCGCCAAAACATGCACTGATATGCAGCGCTGCGGGGGGGGTGGCAGGTAAAATATATTCCGGTGTATTATGCTTTAATAATTTATAGCAATAATACGTGCGCGAACTCGAAAAAACGGGTGGGGAGCACCTGCTTTGCAGGCTTTTTGGGGGATTTTTCAAAAAAACAAAAAATAATGAAAAAATATTCAGAAAACCGCTTGACAAACGCGCAAATAAGTGCTATGATAATGCCATATTCAAAACCGCTGCGGCGTTTATATAGGAGTTTATCATGGAAAAAAAGGAAATTAAAAAGGTTGTACTTGCGTATTCGGGTGGTCTTGACACCTCTATTATTATTCCGTGGTTGAAGGAAAATTACAACAACTGCGAAGTGATTGCCGTTTCTGCAAACGTTGGCCAGGCCGACGAGCTGGAGGGGCTTGAGGAGAAGGCGCTTAAGACAGGTGCCTCCAAACTGTACGTGCTTGACCTCACCGACGAGTTCGTAGAGGATTACATCGTGCCCTGCATGCAGGCAGGCGCAAAATACGAGGAATATCTGCTCGGCACCAGCCACGCCCGTCCTTGCATTGCCAAGGCAATGGCTGAGATCGCCATTAAGGAGGGTGCTGACGCTGTTTGCCACGGCTGCACGGGTAAGGGTAACGACCAGGTGCGCTTTGAGCTTGCGTTCAAGCACTTTATCCCCGATATGGAGATCATCGCTCCCTGGCGCTTGTGGGATATCAAGTCCCGTGAGGAGGAGATCGATTACGCAGAGGCACACGGTGTGCCGCTCAAGATCAACCGCGAAACCAACTATTCTAAGGATAAAAACCTCTGGCACCTGTCCCACGAGGGTCTTGACCTCGAGGATACGGGCAACGAGCCGCAATACGAAAAGCCCGGCTTCCTTGAAATGGGCGTTTCTCCCATGCTGGCACCTGATGAGCCCACCTATGTTGAGATCGAGTTTGAAAAGGGCGTGCCCGTTGCACTTGACGGCAAGAAGATGACGCCTAAGGAGATCGTGCTTGCGCTCAATGAGCTTGGCGGCAAAAACGGCATCGGTATTCTTGACATCGTGGAAAACCGCCTGGTCGGCATGAAGTGCCGCGGTGTGTACGAAACGCCCGGCGGCACCATTCTTTATAAGGCACACGAGGTGCTTGAAACCATCTGCCTTGATAAGATGACTATGCACGAGAAGCAGAAGCTCTCGGTTACCTTTGCTGAGCTGGTCTACAACGGCCAGTGGTTCACCCCCTTGCGTGAGGCACTTTCCGCATTTGTCACCAAAACGCAGGAGAACGTGACGGGTAAGGTAAGACTGAAGCTCTACAAGGGTAATATCATCAATGCAGGCGTTTGGAGCGACTACACGCTTTACAGCGAGGAAATTGCCACCTTCGGTGAGAGTGATTATAACCAGAAGGATGCTGACGGCTTTATCAACCTGTTCGGTCTGCCCGTAAAGGTGCAGGCAATGGCAACTGCGAGAAACAAGAAATAAGAACAAGCACAGGGGCTGTCATATTTGGCGCGACCGAAAAAGTCCGCAAAATAAAGAAAAAATCTCACTTACCCATAAAAAGAGCAAATGAGATAATTATGTGAAAAATAGGTTGAATTTCTTCGAAATTCTTCCTTTTTAAAGCGGACTTTTTCTACCGCCCCTCCCAAGGCTCGACGTACAAAGTACGCCTCACGCCGCGGTACTGAACGCTTCTCGCCTAAATCTGACTATCCCCTTGGTTCGGGGCTGCCTCAAATGCAAATTTGAGGCAGCCCCGGTAGCGCGTTATAAGCTTTGGCGCGCATAAACATAGCAAAAGGAGTTTGCAAAATGGCAAAAATGTGGGCGGGCAGAACCGCAGGCAAAACCGAAAAAATAGCAGATGATTTCAATTCCTCACTGCGCTTTGACCGAAAAATGTATCGGCAGGATATTGAGGGTAGCATGGCACACGCCGCAATGCTTGCCAAGCAGGGAATTATTGAGGAAGGCGAAGCCAATACGCTGATAAACGGCTTGAAGGGAATTCTTGAGGACCTGCAGAAGGGGACGCTTGAGTTTGACGAGAGCTGTGAGGATATCCATATGTTTGTGGAGCAGGAGCTTACCACGCGCCTGGGGGCTGTTGGCAAAAAGCTTCACACAGCAAGAAGCCGTAATGACCAGGTGGCGCTTGATCTGCGTATGTATCTGCGCGATGAGGTCGGGGCGATCGTCAGGCGTGTTGTGGGGTTGATCGAGGTGCTGCTCTCCAAGGCCGCTAAATACGACCGCTGTATCCTGCCCGGTTACACGCATATGCAACGCGCACAGCCCATCGTTTTCTCACACCATCTGCTGGCTTATGCCATGATGCTGCTGCGCGATAAATCGCGCTTTGAGGATGCTGCCGCACGTATGAACGTGTCGCCCATCGGCTCCTGCGCACTGGCGGGCACCACCTACGATATCGACCGCCGCTTTGAGGCTGCACAGCTGGGCTTTGACGATATTTCCTACAATAGTATCGACGGTGTTTCCGACCGTGATTTTTGCCTTGATTTTATGAGCGCTTGCTCGATCTTGATGATGCACCTCTCGCGTTTTTCCGAGGAGCTGATCCTGTGGTCAAGCTGGGAGTTCCGTTTTGTCGAGCTTTCCGATGCCTATACCACGGGCTCGTCTATCATGCCCCAGAAAAAGAACCCCGATATGGCTGAGCTCATCAGGGGTAAGACGGGTCGCGTTTATGGCGACCTGATGGCGCTTTTGACCACGATGAAGGGCCTGCCGCTTGCGTACAACAAGGATATGCAGGAGGATAAGGAGAGTGTGTTTGATGCGGCCGAGACCGTGGCTATGTGCCTTGACGTGATGACGCCGATGATCGACACCATGACCGTACGCTCCGACCGCATGAGGAAGGCTGCTGAGGAGGGCTTTATCAACGCTACCGACCTTGCCGACTATCTGGTCAAGAAGGGCATGCCCTTCCGTGATGCTTACCGTGTTTCGGGTAGCATTGTGGCCGAATGTATCAAAACGGGTGCGGTTTTGGAGACCCTGCCCCTCGAGACCTACCGTAGCTACAGCAGTTTGTTTACGGGGGATCTGTATGATGCTATCGATCTTTCGGCCTGCGTTGCCAAGCGCATTTCCGAGGGTGGCCCGTCGGTTGCCTCTGTGAAGGCACAGATCGCGTGGGTAAAGGCACAGCTGAAAAAATAAAGCAATACGAATAAAGAAAAACGCACCGCAAGCTTTTGCGGTGCGTTTTTGTGTTCAGGAGGCATCCTCGTAGTTGGTGTCCTCCTTCAGTGTTGCCATAGCGTCCTCGTCAAAATATTCGGTGGGGTCGACCTGGATGCCGCCCACCGTCATTTCCACGTGCAGATGCGGGTCGGTGGCGATCTCCACCATGGCGCTGTCGCCCACGGTGCCAATGACGTCACCTGCCTTGACGGTGGCACCGACAAGGATCCCCTCGGGGTGCTCTGCCGTGAGGTTTTTGTAAATGGTATAGGCCTCGCCGCCGTGCTTGATGGCAACGCATCTGCCCATGCGCACATCGTCCCAGATTTGCGTCACGGTCCCGTCTGCCATGGCCGAAACGCTGGCGCCCTCGGTGGTGCCGATGTCAATGCCAAGGTGCACGCGATAATCCTGCATGGTCGGCGAAAACACCTGCAGGTCCGCGTCGTGTACCGAAAGCAGAACCCCCGATACGGGTAATAAGAAACGGCTGGGCAGTGCATCGGTGGGCGTTTCACCCGGTTGCTCGCCCGGCTTTTCGTCATCGGGGTCGTCGGGCGTTTCGTCGTCGGGATCCTCAACGCCCGCGGGGGTATCGATGGGGGGATTGTTCAAATCCTCGGGCGGTCTGTTGGCAATCACTGTGGTAATGATGATGGCGGTCAGCACCAGCAGCATCACGGCAATGGTAATGGCAATGGCACGGGCGCTCTTGTCATTTTTGAGCTTGTAGATAAAATTGTTTTTCTGCATGCTTTTTCTCCTTTTCTTGGTGTTGTTTCTATTTTTGCCTGTTTCGGGCAAAATATACACCGTATGGGGAAAATGACTTTTTGCAGAAAACGCTATGTTTTGTTTATAACAAATCCCGGGATATCTTTATGTATGGTTGGCAGATCTTGTTGCTTCCAGCTCTTCAATGTAGTTTTTTGGAGAAACCCCCATCGCTTCCTTGAAGAGCTTGGAAAAATACAGTGCGTCGCCAAAGCCTGAAAGAATGGCGATGTTTTTTACACTGACCACGCCCTGCTCCATCAAAAATATAGCGTGCCTGATGCGCAGGTCACGCAAATAGCGTGTAAAGGGGATACCCTTTTTCTTTTTAAAGAGGGCAGAAAGATATTTTGTGTCATAGTCGAGGTCGGCGGCAAGGGCCGAAAGAGAAAACTGAGGGTCGGAAAAGTACTCGTTTGTTTTGGTAATGATCTCGGTGATCAGCCCACCGTCCGCGTGACGGCTGCTTTCCAGATGTCCTAAAATATAAAGCAGCACGGCTTCGCTGAAAATATCCAGATTTTCCGCTGTTGCCTTGTGCAGGCAATCAAAGGCAAAATCCAGAATGCGCGCGTAATGCTCGGTCTTGTCAAATACGGCGGGCTCATCAAAAACACCCACACGAAGGGCAAGCTCCTCGGCGCGTCGGCCGTGAAAATGCAGGTAAAAATAGCAAAGCTCACCCTCGCCGTTCACACAAAAAGGTATGTTGGGGGGCACGAAAAACACACACCCCTGCGAGAAGGGGTAGCTTTGACCGCCCCCCTTAAGCACGCCCGTTCCCTTTACCCCAAAGCCGAGTGTAAATTTATCAAGACAGGTACCGCCCGCTTGCGCTTTGTTTGTTTCGTATACGAAATTCGTGCAGATAAGGTCCCCTGAGCTTGTACGGTTGAACTTACAGATATTTTGCTCCATTTTCATCACCTCTTGCGCATATTATAGAAAATTTCTGCCGATTTGTCAATTTAAAAAGGGAAAATTTCCATACGATTATGGAATTCTTCCATTTACACACCGACTGAGGCGTGATAGAATATGGGTGAAGGGAGGGAATGGTTATGCCCTTATATTACGGCATTATCACGCTTGCGGTGGTGATGTTTGGCGTGCAGTTCTTCTTTAACGAGCGCTTTCAAAAGGAATATGGCAGCAGTGTGCGTGGCACGTTTCTTTTTAACTTTTGTTCTTCGGTTGCAGGGCTTCTTTGCCTGCTCATTATCAATCGCTTTGCGGTCGGTTTTACGTCCTTCACGCTCCTGATGGCTACGCTGGCGGCGATCAACTCACTGCTTTATACCTTCTGTGCCATCAAGGCGTTTGCGCATATCAATTTGTCGGTGTTTTCTATCTTTGCTATGCTTGGTGGCATGCTGTTACCCTTTGTGTTCGGCATCCTGTTTTATCACGAGGGCTGGAGCTTGGGCAAGGGACTTTGCATTTTGCTGATCGTGGCGGCGCTTACCATTACCGTAAAACGTGGCGAGAAAAAGGGCGGCTTTATTTACTACGCGGGCGTCTTTACCCTGAACGGTATGTCAGGTGTGATCTCCAAGGTCTTTACCGCTGCTCCTTATGAAAAGGCAAATTCGGCCTCGTACAGTATCTGGATCGCTATTATTGGCACGGCGCTTTCGGGTGTTGTGCTGCTCTTTATGCTAAAGGGCATGAAGCGACCTTCGCTGAAGGCGCTTGGCTTTACACTTGGGTACGGCAGTATCAATAAGGTGGCTAACTTCTTGCTGCTGTTGGCGCTGGCAGTACTTCCTGCCTCGGTGCAATATCCGTTTGTCACGGGTGGCACGATGATCGTATCGTGCCTTATCAGCGCGCTGCGGGGTGAGCGTCCCTCGTGGCGCGAATGGGTGTCCGTGGCACTGTCCTTTGTGGGCATTTTATTCCTGGTTTTCTTACCCTGATATTTAAAAGGAGGAATTTTTTATGAAAAGAACGGTTAAATTCGGCATTTTTGGCTTAGGCCGCGGCTCCAGCTTCTACAAGGTCATTTTGGCCAACAACGGTGAGGTTGTGGCAGTATGCGACCGCAACGAAAAGAAGCTGGCTGATGCCAAGGCGCACCTTGGCGACGACGTGGCGACCTACACGGATTTTGAGGAGTTTATCAATCATCCGGGTCTTGAGGCTGTGTTCCTTTGCAACAACTTCAATCAGCACGTGCCCTTTGCCATCAAGGCACTTGAAAAGAATATTCACGTGCTGAGCGAATGCACCTCAAACAGCACCATGGCTGAGGGCGTGGCACTGGTACGTGCGGTTGAAAAGAGCAAGGCCATCTACATGCTCTCGGAAAACTATCCCTTTATGAAGTTCAATAAAGAGATGCGCCGTGTATTCCGCGGTGGCTCGCTTGGCAAGCTGCTGTATGCGGAGGGCGAGTATAATCACCCCATTGATCCGCATGACGATAAGGAGATCAAGGGGCTTCGTCCTTACTATCATCATTGGCGTAACTGGCTGCCCCGTGCCTACTATATCACACATTCCTTGGCGCCTCTTATGTATATTACAGGTGCACGCCCGACGCGTGTTACCGCTATGCCTGTATATGCGCCGTTCCCTGAGAATTCTTTGCTCAGCGTGGGTGTGCAGGACCGCGCGGCGATCATGACCTGTCTGAATGACGATGATTCCGTATTCCGTGTTACTGGCTGCGCTGCCTTTGGCGCACACGCGAATTCCTACCGTATTTGCGGCGTAAAGGGACAGATCGAGAATATACGCGGCGAGCGCGAAAAGGTGCTGCTGCGCTATAACAAGTGGGACACGCCCGAGGGCAGGGAAGACAACAGCACGTATAATCCCTCCTGGAACGACCCTGACGAGCAGCTGATCAAAACCGCAGGTCATGGCGGCGGTGATTTCCTTGTTATCCGTGAGTTCTTCAACTGTATTCGCGAGGGACGTACTCCCGAATTTGACGTGTATTTTGCCACCACGATGGCATCGGTCGCCATTCTTGGTCATCGCAGCTTGCTTGAGCGTGGCGTGCCCTATGACATTCCCGATTTCCGTCTTGAGGCGGATCGCGTAAAATACGAAAACGATCACATCACCCCCTTCTTTGGTCCCAATGGGGAGGCGCCCACCATTCAGGCACACTCCCACGGCTCCGGCATGAAGAGTGACGAAGAGATCGCCGCGCACGATGCGCGTATTGCCGCGATTGAGGATTAAATTATAAAAAGAAAAGCACTTCGAGTGGAAGTGCTTTTCTTTATTGTGAAGGAGTAATAAAAAGGATATTTAATGCAGTTTCGATATGGTCTTGAACTCGTGTGGATCATAAATCCTTAAAGTCGGCTTTAAATAAATCAATGCGGAGCATTGTATATCATCAAAACAAAGTGTTGTATGTCATCATTGCGAAAGCAAAATACAGCCTGCGGCTGATGATATACACCTTCGGTGATGAGATACACGCTAAAGCGTGATGATATACCATTGCTTTCGCAATGGATAAAAAAATTCGACAAGTCGAAGCTTGTCGAATTTTTTGGCCTACCCGACAGGATTCGAACCTGCGACCTCGAGAGTCGGAGTCTCGCGCGCTATCCAGCTGTGCCACGGGTAGAGACAAACGTGTTCCGTGGCCTATTATAGCATATTGTAAATGGCTTTTCAAGAACTTTTTTTGAAAAAACATGCGATAACGTGTCACGTTATCTGTTTTATGACGATGATCCTGGCGGCAAGCGCGCTGGAAAGGGTGAGGCAAAGTCCCTCGGCATCGATCACGGTCAGGCTTTTACAGGCTTTGATGACTTTTACGTGTGTGCCCGCGGGGAGTGGCGGTAAGCAAGGATGTGTGGGTGCGGCCAGCACAACGCCGCAGCTGCAGGGGGACATATTTTCAAGCGTCATAGCAAGCTCCTTAACTGTTTTAATGGTATTGTATGATATCAAAACCTCTGCGGTGCATAAATTGCTTGTGTAGGGGCATACTGTAAATGCAAACTTTTTGCTTTTTTTGCCAAAACCCTCTTGACAATTAAAAATTGTTCTGCTATAATAGCGTTTGTTCTGCAAGGAATAAGATATTGCGGTGTCGCCAAGCGGTAAGGCAACGGACTCTGACTCCGTCATTCCCTAGGTTCGAATCCTAGCACCGCAGCCAAACAAAAGACCCACCCCGTTCGGGGTGGGTCTTTTGTTTGGTCGTGGCCCTAGGCCACGAGCCTAGTCTAAACGCGACGCGTTTGGACTAGGTTGAAAGAACGCGGCAGCGTTCTTTTTACAAGCACGTAGTGCTTGTGGACGAATAGCCGCCCTTTGGGCGGCGTCCTAGCACCGTTTTCCTTTTAACGCCCTCGTGGGTGGCTTTTCTGTTTGGCTGCGGTGCTATCGCGTCGAATCGAGCACCGCAACGCTTGCGTTGGGGGATTAGGTTCGCATTCGAGCCGAAAGCGGTCGGGGAGCTGGCTCACCAGCGGCTCGGCGAAGAATCCTCGCCGTAGGCGAGTACCCTAGTGCCAAGCAAATTTCCCTTGACATTTCCGAAAGGGGTATGTTATAATAAATAAACATAGAAAGGTGGAGTCGTTTCTATCAATAACAATGGAGGAGTAGAGTATATGAAAAAGAACAACCTGTGTACTGTCACAATGATTATACTTGTATTTTCTCTCATTGTTACTGTAATGATGTCGATATTTACAGTGCTTGCCGGAATTATCGTTAAAGCAATACCTCCTGTAATTGCTTTATTGCTTGTTACTGTCTTTTTTGTATGGATTGATATTCTTTACCTTAATTGCTATAAGTGGTTGAATACAAAAACAATCAGGAAGCCAAAAAAGATACACAATCTAAAAATTAAAAATCTATTTTTGTCAGTGATAATGCTTTTGATATCATGTTCGATGTGGGCTATTTTGATTGCAACAGTAATAGTATTTCGAGTGTTTTTTGAGTTTCAAATATATTTTTTGATCGTTGCAATAGTAGCGATAGCATATACAATCAACGGTATATTCATCGATAAGGCTCTTGCAAAAAACGTTTGAGTTCAAATCCTAATTGCAACCCACCAAAAATATCTTTTTCGTAGCCTTAATACAACGCAAAAAGGACACCCTCGGGTGTCCTTTTTGCGTTGGCTGGGGCACTCGCCGCTTCGAAGCTCGCTCTGCGAGCGAAGCGACGCAGAATTAGGTTCGCATTCGAGCCGAAAGCCGTCGGGGAGCTGGCTCACCAGCGGCTCGGCGAAGAATTCTCGCTTTTGCGAAGCAAAAACGAGTACCCTAGTGCCACAAGCGGACAGTCGAGGACGCCTGTCCCTACAAAAGATACTTTACTTTTTTCGAAAAATATGGTATAATATTATCAACAAATAATTTTCAAAAACTTTTCTTGCATTTCCGTTCCTTTTCGGTATAATGTGTTTACCACCCGAAAGGAGAACGAAAATGCCAAATCTTAAACCATACTATCAAGTAAAACTAACTCTGTTGCGATGCAAGTTGTCTTTTCTCGAAAATCCCCCGAAAAATGAGGACGAGCAATACGCTTACGATATTATCAGAAAGGCGTATGAGATCAACGAGAAAAAGATAGAAATGCTTGATTTTGATAAGAACAAAAGCTGTTAGAGGATTATTACAGTTGGCTTGATAGCAGACGAAAATAACGAAAGGCGGTGAAGATATGAAAAAATATTATCTTAATCCCCATGACGTATTCCTAAGCATATTTGGAATATTTTTAATGGGTGGGGCTTTTATAGCTCTAATAATTTTTTCTTTTTTGGGGGAGGAAAGTATAAGTATTTCTAATCTTTGGCTCATAATTGCCTTTCTATTATTCACTTTGTTACTAATGGCACCTTTCGTATATCATTTGAATAAATTTTGTGGATATATGTATGTTGACGATGATTGCTTAATTTTAAAAAAGGGAAAAAAGCAAACGACAATTGAAGTCTCCAATATTAGATGGATAGAATTAAATTATGACATTAGAGGTGGACTCAAAGGCGGAATTGGTAAAGAAAAGGATTTTCGTTTCTTCATAAGATTAAAAGATCAAAAAAAGGATTTAGATTTTATTATTACAAATCAAATTATTCTTGATGTTATTAAAAAACACAATATTCGAATAATGCCAGACCAATACAATCAAATATATATCAATACAGGAAAATTTGATTTTCGATCTAAATAATTATTGTATAGCATCTATTAAGGTCAGAACACACAAAAAATCCAACTCTTACGAGTTGGATTTTTTCATTTGTGCCGACAGGCACAACATCATTTGACCGAAGGTCAACATCATTTCGAGCGAAGCGAGAACATCATTGCCGCTCGCCGCACAAATGAACGAGATTGCGACAAGTC